>DEGR01000044.1 GCA_002351535.1 Lachnospira sp. UBA2821
GTGTGACTAAAAGAATATACAATAGGTGTAGAAAAAGAATACGGCATTGATATTGCTAATGTTATGTTTGGTGATTCTCCACCATTAGAAAGAGGGAAGCGATAAAGTTTGGTGATTCTCCACCATTAGAAAGAGAGAGACGATAAAGTTTGGTGGTTGGCGACCAGAACAGCTGACAGTAACGATGAGGAAGCTTTAATGCTTCCTTATTTTTTACAAGGGAGATAATATTGGAATTTACGAACTTTCGCTTTGTATTTATACAACCGGATTATTTGGAAAAATTGCACAATGTGGATTCAGAAATTTTCTATTCAATAGACACTGACTACTCAAAAAAACCACATTTAGGAATACTTACTACTTGATTAAAAAAGAATCCTTTCTGTTTTAGAAATAAAAAAGATGTTTCCGGTAGTTGATGGAGTGTATTATTTAGCAGATTTAAGTACACCGGCAACGACAACAGAAGATGAGCAGAGACGAAACCTCATGGTAAAAGAATATTTTTTCTGCAAGAAGTACAAAAAACAGATTGAAGCTAAAGCAAAAAAAATCTATGCAAAGCAGATGGAGACAGGGATTATTGCTCCATACCATTGTAATTATAAAGTTTTAGAATATGTCGCAGATACATACAAATAAATAATTTATGATTGGTCAGGTTTTAGTGATGAATTAAGTTAAAATTACCAGTGGTAATCGAAAAATTAATTGATAATTCTGATTCGGTCTATACTTTTAATATCACCCCTGAATACCGTGCCAAGCTAGTTCTTGGCTCATTTTGTTATATAGAAAGGATACATGTTTACTTCTCATCAATGGGGTATACATGACAAAGGGTGAAAAAGAAGCCAAGAGATTAGCAATTATTCAGAGCCAGACAAAATTCCCCAAAATGTGTTAAAAATGCAAGTATTTTGCACCACTTTTGTGAAATTCTGTCTGGCTCTGAACAGTTAATTATATTAATAGTGAAAGATTATTTTCCGATAACAGGATTTTCATTAAGCCATTTTTTATTAATGGCAATTACTTTATCCATTGCTTCTTTACCGGGAGCACCTATGGTAACACGTTTGTCAACACATGTTTTTATACTTATTGCATCATATATGTCTTCTTCAAATACAGGACTTATAGCTTTGTATTCGTCAAGAGTCATATCATCGAGGGCAATTCCTTTATCTATGCAGAATAATACAAGCTGTCCGACTATTCCGTGTGCATCTCTGAATGCAACACCATGATTTACAAGATAGTCTGCCGCATCAGTTGCATTTGTAAAGCCGTGTTTTGAGCTGTTTTCCATTACAGCATTGTTGAATTTGATTGTATCGATCATTCCCGCAAATAATGTAATACATCCCTTTGCTGTGTCGATTGCATCAAATGAAAGTTCTTTATCTTCCTGCATATCTTTATTGTAAGCAAGAGGAATTCCCTTCATTGTAGTGAGAAGGGACATAAGAGCACCATACACGCGGCCTGTTTTACCACGGACAAGCTCGGCAATGTCAGGGTTTTTCTTCTGTGGCATTATACTGCTTCCTGTGCTGTATGCATCATCTATTTCAACAAATTTATATTCATTGGAATTCCAGAGAATGATTTCTTCTGAAAAACGGCTGAGATGCATCATAACTGTTGAGAGTGCACTGAGTAATTCTATAAGATAATCTCTGTCTGCAACTGAATCCATACTGTTGAGTGTAGGACCTGCGAAACCGAGTAGTCTGGCAGTATATTCCCTGTCTAATGGGTAAGTTGTTCCTGCAAGAGCTCCCGAACCTAAAGGACAGTAGTTTAAACGGTTGTATATATCTGACATACGCTGTCTGTCCCTTTTGAACATTTCAAAATATGCACCCATATGATGAGCAAGTGTTATTGGCTGAGCCTTCTGAAGATGGGTAAATCCCGGCATATATGTTTCTGTGTTATTTTCCATAATAGTCATTATGCTCTTCATAAGACAGTTAAGACAATTATCAATCTCGGTAATTTCATCCCTTGTATAGAGTTTCATATCAAGAGCAACCTGGTCATTACGGCTTCTGCCGGTATGCAGTTTTTTACCGGGCTCACCGATACGTTCTGTAAGGGTAGCCTCAACAAAGCTATGAATATCTTCATTGTCTTCATCTATAACAAGTGTTCCGTTGTCTATATCGTTAAGTATAGAGTTAAGACCGCTTATTATTGCATCTTTATCCTCATTCGTAATTATATTCTGCTTAGCAAGCATTGTAACGTGTGCGATACTGCCTTTAATATCCTGCTTATAGAATCTTTTGTCAAAAGAAATAGAAGCATTAAAATCATTTACTAACTGGTCGGTTTCTTTTGTGAAACGTCCGCCCCATAATTTCATATGTAAATCCGCCTTTCGTTTTATATTGTGAATTTCTTTGATTGGGTAAGTTTACCCATAGCCACCATTATATCATGTTGTTAAAATATCGTAAATACTGTTAAAGAATTTTGATGTGTATGTTATAAGTAATTCTTTAACATTTTCCTGTGGCAGATTGATATTATTACGATATGCGTTAAACACTCCATGAATAGTGTAGTCGAGATAGAGATTCATTTTTACATTATCTTTATATTCAGGAAACATTTCATATACATATTCTTTGAAAAAAATATTCAATTTGGTAATAAAAAGATAACTGCGGTCATATGAAAACAAAATGTTGAGAAGCTGTCCCTGCGATACAAATGAGTCATAAAGGTTTGACAGCCATTTTGAATCAGATGATATAAAAGCCTCTTTATTAATAGGACATGCATAAATTAACTCTTTGATAAAATCGTTCTCTAGTTTGTCAGACAAATCATAGATATCAGCATAGTGAAGATAAAACGTAGGCTTGCTTATTTCAGCAATCTCTGTAAGCTCTCTGATAGTTATTTTTGATAACGGTTTTTTGCTTCTTAGCTGTAAAAATGCATTATTTATACTTCGTAATGTTTTGACTGTTCTTAAATCCATTTTCAAATCCTTTCATAAGGTGGTGACATTAATTCAAACTTCATCCAGTGATAAATTTAAAAAACTTATGTTGTATGGATACATCAATTATTAATATCACAACTTGCCATAAATTACTAATTTGTCGATGCCGGTTTCAGTTCATAGGATTGTTTGTGTTCATTCGATATTGGACATCTCCGCAAGGATGTACGTCCATGACACACACTCGATTTATGACGTGTCGTGTGGGAGTTATATGGCGTTATCCGGTTAAAGCTGGTGCGAAAAATCACCGTTCAAGCAAAATTGACTACATTTTAATAATAGATTAAATAGCGCGTTTGATTTTTCGCACCTTATAGGCTTAACCGGATAACGATATTTACTCCCACCAGACTAAGGAATCATGAGAGAGTGTGTCAGGGCCGTACATCCTTAACGCATCTGTCCACTTAACGAATGGACACAAAATTTGAACTGAAATCCGGCATCTGACAAATTTACGCAATTTATGCAAAATATTGTGATATTAATATCCGATGTATCCATACATACAATATTGTAATAAATATCACTAAATGAAGTTTGAATAATTTACTATTATATTACTATAGTAAATTAATTTACTATAATCAAGTATTGAATGTTTAATTTTTAATGAAAAGATATTATTATGTGTGTATAAAAGATAGAAAAGAGGATTTTATATGGATTATTATGGATTTTATACAGGAACAGAATTTGAAGCACATAAGTATCTTGGAGCGCATTTAACAGAGGATGGAGTTGTATTCCGTGTGTTTGCTCCGGCAGCCGCTAAGATTACGGTTATGGGAGATTTTAATGATTGGAATGAGACAGAGCTTAACAGAGTTTACAATGGACAGTTCTTTGAAGTTATCATTAATGATGCAAAACCGGGAATGATATATAAATATAAGATATATAAGCATGATGGAAGTGCAACTGAACATTGTGACCCATATGGTTATGGAATGGAATTAAGACCTAAATGGGGCTCTGTTATAAGAGATATGCGAAGTTATACATTTAAAGACAGCAAGTGGATGAACAGCAGAACAGATTGCAAAAATAAACCGCTTAATATATATGAATTCCATATGGGTTCTTTTGCGAGAAATGAAGGCGAAGACTGGTTTAATTATAGAGAAGTAGCTGATAAGATAATTAAATATGCTAAGGAGCATAAATATAATTATCTTGAAATGATGCCAATATCGGAACATCCATGCGATGAATCATGGGGATACCAGAATACAGGTTTCTATGCACCTACATCGAGGTATGGAACAGCAGATGATTTGAAATACTTTATCGATAAATGTCATCAGAATAATATTGGTGTTATTCTGGATTTTGTTCCTGTGCATTTTGCAGTTGACGATTATGCTCTTGCCAGATTTGATGGAACATTTCTTTATGAATATCCGCATGAAAGTGTAGGAGTCAGTGAGTGGGGAAGCTGTAATTTTATTCATTCAAGAGGAGAAGTTAAGAGCTTTCTGCAATCATGTGCTAATTACTGGATAAGTGAATATCATTTTGACGGACTTAGAATGGACGCCATAAGCAGAATAATATATTGGCAGGGTGATGAAAACAGGGGTGTTAATAATCAGGCTGTTGATTTTATTAAAAATATGAATGGGTGGCTTAAGAAACAGAATCCGTCTATTATATTAGCTGCAGAAGATTCAACTAATTATGAGGGTGTGACAAAGTCTGTTGAAGATGGAGGACTTGGTTTTGATTATAAATGGGATATGGGATGGATGAATGATACACTTAATTATTTCAGAACAGCTCCTGAGTACAGAACTGAGAATTATCATAAACTGACATTTTCTATGATGTATTATTATAATGAAAAGTATCTTCTTCCGTTATCACACGATGAAGTTGTACATGGAAAGGCTACGATAATTCAGAAAATGTATGGGGAATATGAGGAGAAGTTCCCGCAGGCAAGAGCATTTTACATGTATATGTATATGCATCCGGGTAAAAAACTTAACTTTATGGGAAACGAAATAGCACAGTTCAGGGAGTGGGATGAGAAAAGAGAGCCGGATTATGATATACTTAAATATCCTATACATGATGCATTTAACAGATATATTAAAGAACTTAATAATATATACATGAAGAATAACGCACTTAGCCAGCTTGATTTTGATGAGGATGGATTTGAGTGGATTGACTGTCATCAGGAAGAAAGATGCATATATGCAATTAAAAGAAAATCAGATAAAAACCAGGTTATAGCTATATTTAACTTTAGTAATAGAATGCAGCAGGGTTATAGATTTAAGACAGATAAGAAGAAACTAAAAGTAATTCTTAACAGTGAAGACAGTCAGTATGCAGGAAGTGATACGAGAAACATAATTGAATATAAAGCAGATGCCGATGGAATGGTAATGATTGACATGCTTCCATATTCAGGAGTAATGCTGGCATAATATAAAAATACGGTCGGAGTATGGGATTAAATTCCATACCCTGACCATATTTTTTTGTGTAACGATATTATTTTGTAAGTAACATCATGATTTCATTGCTTCTGTTAACGAATTTAGTCATTTCTTCAGGAGATAATGGCTTGTGGCTGATAAGTGCAAGGTCGTATAACTGCTGACATATCATGTTAACATTTTCAGAATCTTTATTATTAAGAACATACTGTACAAGTTTGTTGTTGTAGTTGAGTACTAAAGTTACATTGTCGCCGAACATATCAGTATTCATTCCGGGCATGCTGTACATCTTCATCATATCCTGCATACGTCTGTTCTGTTCTGACATTGTTACCATAGAAGAAATGTTTTCGTTTTTGAGCTTTTCTACTTTGACATCAAGTTTGTCATTATCAAGAGCCTTCTTGAATATATCTGTAAGAGTAGTAGTATCTGCTTCAAAAGATTCTTTATCATCATCGTCAGTTTCTTCCCTGAATGTGTCTGTTATGTCAGAATCTATTCCTAAGAAATGCACATTCTCATTTTTGGCTTCGAGATGAGTGATGAATGGCTCATCAATACTGTGTGTGAGAAGAACTGCATCAATGCCTTCTTCTTTAAACATGTTAATATACTGACTCTGCTGTTGTTCATCTTTTACATAGAATACAGTATCTTTGTGCTTTTCGGCATTTTCTTCAAGGCATTCAGGAAGTGTAAGGTATTTGCCTTCGAGATTCTTGAAGAGAATATAGTCGGACATTTTCTCGCAGAATTTTTCATCTTTGAGGCATCCGAATTTGATAAATGGACTGATATCATCCCAGTATTTTTCGTAATTTTCTTTATCTGTTTTGCACATTCCTGAAAGTTTGTCAGCAACTTTCTTAGTAATATAATCAGATATTTTCTTAACGAAGCCATCATTCTGAAGGGCGCTTCTTGATACGTTAAGAGGAAGGTCAGGACAATCGATTACACCTTTTAATAACATAAGGAATTCAGGAATGACTTCTTTGATGTTATCTGCAATAAATACCTGATTATTATATAATTTGATAGTTCCTTCTATTGATTCATATTGTGGATTGAGCTGTGGGAAGTAGAGGATACCTTTAAGGTTGAAAGGATAATCCATATTAAGGTGAATCCAGAATAAAGGTTCTCTATAATCATTGAATACATCTCTGTAAAATTCTTTATATTCTTCTTCAGTACACTCGTTAGGATGTTTTGTCCAAAGTGGAGTTGGATTACTTATAGAAGGGTTTTTAGGTGTTTTGTCTTCAGATTTATCGTCTTTATTTTCAGAATTTTCTGAATCAACAGCGACACCGTCAACAACATCGGCATCGATTACATCATCTTTCCTGTCCTCTGTTTTATCAGATGTATCTTCGGGAACTTCTGCGTTTGGATTAACGAGGAAGATTTCTACAGGCATGAATGAACAGTATTTTTTAAGAACTTCTCTTGCACGGTATTCGTTAGAGAATTCAAGACTGTCCTCATTCAGATAAAGTGTAATCTCAGTACCATGTTCAGTTCTGTCACCATCTGTCATATCGAATTCAGTTCCGCCGTCACATTCCCAGTGAACAGGAGAAGAGCCGTTTTTGTATGATAAAGTATCAATAGTAACTTTGTCAGCAACCATGAATGCTGAGTAGAAACCAAGTCCGAAATGACCGATAATCTGGTCTTCGTTAGTCTTGTCCTTATATTGATTAAGGAATGCTTCAGCACCTGAGAATGCAATCTGATTAATGTATTCATCAACTTCATCAGCAGTCATACCAATACCATTATCGATAAATTTAAGAGTTTTGTCCTCAGAATTGGCAATTACAGTAATTTCGGGTTTATAATCATCGGGAATATCGTATTCGCCCATTAAATCTAATTTTTTTAGTTTTGTTATTGCATCGCATCCATTAGATACAAGTTCACGAATAAATATATCATGGTCTGAATATAACCATTTTTTAATGATTGGGAATATATTTTCACTATTAATTGAAAGACTTCCATGTTGTTTTGACATAATAAAACACTCCTTTATTTTTATATTGAATTTTGAAGATATTCTTCGAATAAAGTTAATTTTATATCTGTCATAAACAAATGTCAAGAGAAAATTAGCACTCATTCAAAAAGAGTGCTAACAATGTATTTATCAAAAGCTTTTTCTGTTGATTTATCAAGTTCTAAAATGTTTAGAGATGTACCTGTTGTATATGAGAGATGTCCATTTTCATATTTAATATTGATAAAAAGTCCCGTAATATTGTTAATATCGATTGAAAGTGAATTGTCATATATCAATTGTCTGACGATATCATCGGGCATCATAAAAATGATTTTAAAACTAAGAGGAGTTTTTTTGCCTTTTATGATGTCGTAGCAGTATTTTTTTACCTGACTCCATTGTGAGAGAAGCGGTTTGTTCATATCCTCATATTCAGATGCAGAATAGAACTCTTTTTTAATGTGACCGTCTATGTGAAATGTATTAAATGTTGTTATGGTAACATCTGTGACTAAGTATGAGTCAAAACTGTTACTAATCAGAAGTTCGGACATAAAGTCCTTAATGTTTTTGATTTCATCAGATATCATATATAATGCCTTTCTTAATGTAGTTACATTCTTATTATATGATACAAGGGTCAAAAGGTCTTGCGTTTCATGCTTGCATGAAAAAGCACGACTTATTGACCCGCAAAACACCGAAAAGTAGCCAGTTTTCGTAGAAAAATGAGCGGATTTGAGGTGTTTTAGGATTGCGAGAGCATGAAATGCGAAGTAATCCGTGTATCATAGGGGTCAAAATACCTTTTAATCCCAACATCGTTATATAACATTATAGTTCCTTTTGGGAAATTTGGGAAGAAAAACGATGTATAATTATTGAAAAAAAAGAATTAAAATGATAACATATATCTATTAGACTAAAAAATCCGGTGTTTTGTAAATGCCGGGGGTGAGAGGTAACTATGATTTGTCAAAATGATTTTAAATACGATAAGGCTTTTACGCATGGTGGAGTATTTCATGCAGATGATGTGTTTTCTGCAGCAATGTTAAAAATAATTAATCCGGGAATAGTTATTGAAAGAGGAAATGAAGTTCCGGAAGACTATGACGGACTTGTGTTTGATATTGGATTTGGAGAATTTGATCATCATCAGAAGGATAAAAGAGTCAGGGAGAACGGCATCTGCTATGCAGCTTTCGGACTGTTATGGGAAAAGTTTGGATGTATGCTTATGAATGAAGAAGATGCTAAAGCATTTGATGAATCATTTGTACAGCCGATTGATAATTCGGATAATACAGGAGAAAAAAATCAGTTATCTTCTGTTATAGGTGATTTTAATCCGGTGTGGGGCAATGAAAACGAAAGCTTTGATTGTATGTTTGTTAAGGCTGTAGATTTTGCAAAAGTAATACTTATGAGAAAGATTATGCATAAGAATGCTAATAACAAAGCAAAAGAGATGGTGAAGAAGTTAGTAGAAAAGACTAACGGAAAAATACTTATTATGGATAAGTCTGCTCCATGGAAGGAGGCAGTAAAGAATACAGATATTGAATATGTAGTATTTCCTTCTGCCAGAGGGGGATATATTGTTCAGGCAGTTCCGGATGATGAGGACAAACAATTATTAAAAAAACCATTTCCGGAAAAATGGAGAGGACTTGAAACCGATGAACTGCGAATGGTATCCGGAATAAAAACATTGAATTTTTGTCATGCAACCGGATTTTTATGTGCAGTAGGGGAATATGATGATGCAGTGAAAACTGCACATGCGGCACTTGAAGCTACTATATAGAAAAGTGAGGAGTAACAGTAATATGAAAAATCCTTTAATTACATTTTTGGCAGGACTCGCATTAAGTGTGGGAGGACTATATCTTTTGTTTCAGATGGTTCATGTGAATCTTGGATTTGGTGGAATGTTTTTGGGAAATCATTATGTAAGTTCAGGAATAGTGATGATTCCATTCATAATAGCAATTGTATGGATATTTGTTAATCCTAAGTCAATATTTGCAAAAATATTGTTAGGAGCAGGAGTACTGATGATTCTGGCATGCATAATTTCCAATATACATTTTTCAATGATTGGTGTATCACTGTTCGAGTTTATAATGGTTCTTATAATGATATTTGGAGGATTCGGTCTTCTTATAAGAGTGTTGTTTTCGGGAGATGGGAAATAAAAAATATATAAATAGATAAAAAAGCTATGCTTGAAAGGGAAAAATTGATTAAAGAGTGTGGAATATAAGCCGATATATTTAATATAACAATAAAGCCTTATCTAAATGGACTTGGATAGGGCTTTGGACAAATAGTTATTATTGCATATTCAAGGAGGAGAACATTATGAGCAATATATCATCAATGGCAGATACAATGGCAGCATATTCCGGTTATAATACGGCAAATACAAAAATTGAAAAGAATGATAAGTCCGACAATGCAGGCAAGATACAAAGTGCTGAATCTAAAGCTAAGTCAAAAGTCAGTGGCAAAACGGTAGGTAATCCGGAATTAAGTGATAAGGCATTAAAGTATTACGAAGAATTAAAAAAGAAGTATTCAAATATGGATTTTATTCTTGTAAGCAGAGACATGAAAGAGCAGGCGAAAGCACATGCGGGAAGTTATGCCAATAAGGATAAGATGGTGGTACTTATTGATGAAGATAAGATAGAGAAGATGGCAGAGGATGAGAAGTATCGCAAACAGTATGAAAATATTATTGCAAATGCTTCAAGTGGAGTGTCACAGCTAGGTAAATCACTTAGCGAAAGCGGAGCAAATATAAAAGGATATGGAGTGCAGATTAATGATAATGGAACTGCATCATATTTTGCAGTATTGGAAAAATCATCTGCTGCCCAGAAAGAAAGAATAGAAAAGAAGGCAGCCGAGAAAAAAGAAGCTAAGAAAGCAGAAGAAAGAATAGCCGAAAAGAAGAAGACACAGGAAAGGCTTGATAAAAGGTCTGATAAAGCGGATAGCACAGACAGGTCAGATAAAAATACTTCAGATAAGGTTAATTTGACGGATACAATAACAATAACAGCTAATTCAATTGAAGAATTAATAAAGAAAATACAGGATAATATATATGAAAACATGAGTGATACTGTACAGACGGAGTCAGAGAGAATGATTGGTCAGAAGTTTGATTATTCAGTATAACGGTATTTGCAAAGTTATTATATATTTACATAAAAAACAGGCTATAGCCCTTACTTATCAGTTTGAGCTATAGCCTGTTTTTCGGGTTGGGCTATTCTATAAGCCAGAGCTTCGGATGGGACTCGAACCCACGACCTACGCATTACGAATGCGACGCTCTACCAACTGAGCCACAGCAGCTTACGCAACTGCAACCGGAGCGTATGTCTCGTTTGCAACTGCGATGTTTATAATACCACAGGTTCCTTACTATGTCAACGAAATATTTGAAGATTTTCAAAACTTATTCATACATAAAAGCCTGCAGTTTATAAGCCCTTACTTGTTCATTCTGCCTTTTCCCGCTCTGCTTCCTCGGCCGCATCCTTATCGGCCTGCTCCGCTACCTTCAGCATCAGAGCATTCTCGATGCGGTTGCGGTGAATGTCGCAGCCGAACTTATATACACCTTTGATGCTGCCGGTGGTATGCATGGCATTGGCCGCGCAGCCGCCACTGCAGTACAAACGGGCAAAACAGGACTTGCACTCCTCGTGAGAATAGACGTTGCACTCTTTGAATTCATCGGCTACTTCAGGACGGGTGATGCCATCGTAGACATTGCCGACCTTGTAAGGCTCTTCACCAGCGAACTGATGACAGGGATACAGGTCTCCATTGGCGTTGACCGCCAGGTATTCGGTGCCGACTCCGCAGCCAGAAATACGCTTAACGATGCAGGGGCCGCCTTCCAGATCGATCATATAATGGTAGAAGGTAAAACCTCTTCCTTCTCTTCTGCGTTTCAGCATTTCTTTGGCCAGCTGGTCATACTGCTCATTGATCACAGGCAGATCTTCCGGCTTCAAAGCGTAGGGAGCATCCGGAGAAGCAACGACCGGTTCGATGGACAGTTCGGTAAAGCCAAGATCAGCCATATGCAGGATGTCCTGTAAAAAGTCCAGATTGTAATGAGTAAAGGTGCCGCGGATATAGTACTCACGGCGTCCCTCCGGACCCTGCAGGCGCTTTTCCACCAATTTTTTGAATTTAGGCACGATAATGTCGTAGCTTCCCACGCCGGCCCGGGTCGACCGCATACGGTCGTTTGTTTCCTTTCGTCCGTCAAGGCTCAGGACCACGTTGCTCATTTCTTTATTGCAGAAATCGATCACGTCGTCATTGATGCCCATGCCGTTGGTCGTAATGGTAAAACGGAAGTTTTTATCGTATTCCTTTTCTTTGGACCGTCCGTAGGCTACCAGTTTTTTGACAACGTCCCAGTTTAAAAGAGGCTCACCGCCGAAGAAATCGACTTCCAGGTTGTGACGGCTGCCGGAACTTTGGATCAGAAAATCCAACGCCTGTTTGCCTGTTTCGTAGGACATCAAACTGCGGCCGGTATGATACTCTCCCTGTCCGGCAAAGCAATATTTGCAGGCAAGATCACAGTCCTGGGCAACATGCAGGCATAAGGCTTTCAGGACCGACTGTCGCTTTTTAAAGTTCCACTGCACATTTTCGAACATGTCCTTGGAAAACAGCTGTCCTGACTTTTTGAGCTCTTCGATGTCTTCGATCGTAGCTTGCAGATCCTGACGGGTAACATCCGCCCTGTCCTTGTATTTTTCCAGCATCGCTTCGATGATCTGTTCGGGCGTGCTGCTTTCGTACATTTGGATCATATCGTAGGCAACATCATCGACCTGGTGAACGCTTCCCGAGTTGACGTCTAAAACGATATTGTAGCCGTTCTTTTTAAAGCAATGTACCATGGACAAAATCTCCCATCCTTATCCTTGATATCTATACATGAAAAAACGCTGCAGGGCACTTTCCAATGCCTTCGCAGCGTTTCTTCCTTCAGAAATTCAAATTACTTCTTCAGCTGCTCGCATTTCTGGTTTGCAACTGCGCAGGAAGTTTTGGATGCGGACTGGCAGGAAGTCTGGCACTCGCCGCAGCCACCCTTATTAGCGGATTCAACAAGATTTCTGGTATTCAGAGTTTTGATTCTTTCCATTGGAAACACCTCTCTTTTCTTCTTACAGCCCCCTCCCGCAGGCTCCTTGCCATTGGGACAAAAAGCGCAAAGAAGGAAGTTTGCTGGCAATAAGTATAGTATTTACGCGGACTCGTGTCAATAGGTCAGATCTGAAACTTGGGATAAATTATAAGCCAAAAATGATAATGTNNCGACGCTCTACCAACTGAGCCACCGAAGCACAACAACAGATATTATAATACAAAAAATAAAAAAAATCAATATATCTTAAAAAAGTAGTTGCATTTTAAAAATAATGTGGTATAGTTATACATACGTCGAGGACAAATGTACGCAGTACACGAACACGATGGAAAATATATTAATGTACGGGCGAAATTTTAAATATAATGGAGGAAAAGACATGAATCAGAAATTAAGAGTTGGAATTTTAGGTGCTACAGGAATGGTTGGTCAGCGTTTTATATCTCTTCTTGAGAATCATCCATGGTTTGAGGTTGTTACATTAGCTGCAAGTCCACGTTCGGCAGGAAAGACATATGAAGAAGCTGTTGGTGGAAGATGGAAGATGACAACACCTATGCCTGAAGCTGTTAAGAAGCTTGTGGTATTAAACGTAAATGAAGTTGAGAAGGTTGCATCAACTGTTGATTTTGTATTTAGTGCAGTTGATATGTCAAAAGATGAGATTAAAGCAATCGAAGAAGCATATGCCAAGACTGAGACACCGGTTGTATCTAATAACAGTGCCCACAGATGGACACCGGACGTTCCTATGGTAGTTCCTGAAATCAATCCTGAGCATTTTGAGGTAATTGAGTCACAGAAAAAACGTCTTGGAACAACAAGAGGATTTGTTGCAGTAAAACCTAACTGTTCAATTCAGAGTTATGCACCGGTTCTTACAGCATGGAAGGAATTTGAACCATATGAAGTGGTAGCTACAACATATCAGGCTATTTCAGGTGCAGGTAAGACATTTAAAGACTGGCCTGAGATGGAAGGAAATATTATTCCATTTATCGGTGGAGAAGAAGAAAAGAGTGAGCAGGAGCCATTAAGACTTTGGGGTAAAGTTGAAGATGGAGTAATCAAAAAAGCAGAATCGCCTGTAATAACAACACAGTGTATCCGTGTTCCAGTATTAAACGGACATACAGCAGCAGTATTTGTTAAGTTTAAGAAGAAACCAACGAAAGAACAGCTTATTGAAAAGCTTGTTAATTTCAGTGGACTTCCACAGGAACTTGAACTTCCAAGTGCTCCAAAGCAGTTCATCCAGTATCTTGAAGAAGATAATCGTCCACAGGTATCATTAGACGTTGATTATGAGAATGGAATGGGTGTTTCAGTTGGACGTCTTAGAGAAGATACAGTATATGATTGGAAATTCGTAGGCCTTTCTCATAATACAATCAGAGGCGCTGCAGGTGGAGCAGTTCTTTGTGCAGAGACATTAAAGGCTAAAGGATATATTCAGGCAAAATAAATATTAGAAACAGACAATTCTATAATTATAATATTAGTTCAAAAAATGCGTTCCTATTTATATAGTAGGAGCGCATTTTGTATATGGCGAAATCTTCGTCCGAAACAGTGGACACGATTTGTAATAAATGATATTATATTCGAAGCGAAAGGGAATGATATATAATTTATAGAACAGTCAGTGGTCATTATGAAGATGGAGGATTAAAATGGATGATAGATTAAAACTCGGATGTCATGTTGGAATGTCAGGCAAAGAGATGATGTTAGGCTCTGTTAAAGATGCATTACGTTTTGGGGCGAATACATTTATGCTATATACGGGAGCACCACAGAATACGAGAAGAAAAGATATATCAGAATTAAGAATAGATGATGCTAAAGAATTGATGAGGGAAAATGGTATAGAAGAATTTGTGGTACATGCACCTTATATAATTAATCTTGCCAATGCTGTTAAGCCGGAGACATTCGATATTGCAAGGGAATTTCTTGCACTTGAGATTCAGAGAACAGAAAAGATGGGTTCAAAGATTCTTGTTCTTCATCCCGGCTCTCATGTAGGAGAAGGAGTAGAGACCGGTGTGAAACAGATAATTAAAGGACTTAATGAGGTACTTTCTGTGGATTCTACTGTTAATATAGCACTTGAGACAATGGCGGGAAAAGGCAGTGAAATAGGAAGAAGCTTTGAAGAACTTGCAATGATATATGATGGTGTTGTCAATAATAACAGATTAAGAGTGTGTTTTGATACATGTCATACGAGTGATGCAGGTTATGATATAATAGGTGATTTTGATGGTGTAATTGATAGATTTGACAAAATAATAGGAAAAGACCAGATAGCAGTATTTCACATGAATGACAGCAAAAATGAACCGGGTGCTGCCAAAGACAGGCATGAGAACTTTGGCTTCGGTAAGATAGGATTTGACGCACTTATGTATGTTATGTATCATAAAGATTTTATGGATGTTCCCAAAATTCTTGAATCACCATATATAAAAGACCCGGATAATGCTAAGAAGTCATATGAACCATTTAAGCATGAGATAGAGATGATACGCTCGGGAAAGTTTAACCCTGCAATGATAGAAGACATATTAAGTGAAAGAAAATAAATTACCTGAAAGGAATAAATATACAATATGATATTAGATGTTAAAAATTTGAGTCATGGATTTGGGGACAGAGTAATATTTGATGATGTTTCATTCAGATTATTAAAAGGAGAACATATCGGGCTTATCGGGGCAAACGGTGAGGGTAAATCTACGTTTATGAATATTATTACAGGTAAACTTATGCCTGATGAGGGCAAAGTAGAATGGGCAAAGAATGTAAGAGTCGGATATTTGGACCAGCACACTGTACTTACAGAGGGAATGACAATTGAGAGTGTATTAAAGTCAGCATTTGATTATCTTTTTAAATTAGAAGAAACGATGAACGACATTTGCGATAAAATGGGGGAAGCTTCTCCTGATGAGATGGAAAAGATGATGGAGGAGCTTGGAACAATTCAGGATATACTTACGAATAATGATTTTTATATGATTGATTCTAAGGTAGAGGAGACAGCGAGAGCATTAGGACTTTTAGAACTTGGACTTGACCATGATGTGACTGATTTGAGTGGTGGTCAGAGAACAAAAGTGCTTCTGGCAAAATTACTTTTGGAAAAACCGGACATACTATTACTTGACGAGCCTACCAATTATCTGGATGCAAATCATATAGAATGGCTTAAGAGATATTTGCAGGAATATGAAAATGCTTTCATACTTATTTCTCATGATATACCATTTCTTAACAGTGTAATAAATATTATTTATCATATGGAGAATCAGAAGCTTGACAGATATGTAGGTGACTATGATAAATTTATGCAAGTGCATGAGATGAAAAAGGCACAGTTAGAGGCAGCATATAAAAGACAGCAACAGGAAATATCTGAACTTAAAGACTTTGTTGCAAGAAATAAGGCAAGAGTTTCCACAAGAAATATGGCAATGTCAAGACAGAAAAAACTTGATAAAATGGATGTGATTGAACTTGCTAAGGAAAAACCTAAGCCCGAGTTTAATTTTAGAAATGCAAGGGCATCAGGTAAAGTGATATTTGAGACAAGTGACCTTGTTATAGGTTATGATAAGCCGTTGTCAAAGCCTATTAATCTGCGTATGGAAAGAGGCGAAAAGATAGCAATAGTTGGTACTAACGGTATAGGTAAAACTACATTTTTAAAATCAGTGCTTGGACTTATTCCTGCTATATCAGGTAAGGCGGAACTTGGCGATTATCTGTATAAGGGGTATTTTGAGCAGGAGATAAAACCGTCGGACAATAGTTGCATCGAAGAAATATGGCAGGAGTTCCCATCGTATACACAGTATGAGGTAAGGTCAGCACTTGCAAAATGTGGATTGACTACTAAGCATATTGAGAGTAAAGTTAAAGTGCTCAGTGGTGGAGAGCAGGCAAAGGTAAGATTGTGTAAGCTTATTAATGTAGAGACAAATATACTGCTTCTTGATGAGCCTACGAATCATCTGGATGTAGATGCAAAAGATGAGTTAAAAAGAGCACTTAAAGAATATAAAGGTGCAGTACTGCTCGTATGTCACGAGCCGGAATTTTATGATGGACTGGTAGATAAAATATGGAATCTTGAGGAATATTCACTTCTTAGATGAATATCAGCCTGAGATGAAAGAAAGGAAAAGTGAATTATTATGACAGTTGAAAATGCATGGAAAAAGTATAATGACGAGGAGTTAAAGGAACTTGAGGTATTGAATAAGCAGTACAGACAGTTTCTTGACAGTGGTAAGACAGAAAGAGAATGTATAGTTGAGATTGTTAAACAGGCAGAGGAGGCCGGATATAGAAATCTTCAGGATATTATTGACGCCGATGAAAAGCTGAAAGAGGGAGATAAAGTTTATTCTGTATGGATGAAAAAGTCTATTGCTATGTTTATTATAGGAAGTAAGCCTATAGAAGAGGGAATGAATATTCTTGGAGCACACATTGATTCGCCAAGACTTGATATAAAACAGAACCCATTATATGAAGATACAGAGATAGCATATCTGGATACACACTATTATGGAGGAATAAAGAAGTATCAGTGGGTGACACTTCCACTTGCAATTCATGGCGTGGTAGTTAAGAAAGATGGAACTGTAGTAAATATTGTTATCGGTGAAGATGAATCTGACCCTGTAGTATTCATATCTGATCTGCTTGTGCATTTATCACAGGAACAGATACAGAAAAAGGCTGACAAAGTCATTGAGGGTGAGGACCTGAATATTATAATAGGAAACAAGCCGCTTGCAGGTGAGGAAAAGGATGCTGTAAAGAAACAGATATTAAAGCTTATAAATGAAAAATATAATTTTGAGGAAGAAGATTTTATATCGGCTGAGCTTGAGGTCGTTCCGGCAGGAAAGGCAAGAGAAGCAGGAATCGACAGAAGTATGATTCTTGCATATGGACAGGATGACAGAGTGTGTGCGTTCACATCACTTGCAGCCATGCTTGAATTTGATAAAGTAGAAAGGACGGCATGTTGCATTCTTGTAGATAAAGAGGAGATAGGAAGCGTAGGAGCAACGGGAATGCGTTCAAAGTTTTTTGAAAATATGGTTGCAGAAGTTATTGACAGGATGGGGCAGTATTCGGAACTTGCACTTAGGAGAACCCTTGCACACTCAAAGATGTTATCATCAGATGTAAGTGCAGCATTCGACCCTATTTATGCATCAGCATTTGAAAAGAAAAATGCAGCATATTTTGGAAAGGGAATTGTATTTAATAAGTTCACAGGTTCAAGAGGAAAGTCAGGCTCTAATGATGCAAATGCTGAATATGTAGCTAAAGTCAGGGATATAATGGAGAGTAAAAATGTGACATATCAGACTGCGGAACTTGGTAAAGTTGATTTAGGCGGCGGTGGAACTATTGCATATATACTTGCTTTATATGGAATGGATGTTATAGATTGTGGTGTAGCAGTCTTAAGCATGCATTCACCATGGGAAGCAGTAAGTAAAGCAGATGTGTATGAGACTAAGAAAGGTTATATGGCATTTATTGAGTCGTAGAATTCATCAATACGGTTTGTGATTTAGAAATAAAAAAAGTTTGTCCGGATGATTTATAAATCATTCAGACAAACTTTTTTATATTATCTCTTTTAATGTGGTTTCACATACTGTATCAAGAAGATAATTAATATCGTCTAAGGCAGTAATTCCATTCTCTATACAGTATCTAAGAAGCAAATCAGCTTCGGAAGAATTGGTAAGAGCATGTCCCGCTGTTTTAAGTAATGCTTTGGTCTGTGCGAAATTAAGTTTAAGTCCAAGGCAGACTGCAACAGCATCACCTTTACTGATATTATCTTCTGAAAAAACAGAAGAATCAAGATTGTACTTTGATGTAAGGTTCTCGGCGGTAATCGCTTTTTCGTTCATATAGATTCTTACTATATCCGGGAACTTATCAGGATTATTATGTTCAGCATACCAGTTCTGGCATTCATCTCTGTCAGGGTCAGTTTTAATTGTTAACGTGTTGTATTTATAACGCTCGCTGCTTCTTTCTCTGACGTAATGTACCTGAATAAAAATCTTGACTGCATCAACATATTCAGAACGTCTTTTTCTGGCGCTTTTACTTTTAAATAAAAACATTTTAAAAACTCCTTCTTACAAACTGATATTATTATAGCACATTTTAAACATAATGTGAACAAAATGCGAAAATATGTTTTTAATAACTATTTTTATTCATTATATTCGTTGCTGTGGCACGGTTGTAATAACATTTTTCATATGTTATACTTATGCGTGATTAATATATAGAAAGGAACAGTCTTATATGTCTGAGATTAAGAGAGAAAATATAAGGAATTTTTGTATAATAGCACATATAGATCATGGTAAGTCAACTCTGGCGGACCGAATAATTGAGAAGACAGGCACACTTACAAGCAGGGAAATGCAGAATCAGGTGCTTGACAATATGGAGTTAGAAAGAGAGAGAGGTATTACAATTAAATCGCAGGCTGTACGAATAGTATATACGGCCAAAGATGGAGAGGAATATATATTAAATCTCATAGATACACCGGGGCATGTTGATTTTAATTATGAAGTATCAAGAAGTCTTGCAGCTTGTGATGGTGCAGTTCTGGTAGTAGATGCTGCACAGGGTGTGGAAGCACAGACACTTGCCAATGTATATCTTGCACTTGACCATGACCTTGATGTTGTTCCGGTTATTAATAAGATAGATTTACCAAGTGCAGACCCACAGAGAGTTAAAGATGAGATAGAGGATGTAATCGGTATTGAAGCACAGGATGCACCGCTTATTTCAGCTAAAAATGGAATTAATATAGAAGAGGTACTTGAGCAGATTGTAACAAAGATACCGGCACCTGAAGGAGACCCTGATGCACCGTTACAGGCACTGATATTTGACAGTCTGTATGATTCATATAAGGGTGTAATTGTATTCTGCCGTGTTAAGAACGGTACCGTTAAAGTTGGAACAGAGATTAAGATGATGGCGACGGGTGCTACGGCTAATGTAGTGGAAGTTGGATATTTTGGAGCAGGGCAGTTTATACCTTGTGATGCATTAGAGGCAGGTATGGTTGGTTATATTACCGCAAGTATTAAAAATGTCAAGGATACAACAGTCGGTGATACTATCACAGATGTTGCAAGGCCATGTGCTGAAGCACTTCCGGGATATAAACAGGTACATTCGATGGTATATTGCGGACTTTATCCTGCTGATAGTGCAAAGTATGAAGATTTAAGAGATGCACTTGAAAAATTGCAGCTTAATGATGCATCACTTAATTATGAACCTGAAACATCTATTGCACTTGGATTTGGATTCAGATGCGGTTTCCTCGGATTATTACATTTAGAGATTATTCAAGAAAGACTTGAGAGAGAGTACAATCTTGATCTTGTAACGACTGCACCGGGAGTTATATATAAAGTATATAAGACTGACGGAACATGTGAAGACCTGACGAATCCGTCTAATCTTCCGGACCCTTCAGTGATTGAACATATGGAAGAGCCTATTGTGTCGGCGGAGATTATGGTTACTTCTGAATATATCGGTTCTATAATGGAGTTATGTCAGGAAAGGCGTGGTAATTATCTTGGGATGGAATATATAGAAGGAACAAGGGCACTCCTCAAATATGAGCTTCCGCTTAACGAAATAATATATGATTTCTTTGATGCATTAAAATCAAGGTCAAGAGGTTATGCATCGTTTGACTATGAGATGAAAGGATATGAGAAATCAGAACTTGTTAAGTTAGATATTCTTATTAATAAAGAAGAAGTAGATGCACTTTCGTTCATAGTATTTGCAGGAAATGCATATGAACGTGGAAGAAAGATGTGTGAAAAGCTTAAGAAAGAGATTCCGAGACAGTTATTTGAAGTACCTATTCAGGCGGCAATTGGAAGCAAAGTTATAGCAAGGGAAACAGTAAAAGCTTTGAGAAAAGATGTACTTGCGAAATGTTATGGTGGAGACATTTCGAGAAAGAAGAAACTTCTTGAAAAACAGAAAGAAGGAAAGAAACGTATGCGCCAGATAGGAAATGTCGAGATACCACAGAAAGCTTTCATGAGTGTACTTAAGCTTGATGAAGACTAGAGCTATGCAGATATATATTCATATTCCATTCTGTGTAAGAAAATGTAATTATTGTGACTTTCTGTCTTTTACATGTGATGATGTGTTAAGAACAAAATACATTGATGCAGTTAAAAAAGAAATAGAAGCTGCAGCGGATAATTATAGTAAGTCGCAGAAGGATGTTTCTACTATATTTATAGGTGGGGGAACACCATCTTCTATAGACGGAATATATATAGAAGAAATTGTTAATAAAATAAGAGACAGCTTTAATGTGGCGGATAATGCAGAAATTACAATCGAATGTAATCCCGGAACAATAGATTCTGCCAAGCTTAAGCATTACAAAGAAGCCGGAATCAACAGAATAAGCATGGGGCTTCAGACAACGGATGATATTATACTTAAGAAACTGGGAAGAATACACACTTATGAACAGTTTCTTGAAAGTTATGATTGTGTCAGGAATGCCGGTATAAAAAATGTAAATGTTGATATTATGAGCGGGCTTCCCGGACAGTCCTCTGAGATGTATACGGAAGGACTTAGAAAAGTGTGTAAACTGGAACCTGAGCATATATCTGCTTATAGTCTTATTATAGAAGAAGGTACACCATTTTACAGTAAATATAATGAAGTGGATGGTATGGCTGTGGATGAACTGCCTGATGAAGAAAATGAAAGAGAACAGTATTATAATACAAAAGTCATACTTAAAGAATATGGATATGAAAGATATGAAATATCCAATTATTCAAAACCGGGTTATGAGTGTGCACATAATCTGGGATACTGGAAAAGAAATCCGTATATTGGATTTGGTATAGGAGCTGCATCATTTGTAAATGAAGTCAGATATAATAACACTGATAATATTAATAAATATATTGCAAATCCGTTGGACAAGGCGATTCGTACCAATATACAGAAACTTATGATGGAAGAGCAGATGGAAGAATTTATGTTTCTGGGACTTAGGATGTGTAATGGAATATCTGAAAAAGATTTTATGGCTAAGTTTGGAAAAAGTATGTATGAAGTGTTTGGCAATACTATAGATAAATATGTATCTTTTGACATGCTGTATTATAATAATGATATATTGAAACTGACAGACAAAGGCATAGATGTAAGCAATGTTATATTTTCTGATTTTATATTGTAATAAAAAAACACTTGTTATTGCATATTAAAGTTATTATAATAATTCTATGGCTTTGTCATAAGAAGAATGACAAATATAAAAATGAATAAGAAAAGAGGAAAGTACATGAACGACGAATATATAGAGCATATGATTAAGAAGAGAATGACACCGTTATCATGGGTATTGAGAATTGCGTCTATATTATTTACACTTTTATGTATACTGATGTTTAATGTATTTGGACTGCTTGCACTTCTGGTAGGTATAGGAGCTGCGTATCTTGTAAGATATACATTCCAGTCAACAAATATTGAATATGAGTATATATATTTTGGCGGAGAATGCCAGATAGACAAAATCATGGCTAAGAGTAAGAGAAAGGGATGCGGCAAAATCGAGGTAGAGAAGCTTGAGATGATGGCACCTGAAGGTGATGATTCGCTTACGGAATTTGAACGACAGAATTACAGAATGAGGAATTTTACATCGGGTGACAAAGATGCAAAAAGATATGTCGCGTTTGAGAGAAAAGATTCTGAATTAATTAAGGTTGTATTTGAGCCTAATATTGAATTAGTAAAAGCAATGCAGGCAAGAGCACCAAGAAAGGTTATTGTCTGAAGGAATACAATTTGTAGTTGACAGTAATATTTAATTTTGATAGAATTGCAAGAAAATTTACTATATAAATAAATTCATTACAAAGAAAGCGAGGATAAAAAAATGGGAAAAATAGTTGGTGAAGGAATTACATTTGATGATGTCCTTTTAGTTCCACAGTATTCGGAAGTAACGCCAAATATGATTGATCTGACAACACATTTAACTAAGAAGATTAAGCTTAATGTACCTATTATGAGTGCCGGTATGGATACTGTTACTGAGTACAGAATGGCAATCGCCATGGCAAGACAGGGTGGAATCGGAATTATTCATAAGAATATGTCGATTGAAGCCCAGGCCGATGAAGTAGATAAAGTTAAGCGTTCTGAGAATGGTGTTATAACAGACCCGTTTTATTTATCTCCTGAACATACATTAGAGGATGCTAATAACCTTATGGCAAAGTTCAGAATATCAGGAGTTCCTATTACTGAAGGAAAGAAACTTGTCGGTATTATTACAAACCGTGACCTTAAGTTTGAGACTGATTTCAGTAAGAAGATTAAAGACTCTATGACAACAGAGGGACTTGTTACAGCTAAAGAGGGAATTACACTCGATGAAGCTAAGGAAATTCTCGCAAAAGCAAGAAAAGAAAAACTTCCAATCGTAGATGACAATTTTAATCTTAAAGGACTTATTACGATTAAAGATATTGAAAAACAGATTAAATATCCTTTGTCTGCAAAGGATGAGCAGGGAAGACTTCTCTGTGGTGCAGCAGTAGGTATTACTAACAATGTAATGGACAGAGTTGCAGCACTTGTAGATGCTAAAGTCGATGTAATCGTAATTGATTCGGCACACGGACATTCAGCTAACATTTTCAAGACACTCAGACAGATTAAGAGTGCTTATCCTGACCTTCAGGTAATAGCTGGTAACGTTGCAACGGGAGCTGCAACAAGAGACCTTATCGCAGCAGGAGCTGACTGTGTTAAAGTTGGTATCGGACCTGGTTCTATATGTACAACACGAGTAGTTGCAGGTATCGGAGTTCCACAGATTTCGGCTATTATGGATTGCTATGAGGCAGCTAAAGAGACAGGAACCCCTATTATTGCTGATGGAGGAATTAAGTTCTCAGGAGATATGACGAAAGCAATTGCAGCAGGTGCAGATGTATGTATGATGGGAAGTATGTTTGCAGGATGTGATGAGAGTCCGGGAACATTCGAATTATTCCAGGGAAGAAAATACAAAGTATACAGAGGTATGGGTTCAATTGCAGCCATGGAGAACGGAAGTAAGGACCGTTATTTCCAGACTGACGCTAAGAAGCTTGTTCCAGAGGGAGTTGAAGGACGAGTTGCTTACAAGGGAACACTTGAAGATACAGTATTCCAGTTAATGGGCGGTCTTCGCTCAGGAATGGGATATTGTGGAGCACCTACTATTCCGGCACTTAAAGAGAACGGACAGTTTGTTAAAATATCATCTGCATCACTCAAAGAGAGTCATCCACATGATATTCATATTACAAAAGAAGCACCTAACTATAGTATAGATGCATAAATAGACGAGGAAAAAAGATAATTAAGATATCATTACAAGAGATGTAGTGTCAAATATAAGGGGAAAACTATAAGGGGATAAATAATTTTACACTGATATTTATTAAGCCATGCGTTTTTCGCATGGCTTTTTATGTTTATAATTATATATAATGAGGGAGAAAGAAAAATGCTAAAGAAATTGTTAAGAGAAAAATATCCCACAATCCTTTTAATTGTGGGATTTGTAATATCAGCTTTTGTAGCAGTGAATGTTCTGGCGGTTCAGAATCAATCGAAGAAACAGATTGAGGAGACAAACTGTTATGATACTTATAAAAATGTTTTAGTAAATAGAGATGAACTTCCTTCGACCGGTTCATGGAACAATATTATATCACTCATACAGCATATTAATCTTGTTGACAACATGAATATATTTGCGATGGGTTATTATTCTATAATTGGAGAGGGATATACTAATCCGTGTACATATGCAGTGTTATCAAATAAGCCTGTTAAGACCAATGTTATATGGGGAAGGGAGATTACCCGGAAGGAGATTGATAACGGGGATAAGGTGTTGACACTTAGTACAGAATATGAACAAAACTGTTACAATAAAGATAATAAAAAGTATATTATGCTGGATGATGAAGAGTATGAAGTTGTCGGAGTATATAATGCAAAGAATTTGTTAAGCAGTAGTTACAGAATGGATATATGTATGTACTATTCGTCTATGCCTAAGACGGCACAAAGCAGGATGTGTGAGTATAGTGATGTTATGTTACTGTTTAAATGTGCAGGATATGATGTGACGGAGAAGCAGTGCGGGAAAACAGCAGAAGATTTGTATAACATATTGAAAGATAATAAGTACATAAAACAAGATGAGGATTCATTTGAAGAAGAAAATAAGCTGTTAAGTGCGAAGGTAATAATGAATAATATTTTTATGTATATAACCTTTGGATTTACTGTGCTTAACTGTATGATTATATCAGGTGTATGGATTAAACGGAGATATAAGGAACTTGTCATAAGAAGAACATATGGATGGAGTATGGCAGATATAGTAATTTTACTTGCCGGTGATTTAATGGTGTATAGTTTTATATCTATGGTTATAGGTGTAATTCTTCAATCGATATATTCTTTTTTATTTTCTGCAGAACATCTCAGCAGTCATTATTTTATAGGAAATATATTATATATTCTTGTAGTTATGCTAGGAGTGACGTTTGCATCACTTGTTATTCCTGTAGCAAGAATCCGGTATATTACTCCTGCCGGTGCAATAAGAAAGAAACAGGTATGATAAGGAGGTGTAGCTTTGGGTAAAATTATTTTAAAAAACATAATTCATAGAAAATGGAGTTTTATTGTTACTATATTAATCAATATTGTGGCTCTTTCTATGATTGCAATGTCAGTGTATATATATGAAAACACAACATATTGTGAAAAAATCATAGATAAGTCTATGAGGTATGATATCGATAATATAGGAATAATAACAGTGGGAAATCTAGAGACTGAAGAAGGATATATGTATGATGACATGGGAGAGATAAGTCAGTCAATGGTTAACGAATTGAAAGAAAATGATAAAATTATTTCAGTGGGAGCAATTGGTATAGAGGAAGGATTTGATAATTCAGACATAGCAAAGATCCAGCATGAATTGATTGATAACGAAGACAATAAAAATAATAATGATGATGATGAACTACTGCATTATTATGGTATGGACTCAGGAATAATGGATATGTTCAATATAGAACTAACGGAGGGAAGTATAGACAAAACTATAGATACATCGGATGAACTTACCAATTATGTATACCTTGGAGAGGGATATAAGAAGAAGTATAAAGTCGGTGATGTTATAGATATTCAATATAAAAATGATATACATTACAGGATGATTGTAAATGGATTTTTCAGCAGCAAAGGAATTATTGCTGAACCTAATGTAATCTCTACAACGGCGGGTTTTACTTCGGATAAGTGTTGTTTTAAACTTAAGGATTCAGATGTTATTATTGTGCATAATATGGCATATAATGGAGCGGTATGTTTTATGGTATGGAATGATAACTACAGTTATGATGAAATACAGAATGAAGTTAATAAATTAGCGAAGAGATATGATAAAACGGCACATGTTGTTAAACTTTCAAAGATAATTAAAGAGAAAGTAAAGGAAGGTAATGAGATTAGCGGCTATATAATGGATGTGCTGTGGATTATTCTTGTGACAGCGGTAATAATGGTAACCTGTATACAGATTACTAATATCCTTAATAATACATCACAGTATGGAATAATGTATGCAAACGGTTTTTCAGCAGGCAGCATTATGACGATGCTGGCAGTTGAGACATTCTTAAATACGATTATAGCGGCTGTCATGTCTATAGTAGTTGTTAAAAAGCTTATAAAATTTATATTTACCGCCGTGACAGATGAGAATGAAGTTATTGATTATATTTTTAAAGAGTATGTAATAGGTGTTGACATATTAGCTGCATTTATTATAAGTATAGTTTCGATTGTAATACCTATGATTATTATATACAGAATGAAACCTGTTCAACTGATAGGAGGGGAAGACACATGATAACATTAAGAAATGTAGTTAAATCATATAATATTGACAATAAGAATTTCAATGCACTGGATGGGATAGACCTTGATATCGATGAAACGGAGATGTTAGCAGTTATGGGACCGTCGGGCTCAGGTAAGTCAACGCTTCTTAATATACTTGGTGGGATGGACAGTGTTACAAGTGGAGAATACATTTTTGACGGAACAGAAGTAAATAATTTGAAAGCATCAGGGCTTCATAAGTTCAGGAGAGACAACGTGAGCTTTGTGTTCCAGCAGTTTGCTCTGATGGATAAATATACAATATTTGAGAATGTGGAGCTTCCGCTTATTCCAAAACATATAAGTAAATTAAAGAGAAAGAAAATTGTTATGAAGCAGCTTGAAAGAATGGGTATAGCAGATCAGGCTAATAAGTATCCGACACAGTTATCAGGTGGACAGCAGCAAAGATGCGCCATTGCGAGAGCACTTGCATCTGATAACAGGTTAATTCTTGCTGATGAACCTACCGGAGCATTAGATTCACATAATGGGCAGGAAATGATGAATATATTAAAGGAGATTAATAAAGAAGGAAAGACAGTAGTTGTCATAACTCATGATGAAAGAATTGCTTCACAGTGTAATAGAATTGTTTATATACGGGATGGAAAGATTACGAGTGAATAAAAAGAAAGCTGCCGCATTTGCGACAGCTTTCTTTATCTGTTCTTATGTTTTAGAATGAAACCTATGCCTATTAATATGATTCCGGTTATAAAGCTTGTGACTATAATCGTAAAGTATACATTTGCATTAAATATGGCATTATCCGTGATGATAGTAGAAAACCCCTTTGACAAATCTATATTTTCAATGCCGTTGCATTTTATTGATGGCATTAATAGGTGGATTGCATTATTGGCTAGTCCTGTCCACAGACCGGCAATCATTATAGTTAATCCTGCTTTGACCGGCTTTACGGTTTTAGCATATGTTATGATTGATATTATTAATAATATTCCTGTAAGGACATATGTTGATATGACAAATGACATCTGCCAGTATAGTATGTCATAGTGACCGTATAATCCACAAGTTATAAGGATTGCATACAGCCAGATGCTGTCCCACAGAAAGACAATTATATTACGATGCCGTGTAATGCTTTTCTGGAATGGAATATTGCGTATTATATATGGGGCAAATATAACGGATATTCCGAATATACACGATGAGGCTGCTATAAAAAACCAGCTTCCACCGGCATATATACAACATGTAAGTAACAAAAGAATGAGTGAAACGGTTGAACATAATATAGTCCACAGTAATTTTTTTGATTCTGCAATAAGTGGTACGACAATAAATGATGCAGTTAATAACATTGATGTGAGAACTATGAAAAACCAGTCAAGTGCATGACCTATTGCAAGGTTACATATAAGACATACTATAACGGGAAGTATAAGTATTACAGATGTTATAATGCCGATAGTGTATGTTTTTCTTTTGACATGTCTGTTATGTTTTGATAATACGTCCTCTTTTTCTTTGTTTAAGCTGTTTTCTATAGAATCATCTTTCATAATTTCAGATAATTTCAGGCATGATGGACATTCTTCGAAATGTTCTTCTATAATTTTTTTACTTTCATCACTACATATATTATCTGTATATGAAGGAAGAAGGTCTTTTATAATATTACAATTGTATTTCATATATTTTCCTTTCTACTACGATATAATTATAATTTTTCCGTAACTTTCAGTTTGCTGCGGTGATATGTAACTCTTGCCCAGTTTTCAGATTTATCGAATATTTCTCCGATTTCTTTAAAAGATAACTCTCCGAATACCCTGAGTGAAAATACTTCCTTGAATGGTTCGTCAAGATTGTGAAGTACTTTATGTATTTCTGTAGTCTGACACTTGTTGAGGACATCGTTTTCAACGTGCATGGGAGAGCAGACATTTAGATTTTCAATAGATTCATCACAAGAGTATTTTTTCCTTTTGCGGAATATATCATTACATAGATTCTTTGCTATGGCACACAGCCAGGTCTGTTCGGTTGAATTTCCTTTAAATTCAGAATGCATTGCTTTAAAAAAGGTTTCCTGAGTAAGTTCTTCGGCTTCAGAAGGATTCTTTAATAAAGTCATAATATACGAATAAACATCCATATAATAAGTCTGATAAAGCTGTTCGATAAATTTATCTTCCGGAGTATCCACTTTATGTTCTCCTTTCGTTGGATTTTGCATTTGATTCAATCATAATACATATATTAGACGCACGAAATAAAGATTCGTTACAAACTTTTTCAAATAATTTTAATATATTATTCTATATTCATCTCCGGCGTGTTATTATCAGCCGGATAAATGGTATTAATTAACGTGATTGTATAATAATATGGATTTTACATCATATACATGATATAATAGCACAAAAGAAAAAACAAGCGGCTGCGAAGCAGACCTTTGTTTTTTCATGTGCTATTAGCGAACGAAAATCCTGCGAAGCAGGATATGTAGTGCAAAAGCACGGATTCGTGAGCAGAGGTTTTTAATTATGAAAGATAAACAGAGAAAAATGCTTGTTCTTGCTGTGTCAATTCTTATTGGAATAACATGTCTGGTGGGCGGAATTATCAATTATAGCAGGAATAAGATAGACAGGTCTAAAATTGCACAATTGGCATTTAAGAAAACGTCAGCAGATAAGGCAGATGGATTCAGCATAACAGAAGATTTTCTTACTGTTAATCCATATTCAAGACCCGGAACTAAACTTGCTAAAGTTAACAATATAGTAGTACATTATGTTGCTAATCCGGGGTCCACTGCAAAGGATAACAGAGATTACTTTGAAGGACTATCGGCATCACATCTTACAAGTGCAAGCAGTCATTATGTTGTTGGTCTTGATGGAGAGATAATACAGTGTATTCCATTGAATGAGGTGGCATATTGTTCCAATGACCGTAATGATGATACTATCTCAATAGAAGTTTGTCATCCCGGAGAAGACGGTAAGTTCAATAAAGATACATATAAATCCCTTGTTGAATTATGTGCATGGCTTTGTGATGCATATGAATTGGATTCAGAGAGTCTTATAAGACATTATGATATTACCGGTAAGATATGTCCTAAGTATTTTGTAGATCATCCGGACAAATGGAAAAAGTTCAAAAAAGATGTTAAAAAGAAAATGAAATAAGAAGGAATTGAGAAAAAATGAAAAGGGTTTGGAGGAGAAGAGATGAATAGTACCAACGAACAGAAGGATAAGTATAAAGTCTTAACTAAGGTGGTACAACAGTTAGAAGAAGAAAATAATTTCGAGGATGCAGTGGGAGGCATACTTGAAATGATTGGGAAATGTATGGATTTTACAAGTGTCACACTGAGCAAAATAAGTGATGATACTAAAGGGTTTTATGTTATAAGAAGGTGGCAGGACGATAATGTTAATGTTGAGAGAAAAGAGATATCACACATACCTGATGATATTATTCCGCCTGTTCCCGAGGCAGTAACATTTGAGAGCGTCAGTACATCTAAGGGAAGAGTTGCTGAAGTTCTTAAATATTACAACGTAAAATGTCTGATGTCAGTTCCAATTATGCTTAATAATGCTCCGGCAATGTTTGTTACTTTTGTTGATGTCAGAAAAGAACGTGTTTGGGATGAGGAAGATAAGAATTTTATTCTTGATATATGTAAGCTTATCCAGACTATACTGTATAAAAGAATTTCCAAGAATTCTTTAGTAAGTTCATATAATGCGTTAAAAGAGATATTATCGAATATAGGCAGTGCAGTATTCGTTATAGACAAATATTCAAAAGAAATATTATTTTCCAATGAAGCGGCGGATAGAATGGCAAGAACAAAACTTGTCGGGAAGCATTGCTGGGACTTTTTTTATTCTGAATTTAATCAGGAAAAGTGTAAAATGTGTATACCGCATCGTGAAAAAGAATATTTTACAGAAGGTTATGATGTTAACCGCAGAATCTGGCAGGAGACAAGATTTGATGATATATCATGGGTAGACGGAAGAATTGTATCTTTATGTGTTGTTACGGATGTTACAGAGAAGAAGAAATATCAGCAGAGAATTGAATTTCAGGCAAATAATGATTTCCTTACGGGATTATATAACAGAATGAGATGTGAGGAAGATTTGGAACTATGTATAAGAGAAGCTATAGAGGATAGGACACAGGGAGCTGTTTTATTTATAGACCTTGATGATTTTAAACATTTGAATGATGGACTGGGACACCAGTATGGAGACCTTTTACTCAAGATGGTATCGATGGGATTTCAGCAGATTTCTGAAATTGAGAAAAGATGTTACAGGGTTGGTGGAGATGAGTTTATAATTATTATAGAACCTTCATATATGGATAGAATGGACAGAATCATAAGTGATATACGAAAATTGTTTGAAAAACCATGGTTTATCAAAGATTCTGAATATTACTGTACAATGAGTATGGGGATTGTATACTATAACAAAGATGGACAGGATGTTAATGACATAATCAAGAAGGCCGATATTGCCATGTATGATGCCAAGAAGAGTGGCAAGAACAGATGCATATTTTATAATAAAGGTGAAGATATACAAAAGGGTGAGCATCTTGACATTGAGAAAAATATGAGATATGCGGTGTCAATAGGGTGTAATGAATTTGAAATATATATTCAGCCGATTGTTGATATGAATACGGAAAAATGCATTGGTGGGGAGGCACTGGTAAGGTGGAATAGTGGAAAATTGGGATTTTTATCGCCGGGACAGTTTATTCCGATGGCGGAGAACCTCGGACTTATTACACCAATTGGAGAGTATGTGTTAAGACAGGCATGTATGTTCAACAAAAAATGGAGTAATATGGGAATTGATGTAAGGACAAATGTTAATCTGTCAATTATACAGCTGTTGCAACCGGATGTCGTTGAAACTATAGAACAGGTTATTACTTCGACAGGCGTAAAACCTGAAAATATGGTACTTGAAGTTACGGAAAGTCTTGCGATAAATGATATGGCACGTATGAAGGATATAATAAGCAGAATTAAGAAAATTGGTGTAAAGATAGCACTTGATGATTTTGGAACAGGTTACTCTTCACTTAATTATATTAAGCAGATGGAACTTGATGTGATTAAAGTTGACAGAACATTTATCGAGGATATAGCTGATGACAGTTATGCACAGGCATTTATCAAACTTATTACAGACCTTTCAGAAGTGCTAGGAGTAAAAGTGTGCGTCGAGGGAGTTGAAACTAAAGAACAGTTGGATTCACTTAAGAAGACCAAAGTATCTATGATACAGGGATTTTATTTTGGAAAACCGATGCCTATGGGTGAATTTGAAGAGAAATTTTTAAGAGTGACTTAAAATGCTTGCATTTTAAGTCACTCTTTGAGAATTTACTTATCTGTGTATTTTTCTTCACAGTATTTACATCTGTATATTTCTTTTTCTTTGTCAGATAGTATAAATACCTGTTCCAGTTCCTGTTCTATAGAAGTGATGCATCTTGGATTTTTACATATAAGAACATTTTTAACAGTAGTTGGAAGTGTGAGCTTTTTCTTGTCAACGATTGTTCCGTTTTTGATAATGTTAACGGTGATGTTGTGGTCGATAAATCCTAATACGTCAAGGTCTACGATATCCAGAGGACCTTCTATTTTAATAATATCTTTTCGTCCCATTTTATTTGAACGGGCATTCTTAATAATTGCTACCTGACAGTCGAGCTTGTCAAGACCGAGATGTTTGTATATAAGCATGGATTTGCCAGCTTGAATATGGTCAAGAACAAATCCTTCGTTTAATGATCCTACATTTAACATGATATTCAATCCTTTCGCTGATGAGTTTTATGAAAACTTTATACTAATTCCAAAAGTGTAAGAATTAAAGCCATTCTTACATAGACACCATATTGAACCTGTTTAAAATATACAGCTCTTGGGTCATCATCTACCTCAACTGATATTTCATTAACACGTGGAAGTGGGTGAAGTATAAGCATATTTTCATTGGCATAATTCATTTTTTCTTTTGTGAGTATATATCTGTCCTTTAATCTTATGTATTCATCTTCGTTAAAGAAACGTTCACGCTGTACTCTTGTCATGTAAAGTATGTCAAGTGAAGACATTGCTTCTTCGAGATTTTCAACTTCTTCATATGGTATATTATTTGCCTCTAATACATCTTCGCGAATGTAATCAGGAATGCGCAGTTCTGTAGGTGATATGAGAACAAATGAAATGTTTTTGTATCTTACAAGTGCATTTATAAGGGAATGTACTGTTCGTCCGAATTTTAAATCACCACAAAGACCAATTTTAAGATTATCAAGACGTCCTTTTAATGAACGGATTGTGAGAAGATCTGTTAATGTCTGGGTTGGATGTTCATGACCACCATCGCCGGCATTAATAACGGGAATAGAAGACTTGGAAGCTGCAACCATCGGGGCACCTTCTTTTGGATGACGCATGGCACATATGTCTGCATAACAAGAGATGATTCGTATTGTATCGGAAACACTTTCACCTTTTGATGCTGAGCTGCAGTCAGCAGATGAGAATCCTAACACATTGCCACCGAGACTTAACATGGCTGATTCAAAACTTAATCTTGTTCTTGTGCTTGGTTCATAGAATAAAGTAGCAAGTTTTTTGCCTTCACACATGTGTTTGTACTTATCGGGATTTTTCTCGATATCTGAAGCGAGTTGTAATAGTTTGTCCAGTTCCTCAACGGAAAAGTCCATTGGACTTAATAAATGTCTCATACTTTGTATCTCCATTCATAGTTTAAAGTTTACAGTTAAAATATCCAAAAATATATTAGTATATCTGTAAAAAATAATCAAGGAAAAATATAAAAAACCTATTTACAAAATGTGATATATGTTATATTATAAGATAAGTCTTTGAAATATGTGAAAATAAATGTTATTTGGGTATATAAATATTGATTACAGAGGTGGTAAGTATTTTAAGAATTTATTATGTAGCTAATACATATTATGATTTGTGTTTTTATATGGCACAGATTCTTAATAATGCCGGTAAAAGGGTAGCAGTTGAGGATGTTTCAGATGGAAGTCTGCTTACAGAGTTAATACCTGATATGGATGGGCAGGAGATTTGGACATATAAAGGTGTTGATTATGTAAGGGGAGAACTATGTGACTGTGATGTATATGATATTGTAATTACGAATTGTGACATATATTATCTGATTAATAGGTTGGTAAAAGATAAGGCGGGTGCGGAGGCATCTTATGACGCGAGACCGGTTATAGTATACAACTCGGATTTGGGAAAGCACGACGTAAGTAATATGTGCAGTATTGCTAAATGTAACCCGGTTAATGTTATTGTGCGTGATGTTATATCTGACAATATGGGAATATCTTATATTAAAAAGAAGATACAGCATATGTGTGATAGAAGTGAGGAATTGTCAGAATGCATAACGTATTACGTTTCTAATATGGATATTATCGATTATCGTTATAGAATTGATATGGAATATGAAGGGTATACACAGTTTGACAATTTGTCATGGGGATATGGAAAGATGATTACCGGACTTATGACGGATATAACAGGATATGACAGAAAGGAATTATGGCATGCATTCAGGCATGCAAGAGAGGGGAAGATAATTGAAAATAGCAGTGTGGGGTGACAGCGGAGAAAAGAAAGTTTATGAATGCTTTATGGCATTGGCATCTATGGTGTCGCTTATTACGCAGGAAAAAGTAATTGCAATGCAGGGAGCATGTGATATGAGAAAAATTGATTTTGGTTTTTCCGGCACGAAGTCTCAGAATGTGATGAAAGAAGATTATGCGTATTATAACAGCAGGGGTATTGACCAGATTATATTAAGGGCAATAAGCAGTGAACTTACAACAGAGCATATGTGGGATAATTTTATACATGTTCCCAAAAGCAGGTTGTTTTTTTTACCGTCATCAAGAAAATGCATAGATGAATTATTATATGATGAACTTAATTGTTCTATTGATTATATTTTGAAGGTTATTGATAAGATGAAAGAGAAGGTATTTATATCTGCGGATTGCGGAAGAAACGGAATATCAGACAAAATTTTATATAATGCGGATATGAATGTGATTTGTATAGGTCAGAGGAATGAAGCCATAGGTAAAGAACTTCTTCAGGATAATGTAATTATGGATAAGTCTGTATTTGTTATAACAGATTATGATGCCTCATCAAAATATAATATTGGCAATATCAGGAGAAAGTATAATCTTGCCGGTGAGAGAATATATGGTATACCACATAATTCGTGTTTCGATAATGCAGTATGCGAAGGGAAAACGTATGATTTTTTGAGAAAGAATCTTAACATAAGACCGGAACATGATAATTATGAATTCATAAGCAGACTCAAACTGCTTGCTACAGCGGTTTAAGCACACATATTATATATGAACTCTCGGAATCTTGAGTAGTTCATGCCAGCTAAACTCTGGCAAGTACTTTGAAAAGCAATGTTAACAACTTAGTAG
>DEGR01000060.1 GCA_002351535.1 Lachnospira sp. UBA2821
AAATTTTCAAGGTACTAAAGAGGTCACCTTTTGACCCCGGCATCATAACATTGAGATAACTGCTGCCAGAACGGCAAACCATCCATTCTCCGCAACATGCACTGCATTACCAAAGTCCGGTGCTGCCTCAATAACTTCCCTGATGATACGGAATAAAAATACAAATGTCATAAGTGATGCTACCGAACTCAGCCCCGAAAAAATCCAGGATAAATATGTACAGTATTTATGACCGCCTGCATATTTCATCAGAACGCTGAGTGCGCTCTCTTTCTTATCTTTATCCATATATCCTCCTTCTTTCTTCTTTTATTTTTATTACGTCCGGTATTATATTAATTATTTTATTATTGTATTTCTACTCCAAAAAGTGGTAAATGCTCCATTCGTTCACTGGATTTTCTATATTCTCTGGGGCTGCATCCAACAACTGAACGAAATGCTGATGCAAACTTGCTGGCATTGTCATAACCAAGCATTCCCGCAATTTCAGCTATACTATACTCCGTTTCTTCTATATAATGAATAGCCTTGTGCATCTTATAATGTTTTACAAATGTATAATACGGCTTTCCATATATTTCATTAAAACAGCTCTGAAATGTTGTCTGTCCGATTCCGTATTTAAGCACCAGTTCCGATATCGAAAATCTTTTATCCGGATGTGCTATTACTTCCTGATATATTGCACGCACTTTATCATAATCCTGCTGTCTGAAATACTTCTTCTGTGCTTTCTCTTCCTCCGGTGTTACCATTCTAATCAAAAGTAATAATTCCAGAATTTTCAACTTCAGATAATATTTTTCAACTTTAGGGTCCACCTAATACATTTCATTAAATATATGATTAATCTGTGGCAGTGAACGTATCAGCATTACTCCATTCTCTTTCCTTATCCGCTCACTCAGAAAGTCAATCTGTTCTACTGTCTCAGGAAATATATTATTAAGATATTTCTTTACCTGCTGCGGATCAATAAGAATCTCCACCCCGACATAGAATCCCAATGGAAATTCCGGATTTTCCCTCTCTACTCCGACAAGGTTTGCTTCTACTTCACCTTCGCCAAGATATACCTGACCACCATCAATTTTGCATCCAAAACGGCCACGTCTGCAATGATTAATCTCTATCATATATTTTGTATCCTCATGATAATCAGCTTCTACAACTTCTCTTGAATGAAAATGATTATATACAAGATCTATTCCCGGCATAATTGAATGAAAAACCATGGAACTTGTCTCTCCATTTTTTTCAACTCTTGATAAAATTGTCATAGATTGTTCACCGGACCGTTCAAATCCTTTATCATGCAGCTCATCTATAACTTTCATTTGCCTCTCTCCTCGCTGTTATGACATTGTCTGTAATTCAACACAGAATAGTAACAGTTTGCTTTTTTACTGTCAATAAAGCTTATTGTTGTATTTTTATCATTTTCATATATTCTGATAACAGCAAATTATGCAATTGTTGAATGCCATATTTCGTGGTAATATATTTCTATTCACCAAAGGAGAACTATAACAAATGAAACTTTTATTTACAATTTTAGTAACTTTTTTCGCCGGTATGGGTGCCGGACTTGGCACAGGATTTGCAGGCATGAGTGCTGCTGCCGTTATCAGTCCAATGTTAATTACATTTTTACATATAGAACCATATACGGCTGTTGGAATTGCTCTGTCTTCCGACATATTGGCAAGTGCAATTTCTGCCTACACTTATCACAAAAGCAAGAATCTTGACATTAGAAACGGATTAATTATGATGGTGAGTGTATTGGTTTTCACAGTTGCCGGAAGCTATATTGCAAGTCTCTTACCATCTGCAACAATGGGAAGTTTTTCAGTTTTTATGACATTTTTACTGGGAATCAAATTTATAATAAGACCGGTAATGACAACCAAAGAGGCTATGGAGCAGATATCTCCAAAGAAACGTGCCATTCAGGCACTGATATGTGGTATGATAATTGGATTTATATGTGGATTTATTGGTGCCGGTGGTGGTATGATGATGCTTCTTATTTTAACAAGTGTTCTGGGATATGAACTAAAGACTGCCGTTGGAACAAGTGTATTTATAATGACTTTTACGGCATTAACGGGCTCTGTATCCCACTTCATGATAAGCGGATTACCGGATATATCAATATGGTTACTATGCATAATCTTCACATTGATATGGGCCCGTATTGCTGCCGTATTTGCAAACAAGGCAAAACCTGAAACGTTAAATCGTGCGACGGGAATTGTATTAGTAATATTAGGTGCCGTTATTATGGCATTCCGTATATAGTATATATTATATATTATATAAGTCTAATAATATTGTTTTTCTCTCTTTTTCCAGCTTACAAAACCATACATATCATTCAGAAAGAATATCGCAAAGTTAACAACCACCGGTATATATGCGATATTCTTAATTGATGCAAGAGTCCATAATATGATGAGTACAATATCATTAGATGCATAACCGAGTGCATAATATGATGTACGTAACATCATTAATGCTGCCGCTATAAAACTTGTCGTAATTGATATAGTGCTAAAGACAATATTAGGTGTATCCATTGCTTTTAATATCAGGTAAAATATTCCCGTTATTAATATTCCAAAAAACACAAGACCGGTAATATGTTTAAATGTGAGTTTTTGAATTGCTACTTCATGACCATTTTCTGAAGGATTTTTTATCCATGTAATTGTCGACCATATTGCCATCGGCATGGTCATCCCAAGATAGGTAATCATTTCTCCCCAGTATTGGAACCGCCATGAAATAATTCCATATAAAATACTAAACACAATCATCAGTATCTGTGCCCATACATTTCCCTTAGCCGCAAAAATCAATGATGTAATCCCTACACATGCCGCAACAAGTGTTAGCAAATCAACATCTCCTGTTAATATATTGGAAAATATGACTATTACCAAAGACCCAAGCCATAATCCCCATTCTTTTCCTGTTAAATTTTTTATCGGGTTATTCATTTTTCTCTCCTTTAAACAGCCCATTTCCTTCTACTTTTCCCATGTTAATTTTCCGGTTTTAAGTGCTTCTTCGTATCTTGATATTTTATACGCAAGCCTGGTCATTGTTTCTTCAATCTGCTTTTTCTGTTCTTTAAGAACATCCATCTGTCCATTCAATAATTCCATTCTTGCCTGTATTGTTGAATCGCCAATCTGATAAAGCCTCTGATATTCTATCAGACTCTCAATCGGAAGTCCTGCATTTCTCATACATACAGCAAGCTCAACCCATTTAACATCTTTTTCCTGATAATCACGAATTCCACCTGCTGTTCTTGTAACTTCCGGTATTACACCGATACGTTCATAATAGCGGAGTGTATCCTGCGAGATTCCGTATTTTTCTGATACTTCTTTAATAGTCATATAATTCTCCATTCTACAGTTCAAATTACTGTATCACATTTTAAAAATATAATCAAACATTGTATCAAATATCATATCTATATTCTGCTTAATTACATCCTGATGAAGTGATTCTTTCTGTGCCACACATATAGCCATCATACGGAGAAAGTTAACGAACACTTTAGAATTCGCATCTTCTCTCGTTCCCTCTATAATATCAAGCAGATACTGTGGAATATCGGAATTCAGATCATCTTCAATAAGTCCCTCCTTTTCCATTGCAGGATAAAGACTTTTAACATCTTCCTCCGTAAGATATTGATAAACACTGTCCTGATGGTAGATAATCATATATAAAAGTTTTTTTCCTTCTTCTTTTGTCATCCGTTTCCTGCCTGCCAGAAGAGTTTTTATCATCTCCATTGCTTTTCTTCTCTCATACCGTATTAACTCAATGACAAACATTTCTTTGGATTCAAAAAAATTATAAAATGTGCTTTTGCCAATACCTGCATATTGCGTTATTTTTGTAATAGTAGTATGCGTCAGACCAAACTCTCTGATAAGCTTCAGTCCCGCTTCAAACATTTTTTCCTGTAATTCTGTCTTTTCTTCCTCTGAAAACACTCTTATCGGCATTATTTTCTCCTATTTTATCTGCCATTTTCCTGCATGACTTTGTTCTTCCCACAGACCGGCATATTTTCCTTTTTTTCGCAGAAGTTCTTCATGAGTTCCAACTTCCTGCACTCTGCCATCATCCAACACTATAATCTGATTAGCATTCTTTATTGACTGCAATCTATGCGCAACAACAATAACCGTCTTATCACGCACCAGTTCACTAATTGCACCCTGTATTAATACCTCATTCTCCGGATCAAGTGAAGCTGTTGCTTCGTCTAACAATATAATTTCCGCATCCTTTAGCAATGCTCTTGCTATTGAAATGCGTTGTTTTTCTCCACCTGAAAGCGTAGAGCCGCCTTCTCCTACCATTGTATCATATCCTTCCTGTAAAGACATTATAAATTCATGACATCCCACTTTCTTTGCTGACTCAATTACTTCTTCATGCGTTGCATCAGACCTTCCCATTTTTATATTGTTTTCTATGGTATCGTGAAACAGATAAACGTCCTGAAACACCATACTTATATTGTCAAGCAGCTCATCAACCGGCATTTCTTTTATTGGAATTTCTCCAAGAGTAATTTTTCCGGAGTTTATATCCCAAAATCTTGCTATCAGCTTTATAATAGTCGATTTTCCACTTCCTGACGGACCAACTAATGCCGTAATCGTCTTTTCATTAAATGTAATACTTATATTATTCAACACTGTTTTTTTACTATATCCAAACGACACATTTTCAAACCTGATTGTTTTATTTTGTGGAACTTTATTATACTGCTGCAGCTCCGGCAAAGGTTTTTGCCTGTATATGTCCATAATACGTTCATTTGCCCTGTTCGTTCTTGCAAAATCAGCAATAAAATAGAACAAAACTGACACAGGCTCATAAATATTTAATGTCATTACCAGAAAAGCAATATAATAGAATGGTGACAACTGCAACCTCATGGTCAATACTCCACCGGTCAGCATAGTAATAACAATTCCAAGATTAAGTACCATTCTACCCGCTGTTGCAACCGGTGCCGCCGACTTAGTCTCCATCTGTACGGCTGCTTCACGCTGTTTATCAAAAGCTGCCTTTAATTTCTCAAACCTGTCTCCTGCATCTCTACGATTGAAAAATCCCAAAGGTAACTTTCTTAAATGTTCTCCTATTTCAATTCTTGATTTTTTCATTCCTTCTGCCATACCACAGCAGCTCATGACATAACTTTTCATACGCACCATCAGATATGCCACTGCCTGAAATACAAGCAAAAATACTATTTTCCATAATATTTCTACATTGAGTAATTTGTCCGGTGCTGCTATCGGACCAAGCAAAAAATAAATTGCCATAATCACCACACCATAAGGAATCGTCGCAACAATGCTGTCTGCCATAAACCATAAAAGAAGCTTTATGTATCCACATATATCACCAAATGACAATATTGAAAACCATTTTTTAACAGACATAATTTTCTTCCCCCCTTCTCATTCCAATTGTCCATTCGGCTCTACGCTCATTTGCCTTTAACATATTTCTATATAATTGACAATCGCGATACAGTTCCTCATGAATTCCTGATGCCTCTATTCTGCCGTCGTTTAACACCAATATACAGTCTGCATTTTCGATAGTTCTTATCCTGTGTGCTATTATAAACACTGTTTTTCCTTTTGAAAGTCTTGCAAACGCAGACTGTATTTTGCTCTCATTCTCTGCATCGGCATATGCAGTTGCCTCGTCTAACACCAATATCGGAGCATCCTTCAAAAACAATCTGGCTATTGCAAGTCTCTGCTTTTCTCCTCCTGAAAGATATGCATCCTCTTTTCCAATTATTGTCTGATATCCGTCGGGCAATTTCATAATAACATCATGAATATTTGCAGCCTGAGCAGCCTGAACAACCTGCTCATATGAAGCCATATTATTTCCCATTCCTATATTGTTTTCAACTGTATCTGAAAATACCATACTTTCCTGAAAAACAAATGCAACTTTTTCCATTAAAACATTCTGCGGTATCTTCACTATATCCACTCCACCAATTTTAATGCTTCCCTCATCCAACATATAAAATCGTAAAAGTAACTCCAGAAATGTTGTCTTTCCTCCACCGGAAGGTCCGACAATTCCACACACCATTCCCTCATTGGCATGAAAATTAATATTCTGTAGCACATTTCTTTTACCATCATAAGAAAAACTTACATTCTCATATGTTACATCATACCGTTTAGGTATCTGTGCTTCTTCTATTATTATCTCAGGCTGGTACAGAATATTGTCAATACGCTTTACACTCTCATTAATTCTATTCATGCCTATTACCAGATTCATCATATTTTCAAGTGGCTCCTTGAATCCCTGTCCTATGATAAAAAAAAGAATCACAACCAATACACCTGACATAAAATCCGGCTCATGTTGCAAAATTAGTATTGATGCCGGCAATAAAAATAACATCTGATCACCAAAGAAAACGTAATATAATCCCATAGGAAACGCATTAGCTTTTGCCGTCCTGTCAACAGAATCTACAAATGCATTAATATCATTCTTATATCTCTTAAATGCGCCTAATGTTCTGTTAAAAATCTTTATTACTGGAATTCCATGGATAAATTCCACAATTGTCGATGTCATCTGCTCCAGCCTGTCCTGCATCTCCTTCTGTAAAGCTGCCTTATCCTTTTGTTTTAAACACATTCCTAATAGTATCAATGAAAATATAATAGTAAATAATGTAACAAGTGCCAGTCTCCAGTCCATAACAAACAAAAATATAATAGTAAAAAGCGGAACTGCTACAGCCGCCGCAACATCACTAAGATTATGTGCAACGAATGTCTCTATCTCTTCTACATCATCCGTCATCACTTTTTTTATAGCCCCCTGCGTTGTTCCATTAAAATATCCCATAGATATACGTGACATTTTATCCATAAGCTGTAATCGAATCTCATATAATAAATCATATGCCGCTACATGAGACAACGAACCCGACACATATGAACATATTCCATATAGAATAATTCCTGCCAGTGTAATTCCCGAATACATTATAACTTTCTCTACCCTCATATGTTCAGGCGTAGAGTAATTCATTAGAATTTCCCTAATCACTCCATAGATAGCAAAGAAGAAGACAATTCTTGACAACGCGGAACATACTGATAATACGGCTGCCATTATTAATTTATGGCTTTTTCTTCCAGCCAGTTCAAAAAGTCTTGCTAATCCTTCCTTTTGTTTTTTCTGTTTTTCTTTCATTCTCATCCTCCTTATGCGACCATTATATATTTTTTGGTCGCATAAGAATTGTAAAGTTAGTCCGAACTAATTGCAAGTGTTTTTTTGCAATAGAGAACTTACTGAAAAAAAATACACATTATTTACTACTCACTAAAAATTCCCACAGCGATATGTTAAATAATATCATATAAATGTATGAATGCATCAGTGTTAATAACGCAACATTTTGGATAAGTTGCGATATTAATATCTGATGCATTCCATACAGCACATGTTTTATTATTTATCGCTGTGGGAATTTTTAGTTACGCAGTTAAAATATAGTTTCCAGCATATTTACGCATCCTTCTATTCCAATTGTCGCACTGTCTAATACAATATCATACTCATTAAAATCATTCCATTTCCTCTCGGTATTTATGTTGTAATAATTCGAGCGCTTTTTGTCAAATTTTCTTCTCACAATGTCAGTCTCATTAGCCGGTATTCCATATGTATCAATTATTCTCTGCCTTTTTATATTATCATCCGAACATCTGATAAATACCTTTATCACATTATCATATTCTTTCAATGCCTCTGACGCACAATGTCCAAGAAAAATGGCCGGACCTTTTTTGGCAAACCTCTGTATAATATTCTGCTCTGCAACATATATATGTCCCTCTTTTGTCAGCATATCCATACTGCCTGATACTGCCTGTGACATCAGATACACAGAATAAAGTAAACTATTTGTAGCTTTCTCTTCGTACCTCTCTATACTGTCTACAGATATATTGCTTTCTTCCGAAAGCTTTTCTAATATCTCTCTTCCATAACATGGAACATTTATTCGTGACGAAAGTTCACGGGCAATCTGTGTACCTCCACTTCCATATTCACGTTCTATAATTATATATTTATTACGGCTCATCATCACCTTGTGTGAA
>DEGR01000003.1 GCA_002351535.1 Lachnospira sp. UBA2821
AAATTGGTGTGGGAAGTTTTAGTTAATTATTCTTGATATTATGCTTCCGGGAATGGATGGCTTTTCGGTCTGCTCTAAAATAAGAGAAAACTCGAATGCACATATACTCATAGCAAGTTCAAAGACTGAAAAGGCGGATAAGCTTAAAGGACTTTATACAGGTGCCGACGATTATATAGAAAAACCATATGACATTGATATACTGCTGGCCAAAATAAAGGGTATTTTCAAACGTAAATATGCAATAAGTGAGATAGTTGAAGATAATTTAAGACTTAATACAGTTAATAATACATTGACTGTAGATGGTACAACGGTAAATGTTACTGTTAAAGAATTCGAGCTTTTGAAATTGTTGATAGAGAATAAGAATACCACAATGAAAAAAGAATATTTATTTAATACAATATGGGGAAGTGACAGTGACTCAGAACTTCAGACACTTACTGTGCATATTAAGTGGCTCAGACAAAAGATTGAAAAAGACCCTAAGAATCCAAAGCATATAATTACCGTCTGGGGGGTAGGATACAGATTTGAATAATTACAGAAGATTTGCATTGACTGCTATTGTGGCTTATCTGGCAGTAATATTAGGAGTAAATATATATTTTATAATCGGACATGCCGGTGATGCAGATGCAATTCATCGTGTTGAAGTGAAGCGTCTTGTGGAGGACATAAAAAGTGACGGTGTTCAAAATATAAATACCGGTAAGTACAAAACTATTATTAAAGTCAGTCTATTTGATGACAGCGATATATGCAACAATGATTATGTTGTGGAGAATGTTAATGGAACATTATACAGAATAGAATATAGTGATAAAAATCATGATTACAGCATTGCAATAATACTTAACATAGTATTATCCGGAATGCTTATTTTTAATGTGGCAATATTATTTCATATTAAGAGAAAGATTATTACACCTTTCATGGATATGACAATACTTACTACAGAGCTTGCCAAAGGAAATCTGTCGGTTCCGGTAAAAGAGGAAGAAAGCCGATATTTCGGTAAATTTTTATGGGGAATCGATATGCTGAGAGAAAAATTAGAGGAAAATAAAGAAAGAGAGCTTGAATATCAGAAGGAGAAAAAGACACTGATATTGTCACTTTCTCATGATGTAAAGACGCCTTTGTCGGCAATAGAATTATACAACAGGGCATTGTCTAAAGGATTGTATGGTACTGAAGATAAAAGACAGGAGGCCTATGCCGGAATTGATAAAAATATTAAAGAGATTAAAGATTATGTGCAGGAGATATCGAATGCATCAAGAGAAGATTTTCTTAATCTTCAGGTGAAAAAAGGCGAATTCTATATGTCGGAAGTAATAGACAGAATTGTTTCATATTATAAGGAAAAGCTAAGTGTAAAGCACATAGAGTTTACCGTTACATCATATGAAAATGTGCTTTTGAGCGGTGATGCCGACAGAATAGTGGAAGTGATGCAGAATATTATAGAGAATGCGATTAAATACGGAGATGGCGAATGCATAGACATAGCATTTTCTGATGAAGAGGATTGCAGGCTTATTCATATCACAAATACAGGTGAAGTGCCGGAAGAAGAGGAAATATTGCATTTGTCTGATTCATTCTACAGGGGTAAAAACAGTAAAGATATAAAAGGTTCGGGACTTGGGCTGTACATATGTAAAACCCTTATGAAAATGATGGACGGTGAAATGTACATACATACAGCCGGAGGAAGATTTGAAGTTGTTATTGTTATCAGGAAGGCATAGTACATTTAATGTTTGTTTAATAATTTAACATTATAATGAACCTATATTACAGGAAGGAGTTAAATATATGTTCTTTAGAATGTTAAAAAAAGACTTACAGAAAAAGAAAACTATGAATACCGTTCTGCTGATGTTCATAGTACTGGCATCGATGTTTCTGGCGAGCGGAATAAATAACGTTGTCACAGTCATGAATGGAACGGATAATTATCTTGATAAAGCCGGTATCGGTGATTTTGTTATCATAACAATGGGAGGTAAATCCGAAGATGCAGAAGGAAAAGCCGGTACAGTAGAAAAGATACTTAGAAATGAGAAAACAGTTAAAGATTACAGAATTGAAAATGTAGTATACGGTTCGGAGGGAAATGTAGAAAATATTTCCGGGAAAAAGCTTAAAGCGAAGAACACAACTATTTTTCAATCTTTAAGCGGTTCCAAAATAAAGTTCTTTGATAAAGATAATAAGAGGATAACGGATATAAGAACAGGGCATGTATATGTATCAGGAGACTTTATAGCGGATAATAAGCTTAATATCGGGGATAGGATAAGGCTTGTGCATGAAAGTGTAGAACTTGTTCTGACCATAGATGGAAAAGCAAAGGATGCACTTCTTGGTTCAGACTATATGGGAAATACCAGATTTATATTAAGTGATGGAGATTATAATGCCCTTTTAAGTGATGATAATATAAAGAGTAATTATCGGGGACAAATCTGCTATGTGGATACAGATAATGAAAGGGACGTGGCATCGGCAATATCTGCCTGCACCGACATAGCATTTGCTAAGGGAAGGTCAGTAATTAAGATGTGTTATGTTATGGACATGGTAGTTGCATTTGTTACATTAGTTCTTAGTGTGTGTCTTATAATTGTATCGTTCGTAGTATTGAGATTCTCGATTAATTTTACGGTGCTTGAGGAATACAGGGAAATCGGTGTTATGAAAGCCATAGGTATAAGTAATATAAAAATAAGAAGTATGTATGTTGCTAAATATCTGTTTATGGCATTAATTGGTTCAGCATTAGGATTTATTCTGAGCATTCCATTTGGAAATATGCTTATAAAGTCGGTATCTGACAATATGGTTCTTAATAATTCATATGGTTACTATATAAATGTCGCCGGAGCATTTATTGTTGTATTAATTACGGTACTGTTTTCGTATCTGTGTACCGGAAAGGTTAAAAAGTCTTCACCACTTGATGCGATTCGTTCAGGACAGACAGGTGAACGATATAATAAGAAAAAAGGGTATAGAATTTCGAAAAGTCACACCGGCACAAGTCTGTATCTTGCAGTAAATGATGTGCTTAGCAGTCCAAAAAGATTTATTTCTATAATAGTTACATTCTTTTTATGTACAACTCTTGTGCTTATGGTAGTTAATACGACATCAACGATGAAGAGTGACAGACTTATTAAAACATTTGGTTCTAAAAGCGATTTGTATATTACAGATGTTAGGAAAAGTATGGAGTATATGTCAGACTATGACAGGAACGGAATAGAAAATGATTTGCATAAAAAAGAGTCAGAACTTGCCGGAGCAGGTATGCCATCACATATGTGCACAGAGATTCAGTTTACATATCCGGTAACATTTGAAGGGAAGAATTATAATCTGAGTTTTCAACAGGGGTTGGGAACGAAGGCTTCTGATTATGAATATATAGAGGGAACTGCACCACAGGCAGAAGATGAGATTGCAATAACTACGGCCATATCAGAACTTATCGGTGCAAAGATTGGAGATACACTTGTGGTTCATCTTAAAGACGGGGATAAAAAGTGTATTGTAACGGCATATTATGATACTATGAACCAGCTTGGAGAGGTAATAAGATTCCATGAAAATGCGGATACAGATATGGAGCACTGTTCATCAGTTCTTGCACTGCAGATAAACTTTAAAGATAATCCGACGGAGAAAGACATAGAAAAAAGAAAGGAAAAAGTAAAACAGATATTTAATAATGACCGTATTATGAATGCGGCTGAATACTGTGCTGATACTATTGGAGTTGTAGATACGATGGAGAGCGTCCAATATCTTCTGCTTGGGATAACATTTGTTGTAGTTATGCTCGTAACAATTCTTATGGAGAGAACGTTTATCGCCGGGGAAATATCTCAGATTGCGATACTTAAAGCAATCGGTTTTACAGATGGTGCGGTAATTAAATGGCACATGTACAGATTCGGGATAGCATCGATGGTGGCTGTTATACTTGCAGGAATAATGTCAATTCCTATGACTAAATTATGCATAACACCTATATTTGGAATGATGGGTGCAACACATTTTAAATATAAAGTGGACTTAGTAAAGGTCTTTATAGCATATCCGGGAGCAATATTCACAGCAACATTGATATTTGCGTTTATTACAGCATTATATACCCGGAAGATTAAGTCAAGTGATACATCAAATATAGAGTAACAGTTATTGGTAGCAAAGAATGGAGAATGATTATGGCAGCAGTATTAGAAGTTAAGGATATATGTAAAACATATGTGTTAAATAAAAGACAGAATAATGTATTAAGAAATGTTAATTTTAATGTGGATGAAGGAGAAATGATTGCGATAATGGGACCGTCAGGTTCTGGAAAATCGACACTTTTGTATTCAATATCCGGGATGGATAGTGCAACAAGTGGTCAGGTGATGTTTGACGGACAGGATATAACAAAAATGAGCAATAGAGAGCTTGCATTATTAAGGTTAGACGGAATGGGTTTCATATTTCAACAGATGTATATGATGAAAAATCTTACAATTCTTGACAATATAGTTCTTCCTGCAATGCAGAGTAAGAAAAATAAGCTTGCAAAGAAAGATAAGATAAAGTGTGGTGAATCACTTATGCGTAAGCTTGGAATAATTGATATAGCGGATAATGATATAAATGAAGTATCGGGAGGACAGCTTCAGAGGGCATGCATATGCAGGAGTATGATAAACAATCCTAAAGTGCTTTTCGCAGATGAACCTACAGGGGCACTTAACAGAAATTCTTCTAATGAAGTGATGGATGAACTTGTAAAGCTTAATAAAGAAGGCACAACGATTATTATGGTGACACATGATGCGAAGGTTGTAGCCAGATGCTCAAGAGTGCTTTACATAGTGGATGGAAATATCAAAGGAGAATACAAAAGTCCTTCTGATGAAAAAATAAGTGAAAAAGAAAGGGACAGGAGGTTAAATGACTGGCTTATGGAACTTGGCTGGTAATATTAATACATGGTGTATACATATTTTTGATTGCAGATTATATAGAAAATTCGTATAATAGATGGGAATGAAAGAGAAAGAATGGGAAAGCAGGTGAGTTTATGAGAAAAGCAATAAGCATTGGAATACAGGGGTTTTCTAATCTTATGGAACAAAATTGTTTCTTTATAGATAAGACATATTTCATTAAGAGATGGTGGGAGAGAAAGGATGTTGTGACATTAATTACACGTCCGCGTCGTTTTGGTAAGACTTTAAATATGAGTATGGTAGAATGCTTTTTTTCAAATAAATATGCCGGACGGGCTGACCTGTTCGAAGGACTTTCTATTTGGAAAGAAGAAGACTATCGAAAAATTCAGGGAACATATCCGGTGATTTTCCTGAGTTTTGCTGCTGTGAAGGCACAGAATCCGGAGGAAGCAAAGGCACAGATTAAACAGGAAATTGCAAATATATATGAAGAAAACAGATATCTTTTAGAGAAAGATATATTGAGCGATAATGAGCGTGACATATATAACAGTACAACAGTTAAGATGGATGATGTGACGGCACAAAATGCTTTAAAAAAAATGTCGGCCTGGATGGAGCGTTACTATGGTAAGAAGGTTATTATTCTTTTAGATGAATATGATACTCCGATGCAGGAGGCATATGTACATGGATACTGGGATGAATTCACATCATTTGTCCGCAGCCTTTTCAATGCGGCATTTAAGACAAATCCTTATCTGGAACGTGCTATAATGACAGGGATTACAAGAGTTTCAAAGGAATCAATCTTTTCGGATTTGAATAATCTGCGGGTAGTGACAACTACGTCTGAATTATATGCGGATTGTTTTGGATTTACGGAGACAGAAGTATTTTCGGCATTGGATGAGTATGGCCTTGGAGACAGGAAAGACGAAGTTAAAAAATGGTATGATGGTTTTACATTTGGAGAACATAGAGACATTTATAATCCATGGTCAATTACTAATTATCTGGATGAAGGTAAATTATATCCATATTGGGCATCTACAAGTTCTAATGGACTTGTGAGCAGAATGCTTCGTACTGCATCTGCGGATGTAAAGGAGAAAATGGAGGATTTGTTAAGTAAGCATGAAATAGTAGTGAGTTTCGATGAGCAGATTGTGTATAATCAGTTAGATTATAATGAAAATGCAATATGGAGTCTTTTACTTACATGTGGATATTTGAAGGCAGAACAGGTAGAATATAAAGGAAGACTACGCAAACCATGGTATCATCTTGCGATTACTAATCAGGAAACAGAAAGTATGTTTGAGTCGATGTTTGCAGAATGGTTTGAATATGCTGATGCGAACTATAATGATTTTGTAAAAGCTATGTTAAAAGGCAGCTTAAAGGAAATGAATATCTATATGAATGATGTGGCACTTGCCACGTTCAGTACATTTGATACAGGAAGAAAGCCATCAGAAAAAAGTCAGCCCGAGAGATTCTATCATGGATTTGTGCTGGGACTTTTAGTGGAATTGCGTGAACGGTATGAAGTGCGTTCCAATAGGGAAAGCGGATATGGACGATATGATATAATGATGATACCGCTGCATGAGAATGATAATGCTATTATCATTGAATTTAAAGTGCATGAACCTGATGAAGAAAAATCACTTCAGGACACGGTGAATTCTGCACTAAATCAGATTACAATGAAGAAATATGACGAGGAATTGCTGGCAAAGGGAATTCCGGCAGATAGAATACGTCATTATGGATTTGCTTTTGAAGGAAAAAAGGTCTTAATTGGATAAAGGAGATTTATGAAGAATATACTAACGAAACAGTTTTATAAGCAGAGAAGTGATTTTGAAAAATCATGTATTACCAGAGATAAGAAGTTAACATTTCCGGAAGGTGTGACATTAACGCAGAATGTTGCATATGCTTCTGATAATGACAAAGCACACAGGCTTGACATATACCGGCCGGAGGATAAGGAAGGCCAGACCTTACCGGTAATAATTAATGTCCACGGTGGAGGACTTCTGTTAGGCAATAAGGAGTTTAACAGATATTTTTGTGCTCTTATGTGTAAAAGGGGATTTGTCGTATACAGCATAGAATATCATCTTGTTCCCGACTGCAACATATTTGACCAGTTGAGGGATGTATTTATGGCAATGGATTACATAAAGGGAAGAGCAGCATCTGATGATGGAGATTTGTCACATGTATATATGGTCGGTGACAGCGGTGGAGCATGTCTTATTACATATGCCAATGCAATACAGAATAATAAAAAGATTGCAAAAGCAGCAAAGGTAAAACCATCAGATTTGCACATAAATGCATTGGGGCTTATAAGCGGTATGTTCTATACGGACAGATTTGATAAGATAGGATTATTTCTTCCGAAGTTCTTATATGGTGATAATTATAAAAAGACGGCTTTTGCGAAATATGTTAATCCTGAGAATCCCGAACTTGTATCTTCACTTGCACCGGCATGGCTTGTGAGCAGTCATAATGACAATCTTAGGAAATATACAACAGATTTTTATAAAGCACTTAGTAAAACAGGCAAAAAACATAGGCTTAAGATGTTCGGAAAGAATAAACAGCTTACACATGCATTCAGTGTATTTGAACCATTTCTGCCTGAAAGTATAAAGGTTATAGATATGCTTTCAGAATATCTGAAAAAATATTAACAATGGCTATGAATGAGATATAAATTGTAAATGCAGCGAAAGTGTGATATTATCATATGTAATTGAGAACAATATATATTTGATATGTATATTTAATATATATCTGATATGTTTCAAAAATATAATTCTAAGGAGAGATTTGAAATCATGAGTAAAGAAATACCTTATAAAATATATCTTGAAGAGAGCGAGATGCCAAAGCAGTGGTATAACGTAAGAGCTGATATGAAGAATAAACCGGCTCCGATACTTAACCCTGCAACACTTAAACCTGTAACTGTAGAAGAACTCGAGCCAATTTTCTGTACAGAACTTGCAAAGCAGGAGCTTGATGATACAACGCCATATTTTGATATTCCGGAAGAGATACTCGGATTTTACAAAATGTATCGTCCGGCACCACTTGTACGTGCATATTGTCTTGAGAAAAAGCTTGGAACACCTGCACACATTTATTACAAATTCGAAGGAAACAACACATCAGGAAGTCATAAGCTTAATTCAGCTATAGCACAGGCTTATTATGCTAAGAAGCAGGGGCTTAAAGGTGTAACTACAGAGACCGGTGCAGGTCAGTGGGGAACAGCACTTTCTATGGCATGTTCGTATTTTGACCTTGACTGTCAGGTATATATGGTAAAAGTATCATATGAGCAGAAGCCTTTCAGACGTGAGGTTATGAGAACATACGGAGCAAGTGTAACACCTTCACCATCCATGAATACAGAAGTAGGAAGAAAGATTAATGCAGAATTCCCGGGAACAACAGGAAGTCTTGGATGTGCAATATCAGAGGCTGTTGAGGCGGCAACAACACAGGAAGGTTATCGTTATGTTCTTGGTTCAGTATTATCACAGGTTCTTATTCATCAGACAGTTATAGGTCTTGAGACAAAGGCTGCACTTGATAAATATGGAATAAAAGCTGATACAATTATCGGATGTGCCGGTGGTGGTTCAAATCTCGGAGGACTTATATCTCCATTTGCAGGAGAAATGTTAAGAGGAGAAGCTGATTATGAGATTATAGCAGTAGAGCCTGCTTCATGTCCAAGTCTTACAAGAGGACGTTATGCATATGATTACTGTGATACAGGAAAGATATGTCCACTCGCTAAAATGTACACATTAGGAAGCGGATTCATACCTTCACCAAACCACGCAGGCGGATTAAGATATCATGGAATGAGCTCAATAGTATCGCAGCTTTATGATGATGGATTAATTAAAGCAAGAAGTGTTGAGCAGTCAGAAGTATTTAAGGCGGCTACAGAATTCGCAAGAGTAGAAGGAATACTTCCTGCACCGGAAAGCAGCCATGCTATCAAAGTTGCTATCGATGAGGCACTTAAGTGCAAGGAAACAGGCGAGGAGAAGAACATTGTATTCGGTCTTACAGGTACAGGATATTTTGATATGGTTGCATATCAGAAATACAATGACGGAAAGATAACAGATTATATTCCAACAGATGAAGAACTTGAGAAGAGTTTTGCAACACTTCCTACAGTATAATAGTGGGGAGTATTGAAAGGATTAAAGTTAATAGCAAAAAAGAAAAAATAGTCCGTACGATTTTAGTAAGTCGTATGGACTATTTTTCTGTTTAATCAGCATCGTTATTTTTTTTCTGCGTATCAAGTAAAGTGAGTATACGTTCGTTAATACGGATTTGATTTTCATTGTTTAGCCTGGTGTAATAATTAAGTAAACGGTGTTCAGCCGCACTTAATCCGACAGGTGCCGGGTCAGTATAATCGGGTTTCTGGTAATAGTCAGTAAGTCCTATAAGAAAATCCGATGTTGTATCTAATGCACTTGCCAATCTGTTCAATATCTCGGCCTTTGGTTCATAAAGGTTATTTTCATATCTGGAAAGAGAAGTAGGGGATATCTTAATCGTACTGGCTAAAGCTTTCTGACTGATGTTATGTTCCTCTCTCAAAAAGACAATACGCTCACCTATTGTGTTCATGAGAAATATACCTCCGTTAAATTTAATAATTTTTATTACTATTTTAATTATGAAATTAAGTGTACATTATTATGCATTTTTTGAGTTTAAAATTGCTAAAATGACATTAAAATATTTGAAAATGCTGAATTGATATGATAATATATACTATGAAATATATAACGTTTTTATTTCAAGAAAGAGAGGTAATAGAGTATGAGTTATGCAAAAAGAAGAGTAGCAGTGTATTTGAGTATGTTAATGGTATTATCAGCAGTATTTAGTTTACTGCCAAATACAAAAGTATCAGCAAAACAGTATGAATATTCGCTTAGATTTTCAGCAGGTTCGGCGAATATAACCGATAGGACTGTATTACAGGTAAAGCAGAATGCAAAACAGTTTTATATAGGAGATTGTGTACAATATGCTAATGAAGATACTTTTGATTGGACTTATCTGACAAATGTTGAAGGTGCAGTTTTTACAAGCAGTAACCCGAAAGTGTTAGATGTTGATAAAAATACTGGTAAGGCAAAGGCATTGAAAACAGGAAGTGTAGTCGTGACAGCTAAGTATAATGGACTGAAAGCAAAAGCAAATTTTAAGGTGGTAAAAAATATCACAGAGAAAAATGATACTAAAAAAATAAGAAAGAAGATTACTGATTTTATAAAAGCATATGGTAATGGAATAACTGATAAAAACAGATATAAGGTTCTTTCGGAGTCAAATAAAATTAAAGATTTATATTTTCTGAATGTATGGGATTGGGACTGGCATACAGGAACTATTAAGTGCACTTCTTCAGAAGGATTGCATGCAGTAATATTGAAAGACTCTATAAGGGCTTATGCAAGTGAGAGAAACCCTTTTGCGACATATCATGCCAAATATGTTAAAATCAAATCTTTATCAGCAAAATCAAATAAGATAACAGTAAAATTAAATAAGAAGCTGACAGCTGATAATATATTCGCATTAAAATGTGAGGCAAATGATGAGAACAAAGCAGCTAAAAAAGTATCAGAAACTAAAAAAGTTAAATTCACTATCAGTGTAAGGGATATGGATTCACAGAAGGAATATAATGCAAAAGCGACTGCTGAAAAGGGAAAAGATACGGTCGTAATATACACTAAGGGACTAAAGATGAAAAAGGGACAGAAATATAATCTGTCAGGACCATATAGAATGGTATGGGAGTGGAATTGGATTAATGATTATAAAGGGTTTACGGCTAAGTAAATGAATAAGAATATAAAAAAGGAACATTTTAATGATTTTATAATACCTGTTATGCTTATTCTCTGTGTTATGCCATTTATAATAAGATATGCAGAATATGATTATGGATATGGAAAATATAAATGGCATTCACAGGATAGCATTATGCAGGACTTTTATACATATTATCGCAGTATATTTTTTGTAACCATAGTATGTATAACAATTGCGGTATTAGTATTTCGAATGTTACTTTACACTGAAAGTATAAAGAATGTGAAAGTATTTATACCGCTGGGGATATATTGTTTTTTTGTATTGATATCGTCTATATTATCAGTTAATGTCAAAGCTGCATTTTTAGGGAATATATATTACGAAGGCTTTTTTGTAATAACAGGATATATAGTTATGGCATTTTATACTTATCAGATTATGTCGGATGAAAAAGATTACAAAGTAATAGTGAAAGCAATATTAATAATGTTTACTTTAATAAGTGCAGTTGGGTGGATTCAGATATTCAGACACGATTTGTTAAATGTAAAATCTATACAGAAACTTATAATGACGAAAGAACAGTTTGCACGGTATGGTGGAGCTATTGATAATATTTTTACGGGAAATAATGTATTCTTAAGTTTATATAATCCTAATTATGCAGCAATATTTTTAATAATGTTTGCATGCCTTTTTATGGTGTTTTTGCTTGAAGCCAAAACTGGAAAAGAAAAAGTACTGTTTGCGGTATATTTAGCAGATGCATTGGTACTGTGCTGGTTTACATATACAAGAGCAGCGCTGGTGGCATTTGCAACCGTGACAGTATTTTTTTTAATATGCAGGAAAAGTAATATAAGAAAAGCTTTATTTGTTATCCTGGGAAGTGTATTAGTATTTATAGTATTACTATGTGTGGATTATATAAATGGTGGAAAATATGTTAATAGAATATTTGATAAAAAAATTAATACAAAGCTGGAAAGTATAGAAACACAAAAAAATGGCATAAAGATTAAATATGGTGGAAAAAATTACATGTTATCAATGGAAGATGTTAAAGGGGGAGAGATAGCATTACCTTTTTCAAAAAAATGTTATGCTGAGTCTGTTAATATGAATGATAAAAATCTTCTACTGCTATATATTGAAGATTATACTCTTCAGTTCATAAAAGAAGAGGATGGATATTATTATTATTATACACAGTGGGGAAAGGAAGATAAGATATTAAATGTTAGAAGTGTTGATATGCACGGAAAAGAATATCTGGGAAGTGGAAGAATGTATATATGGTCGCGTACAATTCCGTTATTGCAACGATATATATTTATAGGAAGTGGACCGGATACGTTTGCGGAAGTATATCCGCAGAATGATTATATTGGAAAAATGTTATATGCCAAAGACACAGCAAGAATCATAGAGGGAGCACATAATGACTATCTTATGAAATGGGTGCAGACAGGACTAGTGGCATTGATTGCTTTATTAGTGTTTTATGGAAGTTTTGTTGTAAAATGTTTTGGATATTTCAGAAAAGAAGAGATAAAAACAGTAAAAGAAAAAGTGGGTTTTGGATGTTTTCTGGGGTGTTTAGCATATATGGTATGCAGTTTATTTTCTGATTCTACAATTTACACATCACCTATATTTTATGTGTTTGCAGGAATGGCATTGTCGGCAGTGGAAAATAAGAAAAATGACAATAAGAAAAGATAAAGGCAATTATCACCAAAAAGAATGCTTTTTAATGATAGTAAATCGGTGAGAGATTTTAAGAGAAAGGAAGAGTGCTGATGGGAATGAAATATAAGAATATTTTTTCAAAAGCTACAAGTGTGTTATTGACTGTATCCGTAATAATATCATCTAATGGTGTGGCTATGGCATCAGACAGTATACAAAAGGAGTCGGTGGATTCCAAAGGAGTTATTGAAATATCAACAGAGGATGAATTAAGAAAAATAGCGGAGGATTTGTCAGGGGATTATGTTCTGACGGATAGCATTAATCTGGAGAATGAGTGGACGCCGTTAGGGGATAATGATAAACCGTTTACCGGAACATTTGATGGAAACGGACATGTCATAAGAGGTATGGATATAGATATAGATGACAGTGAACAGAGCAGTTTTGACGGCTTGTTTGGTGTAGTAGAGGATGCACATATAAAAAATGTGGCATTAGAAGATATTTCTATTGAGAGTGATACCAAAGGTGGTGTCTACATCGGAGGAATAGCTGGTAAGGTCACAGATAGTAGTATTTCAGATGTGTATGTATCAGGAAATATTTTGGTTGATGAAAATACTGCACAGACAATAGGTGGAATAGCAGGAGCAGTATTTAATACTGATTCGACAGATGGTTATGAAGCATTGTTGCGGCAATGCATGGTAAGAGTCAATGTGACACATAAAGATAGTGGAGAAGTAGGAGTTGTTGTTGGATGGATAAATGATGTTGAATGTATGCAGAACTGTTATACAGATAATCAGAACGCAATGCTTACTGACGTAGAATATAATCAGGAAAATAACAGGACATTAACAGGTGAAGCACTTCAAAATCAGGATAACTATATCGGATTTGATTTTGATACAGTATGGGAAATGACGGATAATGGAGCAAAACTTATAACACAGATTGCGGATGATATTGCTGATTCGTATAGTGAAAAGTTTTCATATGTATCTTCAGATGAAAATGAAAGTAAAGAAACTATAGAAAAAGATGCCTCTGAGGATGTAGCTGAGACAGTGCCTGAGGTCATTGCATATAGTTATAATGGGGTCTCTTCATTGCCGGAGATACCAGAGCTATTAGAGGAAAAAGATATAGTTGAAGGTAATAATAATAGCATGCCACTGGCATCTGCTGATGAGCAGGTAAGCGGTGATTTTACATACACTGTATCAGGAAATGATGCTACAATCACCGGATATACAGGCAGTGGCGGTAGTGTGGTGATACCAGGGACAATAGATGGGTATACAGTGACAGGAATAGGTAGCTATGCATTTAACGGATGTACAAAAATAACAGAAATAAGCATACCAAATACAATAGCCAGTATAGGCTATGGAGCTTTTTCAAGCTGTACATCACTTGAAACAGTAAATATGAGCTATAACAGTACGGTGGAATATGAGACAAGTATAGAAAGTCAGGCATTCAGTGGGTGTACAAGCCTTAAGAATGTTAACCTGTCAGAGAATGTAACAAGTATAGGAAGTCAGGCATTCGGTGGGTGTACAGCTTTAGAAACACTTATATTGCCGGAAAGTCTTACAACTATGGGATATGAGATGATAGAAAGTACGGCGATAAGCAGTATAACGATACCGAAGAATGTAAAATCGTGTAGAGGGTCATCGTATAGTGGTCCGCTGGCAAACTGTAAGACATTAAAGACGGTAACATTTGAAGAAGGGATGACATCAATACCGGGAGACATACTTGCAAGTCGTGATTATACAAGTTATGTAACAAAAGTAAATATACCGGAAAGTGTAGAAGAAATAGGAAGCTGTGCATTCTATAAGTGCGAGAATATAGATGTGAGTGTGCTGCCATCGAAGTTGAAAATAATAGGTAGCTATGCATTTTATAATTGTGTGAATATAGATGTGAGTGTGCTGCCATCGAAGTTGAAAACAATAGGTAGCTATGCATTTAACGGATGTACAAAAATAACAGAAATAAGCATACCAAATACAATTACCAGTATAGGCTATGGAGCTTTTTCAAGCTGTACATCACTTGAAACAGTAAATATGAGCTATAACAGTATGGTGGAATATGAGGCAAGTATAGAAAGTCAGGCATTCAGTGGATGTACAAGCCTTAAGAATGTTAACCTGTCAGAGAACATAACAAGTATAGGAGGTCAGGCATTCAGTGGGTGTACAGCTTTAGAAACACTTATATTGCCGGAAAGTCTTACATATATTATAGCCTCTCGGATTATTGAA
>DEGR01000024.1 GCA_002351535.1 Lachnospira sp. UBA2821
GTCTTGAAGAAAAGTTAAGGTTTATTCCACAAGCCACTGTTCTTTAAGCCATTCATTTCTCTTTTGTATCCATTGTCTCAAAAATTCAACATTTTCTTCATATGAGGGAAGAGGTGTTTTTTCACCACCACTATTAGCATCCGCAACATTCCATATAGTATAATTCCGTGCAAATGCATCCTTATATACACTGCAATAAGCATCAATTCTATTTGGTCCAAGTTCATTATCTGTTGTCATATTCTCAAATACCGGCTGTAAAGCAGCAAACCTTGCTTTGACATCTCTCTGGAATTCGGGTATCTGATTTATATAAAAATACCAGAATTTATTGCAATAGAACTCTGTTGTACTATCTTTTGTAGTATCCGAATTAACGTAATATGGATAAATCTCAGAAGCATTTCCCATTGACAAATCGTAATCCCATACCGGTCCGGCATACATTTTATTATCCTTTATATAAAAATAGGTTGAACTGGTTGCAAAATCAACATCTTTTAGTAATTCTCCAATTACATAATAGTCTACAAAAGAATCCCAGTCTATATACTTCGTAACCTCTTTATATCCGCCTGATATTGATTTTTCAAACTTCTCCAAAAAATCATTTAAATATGTCAAATCCGCCATATTTCCTTCTTCAACTTCAAATCTTAATTTAAGAACTGGTGTCATAATTATATTCTCATTGTCATCGAGTCTCGTCTCAAGTTCAATAAGATAATCTTTTTTCTTAACATCTATATCTACTTTATCTTTACCTGTGTTGACAGGATTAGTCATATAATAAACACCTTTATATTCTCCATTACAATACAGTTCAACAAATGTCGAAGCCGGAGTATACTGCAATCTTGTCTTTCTTGCAAGCTCAAGTGCAAGTGCATTACGAAGCATAGTAGGGTCAAATGCATTTGCAAGAAGACACCATTTTTTTGACTTTCCCATTCCGAGAATATTCTGTTTATCTGAGAATTTTATGTTATATGGCTTTTTATGTGCATTTGCTGTTGAATTGCCACGAATTTTAATCTTCGCACTATTTTTCTCATTATTTTCATACTGACCTGATTCATCGATAATTTTAACAGAAGCATCACAATACTGTTCCTTCGACGGTTCATCAGAACAATCAATATATACTTTAGGCAATATCCTCTTTGTCATATCATATGCACCAAATGATTTATTAACATCTTCAACTTTACTTTCAGTATTTATTTTATCATTGACTTCACTCTCGTTCTCCGTCTGAACTGCCTTTACTTTCTTAACTGTCTTTACCTTCTTATCATTACCACATGCAGATATACATATTGCTATAGCCATAGCAATAATCACTCCTACTGCAAATTTCTTTTTCATATTCAAACTCCTCTCATTATTAACTATATTACCAACATTTACTACATTTTTCCAATCCCATGTTTATTGCATCTCCCTCACTCATTCTGGTTGCTTTGTCGGGATTCATATTTCCACAATCATTTCTGCTATGGTATTTACTTCCTGTAGCAGAAACCCATACCTGTACTGTATCAGACTGTGACTTAGGTTGTACTGAACCATCGGTCTGCTGTGGAATACCATCGTCCTGTGGCTGCAATTGTGTAGCTGCTGCATTATCCTGTTGCACTGTTACATCAGGCTGTGGCACTGTTATGTCAGGCTGTGGTGCTGTTACGTCAGGCTTCGTAACTGTCTCATCAATAATCTCTGCACTGTCACCATTTGCATAATTTATTGTCACATGCGGCTGCGCATTATAACAAAATACATTAAAAAGTATTCCTTCACCACTATCTTCTACAGACTTTGCCTCCATCTGAACACCATTTGCAAGAAGATTATCTCCTTCAAACACCGGTGTTACCCTGTACATAACATGATTATTTGTCTCACTTATGTAATCTTCCACCATATTTTCAAATGGCAGCATTCCCTCCACATTCATATAACGCGTTCCCGTTATAAGATTTTTATTATTGGCATTTTCTCCTGTAAGCTGATAGCCGATAAGGTGACACCTGTTATAAAGATACTTTCCTTCAACTATGTCATACTTTACAGTATGCCATCCGGTAGGTTTGACTGAGCCTATTTTTCCACGCTCTTCAGTTGGCATAATATCTTTTCCAATACATGCATATGCTGTTGTACACCTTCCTAATCTGTCAAGTTCACCATAATATTCATATGAAACATTTGACAAATCTGTATCCGAAAACTGCGGAATATTATTATTAATCACGACATATGGTGTTCCTGAATATTCAGGAATCTGCGTTATTGCTATAGCATTTTGTCCGCTTAACACATTTGTATTATCCGTCAGCCGTGTTGTATCCTCCGTTGATGTGTTAACTGTTTTTTCTGATTCTGAATTAGATACATCCGTCATTTCATCAGAATACATGTCTTTTGAAGTATATTTATATGTACTGTCATCGATACCACATCCTGTAGGTATAGATAATACAATGACAAGTAATAACATTCCTGCTATTAACGATTTCTTTATTTTATTCATACCGAATCCATTCCTCCATTGTTATGTTTTTATGAGAGTTTCCTTCAAACTCAATTGCAGAATCTAATATCCAGTTATTGTCATCTAAAGAAATATCAAAAAACATATCTGCCGGATACAGCCTGTTCCATCTGAATATAAACATTTTGTTTATTAGTTGTTCATAACCTTTTATCGGCAGATTTTCAACAAAACAAAAATCTTCATCACATGCCTTATCAAGCATTTCATCGTCAACAACTATATTATAATCAGACACATTTTCAAACTGCTTAGCACTATAATTATTCATATATAATCTATGTCCTTTACTTATCTCAAGAAGCTTTTTTCTAAGTAAGGCATCCTTACTCTGTCTGCGTCTGTTAAATGTCATCCCCATTTTATCATCTACAGCTACACATAATATCATTATAATTCACTTCCCTGTAAAATTTCTGAATCTGCTGTCCCCGAATCCGAAATTCCAATCTCAGAAGCCCCCGGCAAATCCCCACATGCTTCTGTATTATCAGCCACTCCTTCCGGGTCATATTCTTTTTCGCTCTCTTCATCCCAAAGTGACTCATACTCCTTTTGTTTTTTCTTAAGTGCTGCCATTGTCATCTGTGCCTGTTTTGCCCTTGCATACATCTCACTGTTATACTCCATAACTTTCTTCTCATCAGTAAACGGAACTTTATCCCCGGCACACATTCTCGCAACTGTTGTCATAATCTTCGACAAAGTAGCTGCTATTCCATTCTCAGGATCTGCCTGTGCTTTTGCAACTTCAGCATTCCATGCAGCAGCATGCTGTTCAATAAGTCCATCCAGAACCTTCTGATTATTATTAAATGCTTCACTGCTTTTTTCTACAGATAATTGCAGTGTAGCCGCCTCGTCCGAAAACATGCTGTCACCGGTTGCTTCATATTTTTTCTTAGCCTCATCCCTTTTGGCAACAAGACTCTTTGTCTGTTCTTCTAATGTCTGCCTGTATCCTCTATACTTTGTAATAGCATCTGAAAGTTTCATACTAATCCATCCCTTCATAATGTCTGCAATACCCTGCACTCTCTATAATATCACTTTTGAAAATGTTTTTCTTAATAAATCATATGATAAAATCCATATAAATGCAACAGGAGCATATCAAACTGATATGCTCCTGCTATATTCGCAACTTTATTATCTTTTATTATATCATAACGCAAGTGTGTCATTTACAATTAGTTCAGGGGTCAGATGATTCTGTTCAAGAATATCATCTACTGAATATCTGTCAATAAACTCTTTTTTAAGTCCATAATTATATACCTTCACATCTGATGAACTATAATATCTCGCAATTTTCTCACCAAATCCACCATCTAATATGCCATCTTCAAGCGTTATTACTTTCGAATGATTCTTTTTAAGTTCTTCAAGCATTTCTTCATCTGCTCCTGTAATAAAACGTGGGTTGATAAGTGTTGGTGTTATGCCTGTCTTTTCAGATATAAGTGAAGAAACACTTTCACCAAGCTGATAAAAATCTCCAAGTGCTATAATAGCGATATTTTCACCTTTTTGTGTAATCTGATATTTGTTTATGTCACTGTAATCAGTATCAACCTTAGCATCCGTATGAATTACGCCATTGCACGGAATTCTTATGGCAACCGGATATTTATTCTGCTCAATACTCCAATCAAGCATTGCAAAATATTCCTCACTATTGGTTGGTGCAAGATATACAAGATTAGGAATATTTGACATCATTGGAATATCATATATACCAAGATGGGTAACATCATTCATTCCATATACTGATGCCGTATTCACAAGCAATGTTGCTGCATTACTGTTTACACAGAGGTCCTGTGAAATCTGGTCATATGTTCTCTGGAAGAAACTTGAATGTGTTGCAAATACCGGTTTACCTCCGTTTTTAGCAATACCTGAAACCATAGCAACTGCGTGTTCTTCGGCAATACCAACATCTACAAACTGCTTTCCGGCTTCTTTACGCTTGTCCTCTGTAAATCCTATACATGTAGGAACTGCTGCTACAACAGCTACAACCTTTTTATCTGCCTTCATCTTATTAAGAAGGTATTCGCAGGTCATACTTCCATATTCCTCTCCATCAAAAGTAACTTTACTCTTTCCAGTCTCAACATCAAACGGCATACACCAATGCCAGTTCTCCTTATTAAGCTCAGCAGGTTTATAACCTTTTCCTTTCTTTGTATTCAGATGAACAACTATCGGATGATTAATATCTTTAATGCTTTCGAAAGCTTTAATAAGTGTCTCTATATCATTTCCATCTGACACATACATATAATCAAGTCCCATTGCTTTGAAAATATTGCATGCACATTTTCCATCTGAATCACGCAATTCTTTCAAATTCTTATACAGACCACCATGATTTTCAGCAATTGACATATCATTGTCATTTACTACAATAATGAAATTACTATCCAGTTCTGAAGCAAAATCAATTCCTTCAAGTGCCTCTCCTCCACTTAGTGAACCATCTCCTATCACCGCAATTATATTTTCTTTATCACCTTTTAAATCTCTTCCCTTTGCAAGACCACATGCAAGGCTTACAGATGTTGATGTATGTCCTACATTAAAGAAGTCATGTTCACTTTCTTCAGGATTCGTATATCCTGACACATCTTCGAAATGTTCATCATATATATATGCGTCCTTACGCCCTGTAAGCATCTTGTGTACATAACTTTGGTGTGATACATCAAATACGAACTTATCAACCGGTGAGTTAAATACATAATGTAATGCTATCGTCGCCTCAACGAATCCAAAATTTGGTCCAAAATGGCCTCCTTTTTTAGATAATCGGTTCATCAGTCCGGCTCTTATCTCCGATGCCATAATCTGCAACTGCTCTTTGCTTAAACTTTTAATATCTGCCGGTGAATTAACTTTTTCAATATACATAACTATCTCTCTCCATATCTTTTTTATATTCTAATCAGCTCCGGCTGATTGGTAATAAAAGTATTATATCACTTGGAGTTTACTCAAAGTCAATAGTTAATTTATCATCTTTGTACTAATACTAAACACCCATACTTATTCCAAGAGCCTTTACTTCTTCAATAATCTGTTCGTTATCAGGAACTGATTTTAATAATCCTGCTACCTTCTCAAGCGGTACTTTTACAATTTGTTATTAACATATGCAACCATATAACCGTAATCCTTCTTAAGAATACTTAACCCTGCCTCAGCTCCTAATCTTGTTGCAAGAACTCTGTCATATGCATCAGGTTCTCCACCTCTCTGAGTATGTCAGGGTACTGTTACCCTTACTTCCCTGCCTAAACTTTCAGCAATCTCATCTGCAAGCTTATAAGAAATTGATGGATATTTAGATTTTTTTATTTTATTACGATATTCTTTCTTGCTTAGTTTTGCATCTTCTTTTGATATTGCTCCCTCAGCCACTGCCAGAATTGTAAATCTTTTGCCATTATTTTCTCTTTCTTTTATAGCTGAAATGACCGAATCTATATTATAAGGAATCTCAGGAATTAAGATTATATCAGCCCCACCTGCAATTCCTGACCATAATGTAAGCCATCCCACTTTATGTCCCATAACTTCAACTATAAAAACCCTGCTGTGCGAAGACGCTGTTGTGTGTATACAGTCAATACATTCTGTTGCAATATCAACTGCACTCTGAAACCCAAACGTCATATCTGTTCCCCACAAATCATTATCAATCGTCTTTGGAAGTGTAATTATATTTAACCCCTCTTCTCTCAGAAGATTTGCTGTTTTATGAGTTCCATTCCCACCCAGAATAACAAGACAATCCAGTTTGAGATTGCGATAATTCTTTTTCATTTCTTTCACTTTATCAATACCATTTTCGATATTTTTTATCGTCTTAAATGGCGTTCTTGATGTTCCTAATATAGTTCCACCTGTATTTAGTATTCCCGAAAAATCTTTTTCGGAAAGTATACGGTATTTACCTGAAATCAAGCCCTGATAGCCATCTGTAAATCCATATATTTCCACATTTTTATCAGCATTATACAAGCATTTAGCCACACCACGCATAGCAGCATTCAACGCCTGACAATCTCCGCCACTTGTAAGTATTCCTATTCTCATTTCAATATTCCTCCATTATTCCTGTAATTTACCAGGTATGTATGATAACACTGAAATGTAAAATATTAATTCATATAAATGTAAAATATACGAAAAATGTTTATCCTGCAACCGAGTGAATTTGCTTATTTATTTATAATATTGTTTTCCAACACTTACTCAACTATATTATACTAAATTTAACTATATGTTCCATTGATTGATTCAATTGCATTTTTTAACAATGTTTCTGCATCATTTCCCGATATATCTAAATTCTCAACATAAATCAATTCTGTATTCTGAATACCAAACATGTTAACTGCAAGATTCTTTATATGCTCATAACTATACTTTGGATTGTATGGTCCACCGGCAGTTGTAACATAATACAATTTTTTTGCACTGCATAACCCTTTTGGTGTTCCATCCATTTCATAATCCGTTACAATTCCCATAACATATATATTTTCCAAATATATTTTAAGAATAGCCGGGTAAGATTCATCCCAATATGGAGCTGCAATTACAATTGTCTCTGCATTTGAAAACTGCTTTGCATATTCAAATATCTTATCTTCATAATTTTTCATTTCAATTAGTTTCGTCCGATATTCCAATCTTTCTCTGTTTAATGGTTCTAAATTCAATTCATCAAGATTTAGTTCTGTATATTCATCACCTATTTTTTTTAGTAATGCCTTTGCCAGTCTGTCTGTTCTGGAATTATCTCTGACACACGAATTAATATACAGTATCTTATTACTCTCATTATTCATAACACTAAACCTTCTTTCTTCTCCCCATCTTACATATGTCTAATTTTGTATAATTACTCCGGTCACTACACCATTCATAAAAAAATCCTGATAAGAAATATGAATATCATTATACTTCACATTACCCGGATGCAAAACCACCTCACTTTTTGTATCCTCAAACTGTTTCAGTGTCAACTGATTTTCTGCTCTGCTTCCACCAACAATAATATCCCCATTTTCAGCAACATTTTGACTTTTTACAATAACGATTGCTCCATCCGGTATACCAAAATCAATCATGCTGTCTCCATTAACTTTAAGTGCATACAGTAAATCCCCACTCGACGCAAAAATATCCGGAAACATGAACTTTTCAATATGCAAAATATTTGCCTGCTTTAAAGTTCCTGCTGCGACTTCTCCCATCAGTTGCGCCGTATAGTTTCCCGTTATCCACTCATTCTGATTATCTATTATATAAAAATTCCCCGTATTGATGCAATCCTGTTTATACCTGTATGTCTTTCCATGCTTCAAATCGACATACTGATAAAATAGCATATCCCCCTCGTTATAATATGGAATTTCTTTTACCTTAGTATATCTTAATCGAAAACCCTCTTTATCTTTTGAAACCGATACACGTTGCGTAATTACCCAATCTCCGTTTGTAATTACAACATACTCCGGTATCGTATTAGGTAATAAATACGACTCTAACTGTTTCCATGCCGTATCAAGCTGTTCTCCACGTTTTTTAATTTCCACCAGAATAAATGGTCTGTCCTTATGTTCACAATCACGAAATATTGCAATATCTTCATAATACTGCCTTGAACCATACTGAAGCGGATACTCAAACTGAATACAGTCTTTTGGATACCCATAACGAACACGTACCTGTTCTACATACCACTGCCTTACCTTCTCCTCTGCATTATTATCCGCCTGATCTTTATTCAGATAATGTTCTAACGGAATTTCATAATATTCCCCTATCTCATCTTGATTTGCCAGATACTGCGGCGATATTTCATCCATAAAAACGGATTTTCTTCCACTGCTGCTCATATATAATTGTTTTCTGGCTCTTGTCATCCCCACATAAAGCAGTTTTCTTTCTTCTTCCTCTTTATCTTCTGAAACAGGTATAATTCCTTCATTAATTCCCACTACAAATACTATCGGAAACTCCAATCCTTTCACAGCATGTAATGTCAATAACGGAATAGCCTCTCTCTCATAATATGTATCAGCATCTTCTCCACGTAATATGTTAGCATCCAATCCATTTTCCAGCAAATGCACCTTTACATCATCAAGGTAATTCCAGTTTCTTGATATAATGGCAATATCACTCAATTCATACTTTTCATCCATCAGAAGTTTTTTTATCTCATTAATAATCCAGTCTAATTCTTCATCCACTTTTTCAAAAAAATGATATTGAGGTTTCGTTCCATTTCTCTCCACTAATACCGGTTCCACAAAATCATCACTCTTATTTAATCCCTGGTCTTTTTCTAACAATGAATATGCTGCCATTGCAATCTGCTTTGTAGTTCTGTAATTTTTGGATAAAATATTAGATTTTCCTGCCATATTAAATCCAACACTCTTAAAGCTATGTCTTGATAACCATGAATGTCCGTATATGCTCTGTGCCACATCTGTAAGAAACCAGATACAGTGTCCCTCTTTGTCATTGTAAATCTTTTTAATGATTTCCAACTGCACTCTGGTCAAATCCTGACTTTCATCAACAAGTATATAAGAATACTTTTTCCAATGTATTTTTTTCTTCTCCATACGTTTTAGCACACGCAATGCATTAGCATAAAAATCCGTAAGATTTCTGCGATTCATCTCATTTTCATACAACTTAAACAATTCAAAGATAATCTTTCTGCTGTCTCCCTGCTTTTGCAGACGCATATTGCTATTTCCCTTTGCAATTCTGCCTAAACGCTCTACAGACAAATATTCCTCTTCGTAAATATAATTACAACTCTTCATCCAATTAAATTCTTCCAAAAGAAAATTCATGTTTTCTTCTTTTGCTATAGTATTATTCCCATAGGTTTGCTGTATTTTCTGTATTGCCCAACGGAGTACCGCACGTTTATCACTGTCACTTGCAAGTTTTCTGTTATCACCTGCGACATAACCATAAATAAGAGCATCTATAGTTCTGACTTTTAACTGCTCATTGTGAAGCATGATTTTATTTTCTTTACACAGATGTGTCATATATTTAATCAGTAATTTATTATAAGTCAGTAATAAAATACTCTCTTTTGTTAAGTCCGCCTCCTTTAAAATATCCATAATCTTATAAAGTGCAAGTGTTGTTTTCCCGCTGCCTGCAACTCCTTTTATGAGACAATGACCATTACTTTTACTATTTAATACTTTTATTTGTTCAGAAGTTAACTCAATATCCATATTTATCCCCCTCGTGAATAGAATACTTTAAATATTTATTATTTTACCACAAGGAAAGCTATAAGTCAGCATCTACTAAGATTTTATACTAATGATTTTTTCTTTTTTAATTTTGTAGTAGAATACTCCCACAATATCTGCCAGAAACCACCAGATAGGAACAGACCACCAGATACCGTTCACACCAATAGACGGTATATCAGAAAGCAAATATGCCAGTGCTACACGAGTACCTAAAGAGATGATTGTAAGAACAACACTCATGCCCGGTCTTCCCAAAGCCCTATATAAACCATACAATAGGAACAAACATCCTATTCCACAATAAAATGTACCTTCTATTCTCAGGTAACGCACCCCTTCTCTTATAATATCTGTCTCTCCGGCATCTACAAAAATCGTCATAAGCGACTTTGAAAAAGTAAAAACAAGAGCAGATATAATTATGCAGAAGGTCACAGATATACATACTGCCCCCTTCAATCCCGCACGGATTCTTTTCTCCTCTTTTGCACCATAATTCTGTGCAATAAAAGTAGAAAATGCATTGCCAAAATCCTGTACAGGCATATATGCAAAAGCATCTATCTTCACTGCGGCTGCGAAAGCTGCCATAACTGCAGTTCCAAAGCTATTAACAAGTCCCTGCACCATAAGAATTCCAAGATTCATAACCGATTGCTGAACACATGTGAGCACTGAAAATGAAATAATTTCCCTGATTCGCTCCAAATGCAGAAAACGGATTTTCCATATTGAACGTACCTGACAATAGCATATTAGTGTATATGCTGTTATTCCTCCCCCGGAAATATATACACTCTCGGATTCTC
>DEGR01000054.1 GCA_002351535.1 Lachnospira sp. UBA2821
GGAATTTAATTTTTCAATTCAGCGGTTTTCATCAAAATAAATTTATTTTTTCCTGCAGTGCAGTTATTATGTCAATATCAAAAAACAAATGAAACACCTGATGCTGTGGCCGCTGGAAAGGCATAGGTTTGCAAAGCCGAAGTTGTGGGTTCGAATCCCATCAGCATCATTAAATGATCATTTAAAATAAAAAAGATAGGAGAATTAAAAATATGGGAAAATTATTTACATCAGAATCAGTAACAGAGGGACATCCGGATAAGATTGCAGACCAGATTTCAGATGCAATTCTGGATGCATTATTAGAACAGGATCCATATTCCAGAGTAGCAGCAGAAACTACTGTTGCAACAGGAATTGCATTGGTTGTTGGAGAAATTACCACAAAAGCATATGTAGATATTGCAAAGATTGCAAGAGATACAATTAAGGAAATTGGATATGTAAACAATGTGGATGGATATAATGCAAATTCAATAGCAGTATTAACTTCAATTGATGAACAGTCAGCAGATATTGCATTAGGAGTTGATAAGGCATTTGAATCAAAGCAGAATGGAGTTACAGAAGATTATGGAACAGGTGCAGGAGACCAGGGAATTATATTTGGATATGCAACAGATGAAACACCTGAATATCTTCCACCGGCAATATCTTTTGCTCACAGACTTACAAGGCAGCTTGCTAAAGTAAGGAAAGATGGAACATTGCCATATCTCAGACCGGATGGAAAGTCACAGGTGACGGTGGAATTTGCTGAGGATGGACAGACAGTTAAGAGAATTCATACTATTGTTATATCCACACAGCATTCGGAAGATGTGAGTCTTGAGCAGATAAGGAAGGATGTCATTGAATATGTAATTAAACCTGTCATACCGGAAGAATTTCTTGATGAGGAAACTATTTATTATGTAAATCCAACCGGAAGATTTGTTATTGGCGGACCACAGGGGGATTCAGGACTTACAGGCAGAAAAATCATTGTGGATACATATGGTGGAACAGGAAGACATGGCGGAGGGGCATTTTCAGGAAAAGATCCAACAAAGGTAGACCGCTCAGCGGCATATGCAGCAAGATGGGTGGCAAAAAATCTGGTTGCAGCAGGTGTGGCAAAAAAAATAGAGGTAGAGCTTGCTTATGCAATTGGTGTCGCAAAACCGGTATCTATTGCAGTTGAAACATTTGGAACAGGTACAATCAGCGATGAAAAAATAGTGGATATTATTAAAAAAGTATTCGATTTGCGACCTGAGGCAATCATTAATACACTTAAACTCAGGAGACCGATTTACAAACAGATAGCAGCTTATGGACATTTTGGGCGTACGGATGTTGATCTGCCTTGGGAGCATTTAGATAAGATAGAGGATATTAAAAATTATTTAAGCAGGGAATGATGTGCTATGTTAAAAAGAATTTTGGAAAAAATAGAGGAAATCATACCTATATTTATAATTTTAATTATTTGGTTTTTTGTTACGGAAAGAGAAGGGTATAACAGCCTTCTTTTTCCAAAATTTTCACAGACATTTCAAACCGGATTTCATAAGCTGGAAGATGGTTCGTTATTAATAGCAGTAGGAATAAGTTTAAAAAGAGTAATCATCGGGTATGTAATGGCAGCGTTGCTTGGTATTAGTCTGGGGATACTTATTGGTTTATCCAAACATATGTACAGATTAACGGATTTAGTGATTCAGATTATTAAACCTATTCCACCAATAGCATGGATTCCACTTACAATTTTGTGGATGGGTATTGGAGAAAAATCAAAAGTATTTTTAATATTTTTAGGTGGTTTTTTTACTATATTATTAAATACACTCGATGGAATCCGTTATACAGATATAAAACTGCTTGAGGTCGCAAAGGTAATGGAGACACCAAAAATAAAATATATATTCAGAGTAGTGATACCGGCAGCTTTTCCTTCAATTTTTACAGGACTGCGAGTTGCCATGGGAACATGCTGGACATGTGTTGTGGCTGCTGAGCTTGTAGCATCTTCAAGTGGAGTAGGATATATGATTTCAAATGCAAGAAATTTTGGACAGCTTGATGTGGTTATTATTGGAATGATAGCAATAGGGGTGGTTGGAAAAATCATGGACTTTATTTTAAAGTCTCTGGAAAGGAGGGTACTTGATTGGAACTTCTAAATAAAGAATATCTCAAGGTGGAAGCGGTAAACAAAAGATTCGATAAAAGGACAATACTATCAAACATAAAATTCAGTGTCTGCAAAGGAGAATTTATATGTATAGTAGGAAGCAGCGGATGTGGTAAAAGTACCCTTTTAAGAATTATATCCGGATTGGATACGGATTATGAAGGTGCAATTATATTAAATAAAAAGCAGGTAAGGAAAACATCAAAGAATGTAGGATATATATTTCAGGAAAATAGATTGTTTCCATGGCTTACAGTGGAAGAAAATGTCGCATTTTCGTTGGATAAAGTAAACAGGATAGAAAGAAAATACAGAGTAAATGAAGCAATAAAAATGGTAGGATTAGATAGTGCAAAAAAGCAGTATCCCAAAACATTATCAGGAGGTATGGCGCAAAGAGCAAATATAGCCAGAACATTAGTTAATAAACCGGAGATACTTTTACTGGACGAACCATTTGGGGCATTGGATGCATTTACTAAAATAAATCTTCAGGAAAAATTATGTGATATAAGAAGCAAAGAAGGAACAACAATGATAATGGTTACACATGACATAGAAGAAGCAGTATATCTTGCAGACAGAATTATCATTTTAGACAAAAATCCGGGGGGAATAAAGAAGATTATAAATGTGGAATTGCCAAGACCAAGGAACCGGAATAGTGAATATTTTAATAATCTTAGGAAAGAAATATATGAATATTTCTTTGAGACGAAGGAAATAGTTGAAGAATACAACATTTAGGAGGCGATATGTATGTATATAGAGAAGAAGATGAAAAGAGCTGTTATATTGATGTGTGTCTTTATGTTAATAGTATGGACTATGACAGGATGCGGTGCTGAAAAAGATAAACAAACCAGTGAAAAATCATCGAAGCAGGTTCTAAATATTGGAATTCAGCCCGCAGTTGGATTTTTACCTTTGTATATTATGAAGGATAATAAGTTATTGGAAAAAGCACTTGATGAAGCAGGATATTCTGTGAATGTTACATATACTGAATACGAATCAGGACCACCGGAAAACGAGGCATTTGCTGCAGGACTTGTAGATATAGGGGTAATGGGTAATGTGCCGGCACTGTCGGGAATTGCAGCAGGACAGGATAGAAAAATAATTGGTATAGCTTATAATGGTGAAGCGACAGAGGCAATTATCGTACCAAAGAATTCTGATATTAAAAAAGTGTCAGACCTGAAAGGTAAAAAAATAGGCTTGGTGATAGGTTCGATAGCACAGAATCTGGTAGCTAATGTATTTGAAAAAAATAAGTTGAATTTTAATGATGTGGAGTTTATAAATCTTTCAGCAGGTGAACAGCAGCAGGCACTTATAAATGGCCAGGTGGATGCTGTATACAGCTACATGGGAGCCTACAATCTCAAAACTTACAGCAGATGGAAATAATGTGGTGCTTGCAGATGGTACAGGTGTATTTCTGGGAGAAAATCCAATTATTGCCAGAGGAGAGTATATAGATAAACATCCTGAGATAGTACAGATTTTTATTAATGTATACAAAGAGGCTGTTAAGTTACTTGATAGTGATACAGAAAATTATGCAAAAACATATAGTGACTATTTCGGAATTGAAGAAAATATAATAAGTTTAGCATTGGATAATGCAAATGAGCCAATTGAGATTAATGATAAAGATGTGGAAGATTTACAAAAAACAGTGGACTTTTTAAAGAATGAAGATCTGGTGGCAAATAATATAAACGTTAAAGAATACGTGGATTTTTCATTTGGAGATAAATAGTCTCAGAGAGGAGAAAGATATGATAGTGGCGAGAGATAAAGAATGGAGAAAAAAGGAACCGTCATTAGACGATGTTGTAAAAAAATATCAGGATATGCCTGCATCATGGATTCTAAAGGTTGACATACAAAGACGAGGACTCTGGTATTCACCAAATGCCGTGGCAAAAATTAACCCTGCAATTCATGCAGTGCATCAGGACGGTAAAGATTTATTTAGAAATAATGTGGATTTTGTGCCTGAAGGGTTAATATGGAATGATGGAAGTTATCTAATAGCTAATTTTGATTTTGACCAGAAAAATCCTGCGAGAGACCCATATGTAATCGATTATATAGACGGAAAATATGTAATTGTAGATGAGGGAAAGATAGTAGGAGATTTTCAGGGATATTGGGAGAAACCGGACTTTTATAATAAAAAAGCATCAAATGGACAGCCGTTAAGTACATATGTACAGGCAAGACCTCAGAGAATTGAGGTAAGTGTTAACAAGTACTGCCATTTTTGGGACTGCCCAAGTGAAGGATGCAAATATTGCCCGCTCACACCATCTTATAAAGCCAGTGGTGCAACTGAAGAACAGGACGACATTAAGTACATGAGAGAAGCATTTGCTGAAGCGTTTAAGCAAAGAGGAAGATTTACCCAGGTTTTACTTACAGGGGGCTCAATATTATCGGGGAAAGAATTATTTGATGATGAATTAGAAAGTTATATAAGAGTACTTAAAATGATAGGAGAATTTTTTTCGGGAAAAAGATTTCCATCTCAACTTATTTCTTCAGCATTTAACGAAAGACAGTTAGAAAAACTTTATAACGAAACAGGACTTACTATGTATACAACTGATATAGAGGTATTCAACAGGGAAAAGTTTAAATGGATTTGCCCGGGAAAAGCAAATAAATTGGGGTATGACGAGTGGAAAAGAAGACTTATTGCATCTGTAGATATTTTCGGAAAGGGAAATGTTACATCAGGTGCGGTACTTGGTACAGAACTCGCTACACCAAATGGTTTTGATTCTGAGGACGAAGCCTTTGAAAATGTTGTTGAAGAGGCTGAAAGTATAATTTCACATGGAATTGCATTAGCGGCAAATATATGGAGACCTACGCCAAAATCTATTTTTCAAAATCAGATATCACCGACGTTGGATTATTATGTCAGAGTGTATAGGGAGTTCGATAAATTACAGAGAAAATATATTACAAATCCATATAATGATGATTTTAGAAGATGCGGAGCTCATGTAGGACTTGATTTGATGAGAACATATTAGAAAGTGGAGGTGACATGTAATAATGAGTATATTTAACAGTGAGTTAATAAAAATTATTGAAGATAAAGATACATTAAAATCTATTGCAACGGTTAGCAGAGATGGAATTCCACATGTAGTATATAAACAAAGCCTGCATATTGAAGAAGATATGGTTGTATTTTATGACTTGATTCAGAGTTCACAGGTAAATAAAAATCTGGTTAATAGTATATGGTTTAATGGAAAGGTTGCAATTAGCATTTTGGCAAAAGATAAAAGAAACTTTTTGATTACAGGAAGACCGGTTAAGTCAGTAACTGCAGGGAAAAATTTTGAGAATATTTATAGTAAATTGCAGGATAAAAAAGGTAAAGAGGTGGAATTATCAGCAATCTGGTATATTGAACCTATTACCATAAGAGAAGAAACATATGAGACACGAAGAAAGGAGGAGCAGGAAAAATATCCATATATAAGGCATCTGGACCTTATCTGATATAACGTATGTTTTTTATTGTTTTTTTTGTTAGCATGGTTTATAATATTAACCTATTAACATAGTAGGTTAATAGGTTAATGGATGATGAAATACAGGAGGCGATGATAGTGTCTGTTAAGCAAATAGCAAAGATGGCAGGGACATCCCCTGCAACAGTTTCACGTATATTAAATAATCCGGACTATCATTGTTCAAATCCAAGTATCAGGGAGAAAGTCTGGAAGGCTGCAATGGAACTTAACTATGTTCCCAATGAGGCTGCAAGGAGTCTGAAAAAAGGAACAAAAGAATTAGGGGGTAGTGTCAGATATATACAGGTACTTATGACAAGAACTGAGAAAAGTCATGCAGATCCTTTTTTTATGGAAGTTTTAAGAGTAGTGGAATCGGAGATACATAAAAATTCATGTATTTTATCACAGGTTTGGTACATGTCAGTTTTTTCTAATGATAAACAATGCCGGTTAAATAATGTGAGTAGACTTGTAGATGAATTATATCAGGAAACAGATGGAAAAAGCGATGGCCTTATTATAATAGGAAGATGTAATAAGGAAGCATTAAGACTTCTGAAAACAAGATTCAAAAATCTTGTTTCAGTTAATAGAAATTCTACAAATAGAGAGATAGATGAAATAACTTGTGATGGAACGAAAATAGCTACAATAGCCGTTGAATATTTGTTGAATAGAGGACACAATGATATTGGTTATGTGGGTGAATGTCATGGGGAGTCACGTTATAAAGGATATATTGATACTCTTATCAGACATGATATGGAAATTAATCCGTCATATATTTATGAAACAAAACAGACAGAGATGGCGGGATATGATGTGGTTCAAAAGATTATAAATGGAGATGATATTCCAACTGCTATTTACTGTGCAAATGATGTTATAGCTATTGGAATTCTGAAGGCTCTTGAAAAATTCAGAAAAAAATATTTTAATCTGTCTATTATTTCAAGTGATGATATTGAACAGGCACAATTTACAAAGCCTATGCTTACTACAGTTGCTCTTCCCAAAGTAGAAATGGGAAGATTTGCAGTATATTTGCTGCTTGACAGAATAAACGGTAAACATGATTCTGTTACAACAATGGAACTGGAAGGACATCTGGTAATCAGAGAAAGTTGTGTTGATGCTCAGGATAGTTTTTGGAATTATACTATTTAAATTAGAAAATACAATAACACCTATTGACATAGTAGGATTACAAGGGGTAAAATGTCTGAAAACATGGATATTTATGCCATAGGCAGAATGGAGATTATTATGAGTGACATTTCAAGAGAAGAAGCATTTGCTTTATTAAAAAAATATAATAAGGACCCATTTCACATTCAGCATGCATTGACTGTAGAAGCTGTGATGAGATGGTATGCGAGAGAACTTGGTTATGGTGATAAGGAAGAATACTGGGGAATAGTCGGGTTATTACACGACATTGACTTTGAACTTTATCCGGACGAACATTGCCTTAAAGCACCGGAGATGTTAAGAGAAGGCGGGGTTTCAGAAGATATTATTCATGCTGTTGTTTCACATGGTTATGGCATTACAATTGGCTGTGGTGTTAAGCTTGATGTTGAACCTGTTCATGAGATGGAAAAGGTATTGTTTGCGACAGATGAACTTACAGGACTTATATGGGCAGCCGCACTCATGAGACCTTCTAAGAGTACTAAGGATATGGAACTTAAATCTTTAAAGAAGAAATATAAGAGCAAAGGTTTTGCAGCAGGATGTTCAAGAGAAGTAATAGAACGCGGGGCAGAGCAGCTTGGATGGGAGCTTGGAAAGCTGCTTACAATGACTCTTCAGGCTATGGCTGATAGTGAGGATATTATCAATAAAGAATTAGAAGAGGAGCAGGTATAGAATATGTTAAATCAGTTTTCAAGAACCCAGCTTCTTTTGGGAGAAGACTCCATGAAGAAACTTGCTGATGCCAGAGTTGCAGTATTTGGTATTGGAGGAGTAGGAGGATATGTATGCGAAGCTCTTATCAGAAGTGGGGTAGGACACTTTGACCTTATAGATGATGATAAGGTGTGTCTGACTAATTTAAACAGGCAGATTATAGCAACCAGAAATACGGTTGGAAAGTATAAAGTTGACGTTATGAAAGAGCGTATGTTAGAGATTAATCCCGATGCGGATGTCGTGGTTCATAAATGTTTCTTCCTTCCTGAAAATGCTGATGATTTTGCTTTTTCAGAGTATGATTATGTAATTGATGCGGTTGATACAGTGACGGCAAAGATAGAACTTATAATGAGATGCCAGAAGGAAGGAGTGCCTGTTATGAGTTCGATGGGGGCAGGAAACAAACTTGATGCCAGTGCATTTCGTGTTGCCGACATTTACAAGACAAAGATGTGTCCTCTTGCAAAAGTTATGAGGCGTGAACTTAAGAAAAGAGGCGTGAAAAAACTTAAGGTGGTTTATTCAGAGGAGAAGACGGTTCGTCCAATAGAGGATATGTCGATAAGCTGCAGAACCAATTGTATATGCCCTCCGGGTGCAAAGCATAAATGTACAGAGAGAAGAGATATACCGGGAAGTGTAGCATTTGTTCCGTCAGTAGCCGGCCTTATTATAGCAGGAGAGGCAGTAAAGGATCTGACCGGAGTGAGAGGTGCGTAAAATGAGATTGGCTCTGGTGCAAATGTCGAATTCCGGAAGCATGAAAGAAAATCTTGCAAAAAGTGTTAAGGCAATTAAGAATGCAAAAGAAAACAAAGCTGATATTGTACTTTTTCCTGAAGTACATCTTACAGAATTTTTTCCAATGCATGCGGAAAGAGATGTAACCGGATACCGGCTTAAAATCGATTCGGATGAAGTGAAAACACTATGTAATGCCTGCAAAGAGAATAATATTATGGCAATACCGAATATTTATCTTGAAGAAAATGGCAAGGCATATGATGCAAGTATTCTGATTAATATGAATGGTGATATATCAGGAATACAGAAAATGGTTCATGTGGCGCAGGCGGAAAACTTCTATGAACAGGATTATTATACACCTTCGGATGACGGATTCAAGGTATTTGATACGATATTTGGCAGGATAGGTATTGTGGTATGTCTTGACAGACATTATCCTGAGAGTATAAGGACAGAGACACTTAAGGGGGCAGATCTTATTCTTATTCCGACGGTAAATATAAAGACGGAGCCGTCACAAATGTTTGAGTGGGAACTCAGGGTTCAGGCATTTCAGAACAGTGTATTTATTGCTATGTGCAATCGGGCAGGTGCAGAAGAAAATATGCACTTTAGTGGTGAATCTATTGTGATTGATGCTAATGGAAATGTAATAACAAAGGCAGACGATAGGGAACAGATTTTATATGCGGATATTGATTTGGAGGAGTCAGATATTGTAAGAAAAAGCAGACCGTATACCAATCTTAGAAGAACAGATTTTTATGAATAACAGACTACGTTTGAAAATCAGAGTTGTTTAATGACAATTCTGATTTTTTAAAGTTTTACAATAATTATACATACCGATTACAGAAATAAGATAGATTGAATAATCCGGACATGTTACCATGAATTTGTATAAAAAAGCTGGTATACGGCAAAAGGAGTGTTCGGATATATGGTAAAAACATATGTAATAAAATTATAAAAAATAGTATTACATAAAGAATTAAAGTATGTTATACTTCTATGGCTAATTTATATATGGTCTTAATTGGAAACGCACAATCCTCCGGGATGATAACGAACAACACATGATTAAAAGTTATTTATTTCATTAAGGAGGATTTTTTATGCCAAAAAATAAGTTTCAGGATGTAGTTTTTACAATTATTATGGCAACAGTGATGGTTTATGGGATGGTTGTCTATAATGTTGCATTAAACACAGGTGGGGTGACGGGAAAGACATTTCTTATCGCACTTCGTGAGTTGCCTGTTATGGTGCCAATTGCATTTATATTAGAGTTTTTCATTGTTGGTAAGATAGCCAGAATGCTTGCATTTACGGTTATGAAACCGGATGACAGACCACAGTTCATAACATATGCGATTTCTATATGCATTTGCTGCATTATGTGTCCTGTTATGAGTCTTATTGCAACAATACTCTTTAAAGACACAAAGACTTTTGGTACATGGATTCAGACATGGGGTATGAATTTTCCCATGGCAATCTGTTATCAGATGTTTTACTGTGGTCCACTTGTAAGATTGATTTTCAGAACTATTTTCAAAGAAGATTAAAGACAATTGAAAAAAGAGCAGTTGTTCATAGATTAAAACTATGAACAACTGCCTTTTTAATATATTTTTCAATGGAAAACAATTATCATATAATGATGCACATAAGATAAGCAGAAAAGAGGTATTATATGAAAACAGCAGTGATTGGTTTTCCAAGAATAGGAACATTAAGAGAATTAAAGTTTGCTTCGGAGAAGTATTTCAGAGGCGAAATTGATGTGGCGGAGTTGAAGCATATTGCCAAAAATCTTAGAAAGATACATTGGAAATTGCAGAAAGATACAGGAATTGACTATATTACAAGTAATGACTTTTCACATTATGATATAGTTCTTGATACAGCAGTGCTATTAGGAATTGTTCCGGCAAGATACAAAGAATTAAATTTAAGTGAGACAGATACATATTTTGCAATGGCGAGGGGGTATCAGGGAACATCAGGTGATGTCAAAGCTCTTGCCATGAAAAAGTGGTTTAATACTAATTATCATTATATAGTTCCGGAAGTTGAGGATGATACTGTTATCAGGATTTCGGGAGATAAATTATGGGATGAATATAATGAGGCGAAAGAGTGTGGAATTGAGACAAAATCAGTTGTGACAGGACCTTACACAATGCTTAAATTATGCAGATATACGGGCAGCAAAGGTATTTCGGATTTTGTTGATGATATTGTGAATGCTTATAAAGAGTTAATTAGAAAATGTGAACAGCAGAAGATAGAGTGGTTACAGTTCGATGAACCTGCACTTGTAATGGATTTGGATAGTAAAGATATTAATTTATTCCATAAAATATATGATGAGCTTTTGGAATGCAAAAATGACAGCAAGATTCTTTTGCAGACATATTTTGGAGATGTGAGAGATATTTATTCAGATTTGATTAATATGTCATTTGATGGAATTGGTCTGGATTTTGTTGAAGGAAAAGAAACATTAAAACTTGTTGAAAAATATGGATTTCCACAGGAAAAAATTTTATTTGCAGGACTTGTTAATGGTAAAAATATATGGAGAAATGATTATGGCAAAACATTAAAAGTACTTGACTTACTCAAATCAAAAAATGTAAATGTAGTTTTATCTACTTCATGTTCATTACTTCATGTTCCATATACGTTAGAACATGAGAAAAAACTGTCAAAAGAGTATTTGAAATATTTTGCATTTGCTGGGGAAAAACTTACAGAGTTACACGAGATTAGTGAACTTGCTGATAATGACAATTATGAAAAGGCAGTGGCATTTATTGCGAACAGGGAATTATTTGAAGAAAAACGTGATTGTGAGAATAGTGATGTTAAATTAAGGGTTAAGGCAATAAGCGAAAGTGATTATACAAGACTTCCAAAGAGAAGCGAAAGACAGAAATTACAAAAAGAAGTATTAAACCTGCCGGAATTCCCAACAACAACTATTGGTTCATTCCCTCAGACGAAAGATGTAAAAGCTAATCGTTCTGCTTATAGGAAGGGAGAAATTACTAAAGAACAGTACATAGAATTTAATAAGAAGAAAATTGCAGAATGTGTTGCATGGCAGGAAGAGATAGGTCTTGATGTTCTTGTTCATGGAGAGTATGAAAGAAATGATATGGTGGAATATTTTGGTGAATCATTAGGAGGATTTGTATTCACTGAAAAGGCATGGGTTCAGTCATATGGAACACGTTGTGTAAAACCACCAATTATATGGGGCGATGTATATCGTAAGAATCCTATAACTGTGGATTGGTCAGTGTATGCACAGTCATTAACAGATAAGATAATGAAAGGAATGCTTACAGGACCTGTAACTATATTAAACTGGTCATTCCCTAGAGAGGATATTACGATAAAAGAATCAATATCGCAGATTGCACTTGCTATAAGGGATGAAGTTCTTGATTTGGAAGCAAACGGAATCAGAATGATTCAGATTGATGAGGCAGCACTCAGAGAAAAATTACCTCTTAGGAAATCCGATTGGTATACTCAGTATCTTGATTTTGCCATTCCGGCATTCCGTCTTACTCATAGTGGAGTAAAGCCTGAAACACAGATTCATACACATATGTGTTATAGTGAGTTTACGGATATAATCTCGGCAATAGATGATATGGATGCAGATGTAATTACATTCGAAGCGTCACGTTCTGACCTTCAGATATTGGATTCGTTAAGAGAAAATCATTTTGAGACAGAAGTGGGACCGGGAGTTTATGATATACATTCCCCAAGAGTTCCATCTGTTAAGGAAATTGTGAATGCATTGAATATAATGCTTACTAAAATAGAGAAAGAAAAATTATGGGTTAATCCTGATTGTGGACTGAAAACAAGAGGGGTTCCTGAGACAGAAGCAAGTCTTCGTAATATGGTAGAGGCAGCCAGAGAGATAAGAAAGTCAGAGGGATAATAATGTAAATATTATCATAGCAGTTGAGAATAATACTTACATGTTGTATAATGGATATAATATGGGTGAAAGATAAAAAGCATAGTGGATGTAAGGTAGTTATTAACCGGAAGAATTTTTTAAGGAGGAGATTATGAAAAAAATTCAATCGAAACTATGCAGACATAAGTTTGCAGTAACTATGCTTTTCAGCTTTATTATAGGGTTTGGTGTATTTTCATCAGATGCCGGTGCAGCACAGGAAGATGCGGATATTGTGCAGACAGAGGCAGATGAAAGAGTAATACCTGATAAGTATAATACGATGCCGGTGGCTAGTGAAGGCGGATTCACTACAGTGGCAGATGATGGATTTAGTGTTACAAGTCAGGAAGGAAAGCAACAGTGGATAAAGTTCCAGGGCGGTGCAAAAGGAGAAAGAAAGATAAATCTCCAGTATGCCAATAAAGACCTTGAGGGTACATTCATAATTGAAAATGTAGATTTTTCAGCTACTATTGATAAACTTACTATTCTTAGTGAGGCCTATCGTGATGAGAGCAAAAAGAAATTAGATGTAACATTTAAAAATTGTGTGTTTAGAACTTTTTCTGCGGGAAGAGACGCTACAGAATATGTCAAATTTACATTTGAGAATTGTTCTTTTGAATCTATTAATGGCAGTAATTTAGAGCTTAAAAGATGTTATCTCGGAGGTGGAATTGAAGATAGAATTGTTCCGTTTTCTAATTTTACAATTATAGACAGTTATATTGCCAATCCTACAAGTTCAAAAGAATCAACCGGCGAGATACATGTTGACGGTGTGCAGATATATGGTTGGAAGACAGTTGAAGCACATGACATAAAATTTGACGGATGCAGATTCGAGATGCCGGCAATTACTTATGAAAATGCACCTAAGTCATATGTCAACGCATGCATTATGTTACAGCTTGAATTTAATAACGGACGTAACATTTCATTTGAAAACTGCTATATAAATGGCGGAGGATTTGCAGTATATGCAAGTTCAAAGGCAGATAAGACTACAGGTGAAGACTGGACATATGAGAATACATATTTTAAAAATCTTAAGTTCGGCTGTGCGTCACGTTGGGGAAAAGTATATACAGGGAAACAGCATCCGGATGTACAGCTTAACAAAGATACATGGACAGATGCAGATTCGATATATGTAGGAACCGTATCGAGGGATAAAAAGAATAAATGTGTCAATTTATGTGTAGCTAATGATACCAATGAGGACAGAACGTTTGCCGTATATACTTCGAGTGGAAAAAAATATGACTTTACAATTGAAGCATGTCCGAAGTGGTCACAGATTAATGGAAGAAAGTTCGAAGAACTCCCATTTGATAACTTATATACAATACCTGAAGATGCGGAATGGATTGTGTGTTATGAGACAACAAATGGGGCATTTAATCAGGTAAGATACGAGAACTGGACAGATAAAGAACTTGTTCTTACAAAGGACACAGCCGGCAATCAGGTTGTAAAGGAAAAGGGTAAAAATGTTACATACGAAGTAAAAGATATTGTTCTTAATAAGAATATCTATACATATACAGGAAAAGAGATTAAGCCACAGGTAACTGTTAAGGATACGGAAGGGAACATTATTGGTTCTGAGTATTATTCAGTGAAGTATGTGAAAAATAAAAATTCGGGAATTGCGACCGTTAATGTAAAAATGAAAGCTCCATATAATGGAACATATAATAAGACATTTACCATAAAACCGGTTGTTCCGGAAATTGACAAATTAACGGTTACAAAAAACAGTGTGAATGTAACATTAAAAAAATGTAAGTCAGACATTTCAGGTTATATAATTGAGTTGTCTACTGACAGACAGTTTAAAAATGGCAGTGTTGTCTCACACAGACTTTACAAAACGTTTAACTCTAAGACTTTTAGAAATCTTAAACCGGACACTGTATATTATGTAAGGGTAAAGACATATAAGACAACTAATGTTGCATTGGTGAATCAGAATGTTTACAGTGATTACACGAAGACATTGAGCACAAAGACTGCAAAGAGTGCAACATTGGCTAAAACAATTAAAAAGGCTAAAACAATTAAAAAGACCAAAGTAATTAAAAAGGCTAAAACGAAGAAGTAGTTATGATTATATATTTGATAATAATGAATATAGTGGGATTGATGGTAATGTGGCTGGATAAGCGGAAGGCTGTCAGACATAAGTGGAGAATACCTGAAAAGACACTTTTTCTTATAAGTATTGCCGGTGGAAGTATTGGTACATGGAGTGGTATGTACATATTCCGTCATAAGACAAAGCACTGGTATTTTGTTATAGGAATGCCGCTTATTCTGATATTACAGATAGCAGCATTCGTATATATTGCATTTTAGCCATATATAAACTATGAGAACCATCGCATTAGCGATGGTTCTTTGTGTTTCATGGATGTATAATCAGGTAAATATTTTCGAATGCTTCGGGAATTTTATTAATATCTATGTTTGAATAATTAATAATAAAATAATGTTCTTTTTCTATATTATCAGTAAGAAAATATTGTGAAAGTGCACGTATCTGTATGCCTTTTTTGTTAAGGCGTTTAATAACTTCTGTATCAGAAAGTTCTGTATCCAGTTTGATAAGAAAATGAAGACCGGATTCATTTTCAATAATTCCACAGTAATCGTTCAGATTACTTTCTTCTATATAATTTATAATCTGTTTTCGCTGTCTTATATAATATAATCTCATCCTGTTAATATGCTTCTCAAAATAACCATTGTTAATAAAAGCTGCAAGGGTGTATTGCTCAAAGTTTGACACCGTACATGAATAGAACGAAAGCTGTTCATAAAAGCGGTTCACAAGATGGACAGGAAGTATCATATAGCTGATTCTTATTGTAGGAGTAAGTGATTTGGAAAATGTGTTCATGTATATAACTTTTTCGCAGGCATCTATACTCTGCATGGTCGGGATTGGTCTTCCATTAGTTCTGAATTCGCTGTCATAATCGTCCTCTATAATATAGCGGCCGTTTTCCTCGTTTGCCCATGCAAGAATTTCATAGCGTCTGCTGGCGGGCATTGTTATTCCGGTTGGGAAATGATGTGTCGGGCTGATATGGGCTATATCGGCACCACATTTACGAAGGCCTTCTACAGTAATTCCGTTATCATCCATTTCAGCATATGTGCAGTGGATATTGTACCGGCCGTAGATTTGAACAAGTTTTTTATAACCCGGATTTTCTATGCAGTATATTTTCTGATTACCAAGAAGCTGGATAAGCAGACCGTATAAATATTCTGTTCCTGCACCTATAATAATCTGATTGGGGTCTATGAGCATACCACGGAAAGACTTAAGGTGGTCGGATATTGCCCTGCGTAATTCTAATATTCCACCGGTAGGGGGAACTTCCATAAGTTCCTGACTTCTTGAAGATATGGTTTCACGCAAAAGTCTTGTCCATACAGAAAATGGAAACATGTCGGGATTAACTTTGTTGCCGGATAAATCTATTGGATATTTGTCGGAAACTTTGGGCATTTTTATATCAAGAGATAGTGTCGACTCTTTTGGAATAGAAATCATTCCATCGATATTTGCAACGTAATAGCCTTTTTTTGGAATAGTGTAAATGTAGCCTTCACTTACTAACTGGTCATAAGCATTCTGGATTGTAATGGTACTAATACCATTATTATTTGCAAAACTTCTTTTTGATGGAAGCTTTTCATCAGGTTTTAAAATGCCTGAAATAATGTCGCTTTTAATGTATTTATAAATTTGTTCATATATAGGAATGCCTGATTTGTCAAATATATATGTAAGCATACATACCTCCTTACTGGAATGTATATTTATTTCAAATTGAATATTTTTATATAACCAGTATTATTATATTATTGTTACAAGTTAATTGCAAGCTGATTAAAAGCAAAACGGGAATGGAGGATAAAATACAATGGAAAAATCACAGTATGAGTTAAACAAAGGTCTTGCACAGATGTTAAAAGGTGGAGTTATAATGGATGTTACAACACCTGAGCAGGCAAAGATAGCAGAGGCAGCAGGTGCATGTGCAGTTATGGCACTTGAGAGAATTCCGGCTGATATAAGAGCAGCAGGCGGTGTGTCACGTATGAGTGATCCAAAGATGATAAAAGGAATTCAGGATGCCGTAAGTATACCTGTTATGGCAAAATGCCGTATAGGACATTTTGTGGAGGCACAGATTCTTGAAGCAATAGAGATAGATTATATAGATGAGTCAGAGGTTTTATCACCTGCTGATGACGTATATCATATTGATAAGACACAGTTTAAAGTTCCTTTTGTATGTGGAGCAAGAGATTTAGGAGAGGCATTAAGAAGAGTTAATGAGGGTGCTTCAATGATTAGAACTAAAGGTGAACCGGGAACAGGAGATATAGTTCAGGCAGTACGTCATATGAGAAAGATGAACTCAGAGATAAGAAAGATTACATCTATGAGTAAAGATGAATTATTCGAAGAAGCAAAACAGCTTCAGGTTCCTTATGATTTGGTTAAATACGTTCACGAAAATGGCAGAATTCCTGTAGTTAATTTTGCAGCAGGTGGTGTAGCAACACCAGCCGATGCAGCACTTATGATGCAGCTTGGTGCAGAGGGAGTATTTGTCGGTTCCGGAATATTTAAGTCAGGTGACCCTGCAAAGCGTGCTTCTGCTATCGTACAGGCAGTTACTAACTATAAGGATGCAGCTCTAATTGCAAAACTTTCAGAAGACCTCGGAGAGGCAATGGTAGGAATTAATGCAAATGAAATTGAAATAATAATGGAAGAAAGAGGCAAATAAATATAATGCGGACTGATATAAAAATCGGGGTACTTGCTGTACAGGGAGCATTTATTGAGCATGAACACATGTTAAATGAACTCGGGGTGCAGTGCGTTGAGATTCGTAAAAAAGAAGATTTGGATAATATAGATGGAATTATTCTTCCGGGAGGAGAGAGTACAGTTCAGGGACAGCTTCTTATAAAACTTGGTATTATGGAGCCATTAAGAAAAATGATTGAGAACGGACTTCCGGTTCTGGCTACATGTGCAGGACTGATTCTGTTGGCAAAGCATATTGATAATGATTCTGTGACACATATTGCAACACTCCCTGTTACTGTGAAGAGAAATGCTTATGGAAGGCAACTTGGCAGTTTTAACACAACTGCTAATATTGAACATATAGGTGACTATCCTATGGTATTTATCAGAGCACCATATGTCAAAGAAGTTGAAGAAGGAGTTGAGATTCTTGCGACGGTTGATAATAATATTGTTGCAGTTAAATATAAGAATCAGCTAGGACTTGCCTTTCACCCTGAATTGACCGGGGATACAAGCATTCATAAATATTTTATAGATATGATATAATGAGCATTGCGACGGTTGTGCTTGCACAAGCCGTCATAATGCGAAAACCCACATGGAGCCGGCAGGCGACATGATATAGTGATAAAAAAACGCCGGAAATCCGGCGTTTTTTAATGCTTGACATAAATTATATGTGACTTCACACAAAGTTCACAAAATAATTAGCACTCACCTCTTGACAGTGCTAACAACTAGTGATATATTACAGCTAGAACAAAGGAAGGGAAAGAAAATAAAAGATAACCTCCCCAGTTGTTCCAAGGAAACAAGGTAATGCAGACATATGATTTATATGAAAAGGAGAGATGACTTATGTTAATGCCTAGTATTTTTGGAGAAGATTTATTTGATGACTGGTTTGATGATTTCCCATTTTATAATGATAAAGCAATGAGAAATGCTGAGAAGAAACTGTACGGAAGAAAAGCAGGAAGAATTATGAAGACCGATATCAAGGAAAAAGATAACGGATATGAGTTAGAAATTGATTTACCGGGCTTCACAAAAGATGAGATTAAAGCATCGCTTGATGAAGGATATCTTACAATAAGTGCAGCTAAGGGACTTGATAAAGATGAGAAGTCTAAAGAAGATGGACATTATATCCGTAAGGAACGTTATGCAGGTGCCTGCCAGAGAAGTTTCTATGTAGGTGATGCGGTTAAACAGGAGGATATAAAAGGAGAGTTTAAACACGGTATTTTGAAACTGTTCGTTCCAAAGAAAGAACAGAATAAAGAAGTTAAGGAAAATAAATATATAGCAATTGAAGGATAAAGTTATGTATTTGCCTTATAGGGATTGTAGATAATTTGATATATTTCCCCTGAAAGACTTCTGATTGGCTGAATGTCGTCGGAAGATTTTCAGGGGATTTTTGTGCATAACAGCATACTTGCGGGGGAGTATCATTTATAGTAAAATAAAATATAAAAAAGGGAAAGGTATGGTGATTGATATGAAGAGCAGAAGAACTCCGCTGGAAGTAGATGTAGAAAAGTATGAAGAGGGAAAAGGATTAGAAGATGGATTTGAACTTTGGGCGGATGTGGTTACCAAAGGCTGGATTGTTACAGATAATCTTATAAAGATTAAACGTGATAATGGAAGTATAGTATGTCCATATATTGTCCACAGGAGAGGCAGAACATTTATAAGTGAGGGTGACTACATTATAATGGAGCCTGATGGAACGAAACATGTCTGTGGCGAGGATAAGATAAATATAAGATTTGAAAAATGTGAATAGAATAGAAGAGAAACGAGGATTGGTATGCTGAAGTTAAAAAACATAATCAAAGATTATGTATCAGGTGACACTAAAGTAAGAGCACTTAAGGGTATTGATGTCGAGTTCAGGGATAATGAATTTGTATCAATACTAGGCCCATCAGGTTGTGGAAAGACGACATTGCTTAATATTATAGGCGGACTTGATAAGTATACAAGTGGTGACCTTATTATCAATGGAAAGTCAACAAAGAATTTTAAAGATTCAGATTGGGATGCATATAGAAACAATGTTATAGGATTTGTATTTCAGAGTTATAATCTTATACCGCATCAGACAGTTCTGTCTAATGTGGAGCTTGCGATGACAATATCGGGAGTGTCTAAAGCAGAGAGAAGGAAGATGGCAATAGAGGCACTTGAAAAGGTTGGGCTTGGTGACCAGCTTAACAAGAAACCTAACCAGATGTCGGGTGGACAGATGCAGAGAGTTGCCATAGCAAGGGCTATAGTGAATAAACCCGATATTATTCTGGCGGATGAACCTACGGGAGCACTCGACTCTGAGACAAGTATCCAGATTATGGAGATACTTAAAGAAATTGCAAAAGAGAAGCTTGTTATTATGGTTACTCACAATCCGGAGCTTGCAGAAAAGTATTCAACAAGAATAGTGAAGTTTCTTGACGGAAAACTCATAGATGATTCAGATGCATATAAAAGTAATGAGATTTTAAATGATGATGTAAAATTCAAAAAGACATCAATGTCATTTTTTACTGCTATAGCGTTAAGCTTTAACAACCTTCTTACTAAAAAGGGAAGGACATTTCTTACGGCATTTGCAGGGTCAATCGGAATTATAGGAATTGCTCTTATTCTTGCATTGTCAAGCGGAGTGCAGAATTATATAACAAAGACAGAGACGGAAGCATTGGCCAATTATCCGTTGCAGATAACAAAGGAAAGCTCTAATTTCGGTGAGATATTTAAGGCTATGAGCGACACTGCCAAGAACAGATATAATACTAAAGAAGAAATGGGAGTCGTACACTCAAATAACATGATGAGCAAGATGATTTCTTCTATGATAGAGGGAACGAGAACAAATAACATGAAGGATTTCAAGGCATATCTGGAGAGTGATAAATGTGATATTGACAAATATACTTCAGATATCCAGTACATGTACTCTACGCAGCTTAATATATACAAGGATAATACAGATGATGGTATATATAAGGTAAATCCATCACAGGTATTTAATAAGCTCGGAATGGGTGCAATGACAGATATGAGTGCCATGAGTACTATGTCGGCAACACAGTATGATGTATGGTCGCAATTATCTGATAATGAGAAATACCTTGATTCGAAGTATGAAGTGCTCAAAGGAAAATTTCCCGAGAAATATGATGAGGCTGTTGTTATAGTAGATGCCAATGGAAATATAAGTGATTACTGTCTCTATGCACTTGGAATAGAAAGCATGGACAGTCTTGCTGAAAGTGTTAAAGCCGCAATGGAAAAAACTGCATACGAAGTTGAAGAGGTAAAGCCTACTCAATATACATATGATGATCTGATGAATCTTAAATTCAGACTTCTCACTAATACTGATTATTTTGAGAAAAAAGAGGATGGAACATGGGAAGACAAAAGTAAAGATGATATGTATGTTATGTCTAAGTTAAAGGACGCACTTGAGATTAAAATAGTTGGTGTAATAAAGGCTAAAGAAGAGGGCAATAATGTAGTTGACGGCGGTGGAGTAGGATACCGTTCAGACTTAATGCAGTATCTTGTTAATAAGGTAAATGAAAGTGAGATTGCAAAACAACAGGTTACAGATAAAGAGACGGATGTATTTACAGGCATAACATTTGAAAGTGTAAAAAAAGACGAAGATACAAAGACTATGTCAACAGAAGAATTTCAGGAATATGTTGCAACTCTTCCGGCAGATGAGCAGTCTCAGATTCAGGCATATATGGCTCAGCTTAAGCAGTCGGGAATGTCAGATGAAGAGGCAATGGCAAAGATGATGGAATATATGGGACAAAATTCTACAGAGGCAACATATGATGGCAATCTTGCAATTCTAGGAATATCTAATCTCGACGAACCGTCATCCATTAATATTTATCCTAAAGATTTTGAGGCGAAGGATAATGTTACAGATATTATTGATAAATATAACAGCACAAAAGATAAAGAAGAAGATGAGATTAGTTATACAGATTATATCGGTCTGATGCTTTCATCAGTTACCACTATTATAAATGCGATAACATATGTTCTTGTTGGATTTGTATCAATATCATTGGTAGTTTCCTCTATAATGATAGGAATTATCACTTACATTTCTGTATTAGAAAGAACTAAAGAAATTGGAATATTAAGAGCTATCGGTGCATCTAAGAGAGATATATCAAGAGTATTTAATGCAGAGACATTTATTATCGGGCTTGTATCAGGTATTCTTGGAATAGGTGTGACAGTACTTTTGTGTATTCCTGCCAATATGATAATAAAAAATCTTACGGATATTAGTGGACTTGCAGCACTTCCATGGTATGACGGAGTTATTCTTGTATGTATTAGTATGTTTTTAACTGTAGTGGCAGGGCTTGTTCCGGCAAAGATGGCAGCTAAGAAAGACCCGGTTGTTGCATTACGTTCAGAATAATTATAAAAATATTTTAGTATATATTGATTTTTTGAAAACATTTTTGTATACTTATGGGGAAATTCGGCAAAAATCTAATGCAATTATACCGGATTTACAATGGTATTAAGTCTGATTTGCACCTGCATATGTGTAAATCAAGCTGAAAATATAAAATAATAAAGGAAAGAGGTAACATTAAATGGCAAACATCGATTTAACAAAGTATGGTATCACAGGTACAACAGAGATAGTTTACAATCCTTCATATGAACAGTTATTTGCTGAGGAGACTAAAGCAGGTCTTGAAGGTTATGAAGTAGGAAAAGAGACAGAGCTTGGTGCAGTTAACGTTATGACAGGTATCTACACAGGACGTTCACCTAAAGATAAGTATATCGTTGAGGATGAGAATTCAAAGGATACAGTATGGTGGAATTCAAAGGAATATCCTAACGATAACCATCCAATGTCACAGGATACATGGGCAACAGTTAAAGACCTTGCTAAGAAAGAACTTTCTAACAAGAGACTTTTCGTAGTAGATGCATTCTGTGGAGCAAATGCTGATACACGTATGGCAGTTCGTTTTATCGTTGAAGTTGCATGGCAGGCACATTTTGTAACAAATATGTTCATCGTTCCTACAGAGGAAGAACTTAAGAACTTTGAGCCTGATTTCGTAGTATACAATGCTTCAAAAGCTAAAGTAGAGAATTACAAGGAGTTAGGACTTAACTCAGAAACTTGTGTTGCATTCAACATCACAAGCAAAGAGCAGGTTATCATCAATACATGGTACGGCGGAGAGATGAAGAAGGGTATGTTCTCAATGATGAACTACTACTTACCATTAAAGGGTATTGCTTCAATGCACTGCTCAGCTAATGCTGATATGAACGGTGAGAATACAGCAATCTTCTTTGGTCTTTCAGGAACAGGTAAGACAACACTTTCAACAGACCCTAAGAGACTTCTTATCGGTGATGATGAGCATGGTTGGGATGACAACGGTGTGTTCAACTTCGAAGGTGGTTGTTATGCTAAGGTTATCGGACTTGACAAAGAGTCAGAGCCTGATATCTACAATGCTATCAGAAGAGATGCTCTTTTAGAGAACGTTACAGTAGCAGAAGACGGAAAGATTGATTTCGAAGATAAGAGCGTAACAGAGAATACTCGTGTATCTTACCCAATTGACCATATCGAGAATATTGTTAAGCCTATTTCTTCAGCTCCTGCAGCTAAGAATGTTATCTTCCTTTCAGCAGATGCATTCGGAGTACTTCCTCCGGTATCTATTCTTACACCAGAGCAGACACAGTATTACTTCCTTTCAGGATTTACTGCTAAGCTTGCAGGTACAGAGAGAGGAATCACAGAGCCAACACCTACATTCTCAGCATGTTTCGGACAGGCATTCTTAGAGCTTCATCCAACAAAATATGCAGAGGAACTTGTTAAGAAGATGGAGAAGAGCGGAGCTAAAGCTTATCTTGTTAACACAGGATGGAATGGAACAGGTAAGAGAATCACAATCAAAGATACAAGAGGTATCATTGATGCTATCTTAAATGGTGACATCAACAAAGCACCTACAAAGAAGATTCCAATGTTCAACTTTGAAGTTCCTACAGAGCTTCCAGGTGTAGACCCATCAATCCTTGACCCACGTGACACATATGCAGATGCTTCAGAGTGGGAAGAGAAAGCTAAAGATCTTGCAGACAGATTTGTTAAGAACTTTGCTAAATATGAGGGAAATGATGCAGGTAAGGCTTTAGTTGCAGCAGGACCACAGAAATAATTCATATAACTTAAAATAATAAAAAGGACACGTTAATTATATGATTATCAGTGTCCTTTTTTTGTATAGACAAAGAGAAATCGTATAGAAATGAGGACTGTTATGAAAAAATTTTCAAAAGCATTTATTGTGGCATTGGCACTATGTCTGACAGGAATTCTTGTATTCACACCACAGCAGGTAAGTGCAAAGTCAAAAGTTGTAAAAGTCAAGTCTGTAAAGCTTAATAAAAAGAGTGTAAAGCTTGCTAAGGGAAAGAAGGTTAAGCTTTCGACCAGACTTAATCCTGCAAAGACAACACAGAAGACACTCGTATGGACATCATCAAAAAAGAGTGTTGCAACCGTAGATAAGAAAGGTACGGTTGCTGCCAGAAAAGCAGGTAAGACGCAGATTACGGTTACTGTGAAGGGCACAAAAGTAAAAGCTAAATGTAGTGTTACTGTTACATGTCCTGTTACAAAGGTGACACTTACAGGTGAAAATAAAGTTAAAGAAGGAGCTTCAATTATATTAAAGGCAAAAGTGACACCAAAGGATGCTACGAATAAGAAGGTAACATTTAAGAGTAGTGATAACACTATTGCAACCGTAGATTCAAAAGGTATTGTAAAAGGAATAAAAGCAGGAACTGTAAATATCACAGCGACAGCGAAAGATGGTTCTAAAAAGAAGGCTGTTAAGAAGATAACGGTAGTTAAAAACCAAGGCGAAGAACCTGTAACACCCGGAGATGACAACACAAATATTACAGTAACGACACAGGATGAACTTAATAAAGCTCTTGAAAATATTAAAAATGGTATACTTACGATAAAGACTAACGAGGAGACTACATTTGTTATACCGGAGGGGATATATAATGGTGTGAGTCTTGCAGTTGAAGGAGATAATGCAAATGTTATTAATAATGCAAGATTTGATTTTATTACAATTAAAAAGCAGATTAACGCAACATTTACAGAGAATGTGGGCGGAAATACTATTACAGTTGAATCGGAGAAAGCAGATATTATTGTAGGTGAGCAGGCAGTTACGTCTATTAGCATTCTTGATTCTGTAAATGATATTAAAATCAGAGAAAAGGGAACAGTATCTAAGATTGACATAAAAGGAAATGCTAATGTTGATATTATTAAATTAAATGATAAAGATACAGTTACAGACGTAAATGTATCAGGAAAGGCACTGATTGTAACTAACAAAAATATTAATGTCATGGCAGATGATAAGATTACACTTATTCTTAAACCAGGGGCAGAAAAGAGTACGGTAACTGTTCCATCAGAAGACATAATACCTGATATTCAGGGAACTGATAAAGTTAAGGTAATAGCAGATGGGAAGGAAAGTGAGATTACACCTTCACCGGTTGAGGATAAATATCTTTCTGATATAGAATTTACAGGCAAGCTTGAAAAAGCAGGAACAGATGTGGCAGCTTTAGAGGGAAAGGCTTATCTTGTCAGATATAGCGATAACATGAATATCGAATCAGCGGATACCGCAGAAGATGTTATGGTATGTGATATAAAGGATGATACATATAACTTTAACGTAAAAGAGGGGATATATGTATTGATGGTAAAGGTAGACGGCTATAAGAAGTTTATTCAGATTATTACAGTTAAAGATAATGGCAATGGCGCTTTTACCAATGAAACAGCTACCCTTGTAAAAGAATCAACGGCAAAGACATCATCAATAACAGGAAAAATAGTAAACAGTGTTAATAAAGAACCTATAGAGGGTATTACGGTTGAAATCAGAAGATATAAAAATGTGTCCGATGAAAAAGTTATAGCTACAACTATGACAAATGCAGACGGAGAATATATTTTTGACAATATCGAGGGCGATAACTATACATTAACGGTTGTAGATAATAGAAAAGAGGCAGGAACCAAATTCATAACAGTATCATTCAATGTATGTGTTGATAATGATGGTTCAGTTAGTAAAGTGATGGCACTGAGCGAACAGATGAATGATGATAATGTAAGATTTGTTCTTACATGGGGAAGTCAGGCAGAAGGAGTATGTTCTGACCTTGATGCTTATATTGTTGCACCGACACGGGAGGAAAACAAATATACAAAAATATATCATGGAGAAAAAGCCTATACATATAATGGTATATATTATACACAGCTTGATATAGATAATATGGATTATGAGGGTCCTGAAACTATTACTATAAATAATCCGTTAGATGGAAAATATTATTATTATGTATGTAATTATTCTAAAGATGGTAAAATTTCTACATCTGATGCAAGAGTAGATGTATATAAAGGCTCAAGTCTTATAGACTCATATACACCCGGCAGTGCATGTGACAGTGATTACTGGGGTGTTTTAATATATGATTCGACAACGGATAAGATTACGGCAGTTAATGAAAGCTCAGACGTAGGAGCTGATTATAAATACGGTCTTAACTGCTATTCTGAATATAATTATACGGATGTAGAAGAAGTATCATATGTGTATAGTGAAAAGACAATATCACAGACAAATAGTAATTTTATTGAACTTACATCAGGATATCTGACATTAAAGAAGCTGCTTCAGAACAATGATAAGTTCAGTATTAAGCTTAAGAATGGAGACAGCATTTCTTCATATGAGATATATTATAAAGGAGAGGAAAATTTCAGAAAATATTGTGGCAATGCAGATATGGATGCAATATTATATTTTGAGAATAACGGTACACCGATGGCATATGGAATACAGTATTCACAGTCAGGTGATGAAGAATTAGTGCTTGAGGAAAATGATAAATTTGATTTGTATTATGATAATTATCAAAGAGAACTTGAGATAGACAGTGATGATGAATCATTTACAACATTAAAAAGTATTTTAGACAAGTACAGGCTTATTCTTAAAATGGATGATGAATTGGAATTTGATAATTATGAAATTGCATACAAGGGTGACGAATTATTTGAACAGTACGGTGGAAAATCTGATAGTGATGCTGTAGTGATATTCAAAGAATATTCTGAAGATATTGTATTTCAGATTCAATTTGAATATGATGAATGGTAAAATAAGGTATTATAGTATTAAATTGTTGGAAAAGTATGTTTAATGAACTCTCGGAATCTTGAGTAGTTCATGCCAGCTAAACTCTGGCAAGTACTTTGAAAAGTAAATATTATC
>DEGR01000005.1 GCA_002351535.1 Lachnospira sp. UBA2821
TGACATTTATTAGCTGGACTAATGTTTCATATCACACTCTGCCTGCTCATAGTCAATTAATTTTGTAATTATCCTGTTCGATGAGCATATAGCACAGTTACAGTCTCTTGGTACTTTAATAGTTCTGAAATTCATCTTAAGTGAGTCATATGTAAGGAGTCTTCCTGTTAACAATTCTCCCTGACCTATGATATACTTAATTGCTTCCATTGCCTGTAAGCATCCGATAACCCCTGCCATAGCACCGATGACACCTGCCTGCTTACATGTTGGAACAGCATCCTTTGGAGGTGGATTTTTAAATACACATCTGTAACATGGACCTTCTCCCGGAACATAGGTCATAAGCTGCCCCTGAAATCTTATTATTCCTGCATGACAGAATGGCTTTCCTGCCATTACACATGCATCATTAATCAAAAACTTTGCAGGGAAGTTATCTGTTCCATCTAATATGAAATCATATTCCTCTATAAGTTCACTTATATTAGTTGAATCTACAAACATTCTGTATGTCTTTACAGTCACATCAGGATTAATTGCTTCCATGGACTCTGCAGCCGATTTTACTTTGGCTTTGCCGAGGTCTTTAGTAGAATGGATAACCTGTCTCTGAAGGTTAGATAAATCTACTTCATCCGCATCAACAATTCCTATTGTTCCTACACCTGCTGCTGCAAGATAAAGTGCTGCCGGTGCTCCAAGACCGCCTGCACCTATAATAAGGACTTTTGCATTTAATAACTTCTTCTGTCCCTTTACTCCGACTTCCTTCAAAATAATATGTCTGGAGTATCTTTCTAACTGTTCATTAGTAAACGCCATTATCTGGCACCTCCTCCCATGAAATACAGAAATTCTACTTCATCTGCCGCTTTTAATGTTGTAGTTGGAAATGCTTCTCTGTCAACAAATTCGTCATTTACAGTAACCGTAACATATTCCGGATTGTCAACATTTTCTTTCTCAATCAAATCTTTAACTGTTGTTCCCTCTGCGTATTCTTTCTTTTCTCCTGCTATACTGATAATCATGCTGTTATACCTCCATTTTCATTTTATAAATATTATAAATGCTCTGAAATCATGCTGTCGATTTCATCATATCCTACTGCACCAGTGTTTCTTGTAATCTCTGTTCCATTCTTTATAAGAACTAAAGTTGGAACTGATGTGACACCGTATTTTTTAGCAAGTGTCTCATCATAATTCACATTAACTTTATATACTTTAAGTTTTCCTTCGTTATCATCCTCTATATCACCAAGTGGACCGTTAAGTTTCTTACATGGAATACATGTATCTGAATAAAAGTCCAGCAATACAGGTAACTCCGACTTTAAAACAAGTTCTTCAAACTGTTCTTCATTAACTCTCTGTGCCATATATATTCCTCATTTCTGACATCAATAGCTGTTTTCTTCTGCCCGGGAATTAATCTCCGACTTTCTTTACTATTAATGTGTATGTTCCATCCTCATTATCTTCAAGTTTAAGTATCTGATGTCCTTCTTCCTTTATGCTTCTTGGGACATTCTGGACCGTTTCACCGTCATTCATTTTCACCGCAAGAATCTGTCCGTCATCCAGCTCCTCTAATGCCACTTTCGCTTTTACAAATGTTACAGGGCAGACAACATCAGTAATATCCACTGTATCATCTATCTTAATATCAGCCATCATATGCCTCCTTTAATACTTCTTCTAATTTATCTTTTCCTACACGGTCAATTGTGAATTTAAAACGTTCTCCCGCATTTGCATAATCTGCAAAAAACTGGATTGCCGCATCTGTTACACGGAATAGCTGCTCCTCTGATGTAACTAATGGCAATGGAGAATATCCTTTCTCTATCGAATTACCAAATGTTCCTCCAAATGATAATTCATATGCACTCGTTGCATCCCATGCATCAGTAGGACAACTCTTAACACAACGTCCGCAATAATTACATTTATCATAATTGACGTTTACTTCACCATCGTTAATGGATATTGCATTTTCTCTACAGACTTTTGCACAGAGTCCGCAATTAATACATGCCTCTTTTTTCCATTTGACATTCATTGCACCCTTGATACCAACATCATTTTCTTCTGCCTTAAGGCAGTTGTTGCGGCATCCCGTTACACCGAATTTGAACTTATGAGGTAATTCTCTACCAAAATATCTTTCATCCAGCTTCTTCGATATATCATAAGAATCAATATTTCCGCTTGGACAAATCTGATTGCCCTGACATGCTGTTACCGTACGCACCCTTGGTCCGCATACACCCGGACGGCATCCTCCCTCAGCAAGTTCTTCTTTTACTGCATCAATATCTTTTAATTTAATAAATGGAATTTCCACACCCTGTCTGGATGTCAGATGAACATATCCTTCACCATACTTCTCTGCTACTTCAGCAATCTTAGCCAGATTTTCAGCAGTCAAAGCTCCACCTACAACCGCTAATCGAAGCGAAAAATTATCTTTCTGCTTCTGTCTCATAAATCCGCCTTTTTTGAGTGTTCCATAATCTACAGCCATATTTTTATTCCTCCATACTATTTTCTATTGCCTGTTTAAAATCCTGCTTCAAATCTTCAATATCTTCAATTCCAACGCTTATTCTAATCAAATCGTCATATACTCCGGATTGTTCCTTTTCCGTATCTGACAAATGCGTTGCAATTGTCGATTCAGGGTGAATTACAAGTGTTTTTGTATCACCGATATTAGCAAGAATATATGGTATCTTAAGAGCATTAATAATTTTAAATGCCCTTTCTTTCGACCCTACACGGACAGTTACAATGGCACCGTATCCATTTGAAAGCATTTTGTCTGCCAAACCATGATATTTGCTGCTTTTAAGTCCCGGATAATTAACCGACATCTTCATATCTTTCTCAAGAAATTCTGCAAGTTCCATCGCATTTTCACACTCGCGGCTCATTCTGAGTCCAAGTGTTTCAAGACCTATAGTATTATAAAAAGCATTCTGCGGTGCAAGGCATCCACCAGAGTTTCTGAACAGACCATTTCTCAATTTCACTATGTACGACATTGCACCAAACTTCTTATATGGTTTCAACCCTGGATATCTTTCATAATCCCATTTAAATCTGCCACTCCATGTAAGAATTCCGCTTATGGAATTACTATGGCCATTCATATATTTCGATGAGGAATTAACTACTATATCCGCTCCAAGATTAATAGGTTTCACAAGGTACGGTGTAGCTACTGTGTTATCAATAATCAATGGAATATTATGTGAATGAGCAATCTCTGCAACCAATTCAATATCTGTAATGTCAAGCTTTGGATTACCTATTGTCTCCGCAAATATAAGCTTTGTCCTGTCTGTAATTAATGATTCATAATTGGAAGGATTATTTTCCAGAACATACTTTGTCGTAATTCCCAATCCTTTCAGATCGTCAAACAGTTCGACTGTTCCTCCGTATAGTCCGGCAGCGGCAACAACCTCATCTCCTGCCTGTAAAATATTAACCATAGCATTAAATAATGCTGCCATACCTGATGAACAGGCTACAGAAGCCAGTCCATTTTCTAAAAGATTGACTCTTTTCTCAAATGCTTCTACTGTCGGATTATTGATTCTTGTGTAGGAAAATCCCATTGCTTTATTATCGAAAATCTTCTCAAGTGTTTCTGCATCAGGCTGCTTAAACGCACTGCTCTGATATATCGGAACAGTAGTTGCTCCATACGGTGTATCATCATCTACACCGTGCAGCAGTGTTGTATTAAATCCATATCCATTGTCTTTCATATTCTTCTACCTCATTCGTTAATCAGAATAAATTAACTGTTCAAAATTATAATAGCACTCTATTCCTATTAAGTCAATAGGTTTTGTAGGGGTTTATATAAAAGCTCCTCCAAAAATTTCTTCACCATTAACTCCGGAATATTTGTATATACGTTCTGCTGCCTCATTTACACTAAGTTTCTCATCCTGCCAGTTGCTTATATACAGACGGTTTGTGGCAAACACAGATGTATCCGTTCCATTGACATACAATAATACCAAAATACCCGCATTGTTAAGATGATTAACTACATTTTCTACATCTTCTCCTTCTTTTGGTGCATATACATAAGTATGTCTTCCAAGAATTGCAAGCTGTTTTTCCACTTTCTGGACATATTCGAGAGTATTGTCGAATTTATCTGCGTTAAACTCCACAGTTATTGCTCTTTGGCCTTTAAAGTTACTTCTTGCTTCACGGTCAATCACACTGTCAGAACTATCATTGGCATCACTAAGAATCTCTGTTACAACACCACATGCTGATGTCATATTTGTAACACGGTCAATTAATATTAATTCTCCAAGTGTCTTATGATTTTCAAACAGGTCAACGACAATTGCATCTGCAAATGTAAGCTCACATACTGCTATTTCATTTTTCTTCAAAGTATGTGCATCTTTTTTCTCACCTGTATTTACATCAATAGTATATTTAATATTTTTAAGTACACCCGGTATTAACTTTGTTCCGAGTTTAACAAAATAGTTTTTGCCTTCCTCTAACTCTGCGTCATCCATCCATAACAGTGTTGCCTCTACTGATGATGCTACTGACACATTTGAATCAACTGAAAGAACACATCCTCTTGACACATCTACTTCGCGGTCCAACTGAATTGTTACAGGCTGTCCTGTTTCCGCAGATTCAGCTTCTTTGTCTGCAATATGGATACTCTTAACATGTGCCTTTTCGTTGCTTGGATATGTGGTAATCTCTTCTCCCACTTTAATACTTCCAGATTCTATCTGTCCCTGAAATCCTCTGAATGTATGATTTGGACGGCATACTCTCTGAACAGGCATATAAAATCCTTTTTCTGTATGACTTTCTTTTATATCCACCTGCTCTAAATACTGCAATAATACCGGACCGTCATACCATGTAATGTTCTCACTCCTCTTTGTGATATTATCTCCTTCTGTTGCAGATACAGGAATTATTACTGTATTCTCAAGTCCAAGTTCATCTTTTAACTTCTGAATCTGCGCTTCAATTTCCCTGAATCTGTTTTCATCATAGTTAACAAGGTCCATTTTATTAACAGCGAATACAAAATATTTAATACCCATAAGTGAGCATATTCTTGCATGTCTCTTTGTCTGAATTAAAACTCCCTGCTTTGCATCAATAAGAATAACCGCAAGGTCAGCAAATGATGCACCAACCGCCATGTTTCTTGTATATTCTTCATGTCCGGGTGTGTCCGCAACAATAAAACTTCTGTTATCTGTAGTAAAATAACGGTACGCAACGTCAATTGTTATTCCCTGCTCACGCTCCGCCATAAGTCCGTCAAGCAATAACGAATAATCAATCGCCCCTTCACGGCTTCCAACTTTGGAATCAAGTTCCAAAGCCTTTTCCTGATCTGCATATAAAAGCTTTGAGTCATATAAAATATGTCCTATCAATGTTGATTTACCGTCATCAACACTACCGCATGTAATAAACTTAAGTAACTGCATATACTGTACCTCCTAGAAATATCCTTCTCTTTTTCTTCTCTCCATTGAACCTGCTGCCTCGTTATCAATAACTCGTGTTGTACGCTCAGACGACACTGCACTAAGTGTCTCCTCTATAATTGCATCTAATGTATCTGCATCCGATTCAACACCACCTGTAAGTGGATAGCATCCAAGTGTTCTGAAACGTACTTTTTTATTAACTATCTTTTCTCCCGGAAGCAGACGTTCCTTCATACGGTCATCATCAACCATAATGATATTGCCGTCACGTATTACAACCGGTCTCTCCTTTGCAAAATAAAGAGAAGGAATCTCTATTTTCTCTCTTGCTATATACTGCCATATATCTTTTTCAGTCCAGTTAGAAAGCGGGAATACTCTTACCTCTTCGCCCTTGAAAAGCTTCGTATTAAATAACTTCCACATCTCCGGTCTCTGATTTTTAGGGTCCCATGCATGTGCTGAATTACGGAATGAGAATATTCTTTCTTTTGCTCTCGATTTTTCCTCATCTCTTCGTCCTCCACCAAATGCTGCAGTAAATCCATATTTATCAAGTGCCTGCTTTAATGCCTGCGTTTTCATAATATCTGTATAAGCTGAACCATGGTCAAAAGGATTAATTCCCTCTTTAACACCTTCTTCGTTAATATACTCTAACATTTCAAGTCCGTATTTTTCAGCCACATGGTCTCTGAACTCTATCATCTCTCTGAATTTCCATGTAGTATTTACATGTAAAAATGGAAAAGGTGGCTTTTCAGGATAAAATGCTTTTAATGCAAGATGAAGCATTACCGAGCTATCCTTTCCTATTGAGTAGAGCATTACGGGTTTTTCACACTCTGCTGCAACCTCTCTCATAATGTATATTGCTTCTGCTTCCAATTCATCTAAATGCGTCATTGTACTCATACTTTTTCTCCTTTAATATTTATTTGATTCCTTTGTGTTAACAACAATGGTTTTCTCAGTTCCATCCGGTGCCGTTACAGTCCATTTTCTCTCGTCTCCTGCTTCATCTACAGAAAGAACAGAACCTTTACCTCCCATATCCGCACCAAGGAAAAATGATATTGCACCTGTTTTACATTCCTTAAGACATGATGTGCAGCCCCAGCAGTCTTTCTCTCTTTTTATTACTGCCTTTCCATTCTGTATCTTAATAAGATTTCCCGGACATACCTCAACACATTTTCTGCATCCGGCACATTTCTGTCCGTTTATAAATATACTCATTACACATCACCTCCAAAATGAACATTGTTATTATCATCAAACGAGAACAACAGCTTATGCTTTGCATCGACCAGCTCCCTTGTAATAACATTAATCTTTCCATCTTTACTATATGAATTAATGTACTTATTGAAATCATCACTCTCATCAGGATAATTCATATTTTCTGCAAAGCTGTGCCATCTTGTTTCCTTTCTCGCCTTAAGATGTTCAATAACCGAGAAACATACCGTCATACGCTCTTTAATCTCATATATCTGCAATAAATCATCCATATCTCCGGCATGCAGTGACTCTACAACATCAATCAGTCCTTCTAACTTTTCCTTTGCAAGATTAAGTCCTGTCTCATTATACTGATAATTGCTTCCTATACCACCTGCATAAGTATCCATTATCTTCTGCATCGTCTCTTCTGCCTGTTCAATTGTGATTAATGACTCTTTATTTTCAAGAAAAATGTTATATTTTTTTATATATTTAAGTGCTTCTGATTCAAAGTCTTTATCGCTGATTTTATATTTATCTGAATCGTTTTTGTTCTCTTCATCAAGAAAATGTTCTATACTCTGTCCCGCAATTTTACCTTCAACAATAGCTCCCGTAACATACTTCTGTGGTGCTCCACCTGCAACATCACCTGCGGCATATAGTCCTTTAACAGTTGTTGCACGATTGTTATCAATCCAATATCCGCTTGCTGTATGCCCGCCCACTATATACGGTTCAGTTCCTTCAATCTCTACATTCTGCGTCGCAGGTCCCTGACCGCCTTCAAGCCACTTTAACGTCTGGCTTGGTGCCATATTAAGATATGCCTTATATAGTTCCTCTTCCTGCTCTTTAGTTATCTCATCTGTTTTTAGATAACATGGACCTCTTCCTTCCTGATTCTCCTTTGTCGTACCATACACTCTCTCACACGTTGCCACACCGTATTTTGTCTCATATATTTCTCCGAGACCATTCATCTGCTTTGCTTTCACACCTTGCGCAATTGTTCCTGTCGGTGCAATTGTATCCTTACATCTTAGTGCAATAAAGCGCATCTCAAATGTAGTCATTTCAGCTCCGGCACGAATTCCCATCGCATATCCTGCACCTGTATTAAATGGAGGATACCACATCTTATGTCTGGAAAATCCCGGATTATTTGGTCTGTATAATCCTGCCGCTCCGCCTGTTGCAGCGAGTACTGTTTTCGCCTTAATTATGTATGCCTTCTTTTCATTTACATCGAATCCTACAGCACCATATATCTCATTATTCTGTACTATATAATCAGTTATATTAATATGATTCAATACTTTGACATTACTCTGTCCTGAAGCCATTTTTGCAAGAATAGGTTTGATATTTTCACCGTTTATCTTTATATTACGATTTCCTCTTGTAACGTATTTTCCATTTTCATCCTTAAGAATTACCAGACCGTTATCTTCTAACACCTTAGTTACTTCATTAAGACCTTCTGACATGGATAACAGTAAATCTTCACGAACAATTCCTTTAGCGTCATTCTTTGCATAGTCAACATAATCCATTGGCACTCTGCCTTCTGTAATATATGCATTAATCGCATTTACACCTGCCGCAAGACAACCGCTTCGTTTTATATTGGCTTTTTCTGCAATAAGAACATCATATTTCCCACTATGCCCAAGCACATATGCCGCATAGCAGCCGGCAGTTCCGCCACCTATTATTAATACATCTGTTTTTATAGTCTCAACATTTAAACCGGTACTCATTTTTCCACCTCTCTCCTTTACATAAACACTTCATCACCTAACAGAACATAATTATCAAGTATACTTACATCATTGTCCTTTGTCAGAATCAATCTGTATACAAGAACATATACATCCTCACCTACACTAACAGGAGTTTCTCCCATGCTTCTTGAGCCGACAATAACTTTATCACCGACCTTTACTGTTATTTCAGAATAATCACCTCTGAACACAACATTTACAACCTTTCCGGGTGACGAAGTTGCCGCAAACTGCTGTGATTCATTTTCTTTATAAATCCTTACGAATTCCGGACGTATTAATACTTCATCAAAATCATCAACCTGTTCAAACGAACGAAGGCCTTTATAATCTTTAAATACTGCATTATGTCCAAAAAAGTTTGCCGTAAATGAAGTCCTCGGATTTGCATATATATCAGAAGGTGAACCAATCTGTTCTATTCTTCCTTTATTAGTCAGAATAATCTCATCAGACACCTCTATCGCTTCATCCTGGTCATGGGTAACAAATATACTCGTAATCCCCAGATTGGTAATCATCTCTTTAAGCCAGCTTCTAAGTTCCTGTCTTACCTTTGCATCAATTGCCGCAAATGGTTCGTCTAATAATAACAACTGTGGATTTGGGGCAATTGCCCTAGCAAATGCTACTCTTTGTCTCTGCCCGCCTGACAACTGACTCGGATACCTGTCACCTAAACCTTTAAGACTTACAAGTTCTAATAGTTCTTCAACCTTCTCTTTTATCTGCTTTTTTGGTACTTTCTGTATCTTTAAACCTGTGGCAATGTTTTCCGCAACGGTCATATAACGAAACAATGCATAATTCTGAAATACGAATCCTATTCCCCTTTTACTTCCCGGAAGGTCATTTACAACTTTACCATCTATAATAATGTCTCCGCTATCCTGCTTCTCAAGACCTGCAATCATACGGAGAATTGTAGTTTTGCCCGAGCCGCTCGGTCCAAGTAATGCCACAAGCTTTCCCTTTTCAATGCTGAAATTCACATCCGTTGACGCCTGATAAGAACCATATGTTTTATTAATATTTTTAAGTGTAACGTAATCCATACTAATCTCCATTCCGCAGACGCTATGCGTCGGAGGAATCGCAGCAAAATCTTTGGTTTTGCTCTGCGATAGAAAGCTAATTGTGACGCCTGCGGCACAATTAGCCATGTGAAATATCATACATCAGCATGATATTTCACACTAATCCTCATTTCTTCTCTAAAATGTTTCTCAATATCAGAATAACGACCGCCATCAATATAAGTAATGATGATACTGCAAATGCTCCCGTAAAATCATATCCCTGATATAACATTTCAACGTGTAATGGCAATGTATTTGTCAGTCCTTTAAGATGTCCTGACAGTACTGATACCGCTCCAAATTCTCCCATGGCTCTTGCCGAACACAGAACAACTCCAAAAAGAAATGCCCATCGTATATGTGGAAAAGTGATTTTTCTAAATATTTCAAATCCGTTCATCCCCATCAGTGCTGCCGCCTCTTCCTCATCTGTTCCTATTGAATTCAGAACCGGAATAATTTCTCTTGATATATATGGAAATGTAACAAATATTGTTGCAATAATTACACCCGGAACCGCAAATATAATTGATATTCCGAATTTTTCTAATAATGGGTACAATACACTCTGTCTTCCATATGTAAGAAGAAACACGAGACCGGCGATAACGGGTGATATCGTAAGCGGTAAATCTATAAGTGCTGATATAACCTTCTTACCTTTAAAATCAAATCTTGTAAGACACCATGACGCACAAAGTCCGAACACTGTATTAATTCCAACCGCCCATAAAGTTGTGATAATTGTAAGCTTCATAGCTTTAATCGTATATTCATCAGTAACAGACGAAATAAAACTCTTCACCCCATCTGATAATGATGTATATATTATGTAGCCAAGTGGTAAAACCAGCATAACAAACAAAAACAGGGCACATATACTTATCATAATCCATTTGACCAGTTTATTCTCTTTTCTCACACTACTCTCCATTTCTGAGCGATTTTATTGCGAAGAGGACTATTTGTTTTCGCTCCGAAACAAACAGCCGTCCATTTCTGCTGCTTTGCAATGCTATTTCGCCTTCTTTGCAGCTTTATACTGAATTACTGAATTTATCATAAGAATAACAAATGCTGTTATAAGCATAAGTAATGCTATCGATGTTGCCGCCGTATAATCAAACTCCTGTAATTTAGACATTATCATAAGTGGTGCTATCTCTGTCTCAAACGGTTTGTTTCCGGCTATGAATACTACACTTCCGTACTCACCGAGACATCTTGCAAATGCCATCGTAAAGCCTCCGAACAGTGCCGGAAATATCTCCGGAAATATTACTTTTCTAAATGTCCTGAATGGAGTTGCACCTAAAATCTCCATTGCCTCTTCATAAGAATTATCCATCTTCGTTAATACCGGCTGGACACTCCTTACTACGAAAGGGATTCCTACAAAAACAAGTGCAAATATAATACCTGTTTTTGTATATGCGATTTTTATGCCCGCTTTATCTGCCAGACTTCCTATCCATCCGTCTGTAGTTGTCAAATGTGTAAGCGCAATTCCCGCCACCGCAGTTGGCAGTGCAAATGGCAGTTCAATCATTCCATCCATTATTTTCTTACCCGGAAATTCATATTTTACAAGCACCCATGCCATAATAACTCCCATTACAGCATTTATAAGTGATGCAACAAATGCCGTAGAAAAACTTACCCAATATGCATAAAGAACTCTTTTTCCCGTAATAATATCTATAAATTGCTTTGGCGATAATTTTGCCGTATATATCACCAGAGAACATAGCGGAATCAATACGATTATTCCAAGCATTGAAATTGTAATTCCTAACGTTAACCCAAATCCCGGGATAACTCTTTTTTGTCCTTTTTTATTCATATATCCTGTCAAAGAAACCATTGTCACCAAAATGTTTTCTGGTAGTCTCTTTCCATCCTCCAAAATGTTCTATATCTGTCAGTTCAATATCATTAACCATCCATCTGCCATCTTCAGGAACTTCTTTAATTACTCTTTCATCTTCCTGAATTACATATTTTTCTGCAATATCTTTGTTGACAGGGCGGTAATAATTCTCAGCTTCTAACTTCTGTGCTTCATCAGAATACAGATAATCAAGATATTCTTCAGCAACATTTTCAGTTCCATGCTTTTTCACCATCTCATCTACAACAGCTACAGTCGGCTGACAAAGAATTGATGTGGAAGGTACTACAACTTCATATTCTCCGGGATACTCTAACATGCTTAAGAATGCTTCATTCTCCCATGCAATAAGTACATCTCCCTGTCCATTCTCAACAAAAGATGTGGTCGAAGCCCTTGCACCCGAATCCAGAACTAATACATTTTCATATAATTTGCGCATTGATTCTATAATTTCATCCTCAGACTGACCCTGACTTTCGAAATAATACCAGGCAGCCAGATAATTCCATCTTGCACCGCCACTCGTTTTAGGATTCGGAGTAATCACACCAACGTCATCTTTAAGAATGTCACCCCAGTCAGAAATGTTTTTCGGATTGCCGCTTCTTACAAGAAATACTATTGTTGATGTGTATGGTGCAGACTCATCCGGAAATTCATCCGTAAACCCGTCATCAATCATCCCTGCATCTGCAATAGCCTGTATATCCTGCTCTAAAGCCAGTGTGACAACATCCGCCTCTAATCCGTTAGCAACCTCAAGTGCCTGTTTACCTGAGCCTCCATGTGACTGGATAATTTCTATTGACTCTCCTGTCTTTTCTTTCCAATGTTTTTCAAATAAACTGTTATAATTTTCATATAGTTCTCTTGTAGGGTCATATGAAACATTAATTATGTAATCTTTTTTATTAACACTACATCCCGAACTTACAACTGCGACGCACATAATAAATACAAAGCACGTTACAGCTTTTAATACTCCGTATAATTTTTTCATTTTAATCCTCATTTGTTTTATTTTGAAAACAATGATGTCGAAAGATAACGGTCTCCTGAATCAGGCAGCAATGTAACTATTGTCTTTCCTTTATTCTCAGGTCTTTTTGCCAATTCAACCGCTGCACTCAATGCTGCTCCTGAAGATATACCAACCAGTATTCCTTCTGATACTGCGAAAGTTCTTCCCTCTTCAAATGCATCGTCATTCTCAACAGTAACTACCTCATCATATACTTTTGTATTCAGTACATCAGGAACAAAACCTGCTCCAATTCCCTGAATCTTATGAGGTCCGGCAGTTCCCTTTGAAAGGATAGGGCTTGTAGCCGGTTCAACTGCGACAATCTTAATATCAGGATTCTTTGATTTTAAATATTCACCAATACCTGTAATAGTTCCGCCTGTTCCAACACCTGCAACAAATATATCAACTTTTCCGTCTGTCTGATTCCATATCTCAGGTCCTGTTGTTTCTCTATGCATCTTAGGATTAGCCGGATTCGCAAACTGACCTAAAATATAAGAACCCGGTGTTTCTTTATTTATCTCTTCTGCTTTAGCAATAGCACCTTTCATACCTTTGGCACCTTCTGTCAGAACAATCTCTGCTCCATAAGCCTTTAAAATATTTCTTCTCTCAACACTCATTGTATCCGGCATAGTAAGAACGGCCTTATAGCCTTTAGCTGCCGCAACTGAGGCAAGTCCAATACCTGTATTGCCACTTGTAGGCTCAATAATTGTTGCTCCCGGTTTTAAAAGTCCCTTTTTCTCAGCGTCTTCAATCATTGAAAAAGCTATTCTGTCTTTTACGGAACCTGCCGGATTAAGATACTCTAACTTTGCAAGAATAGTAGCATCTGTAGCCTGTACTTTCTTCTGGTAATTGTTCAATTGTAATAAAGGTGTATTTCCTATTAATTCTGTTGCACTTTGTTTAATATCTGCCATATTTTTGTCCTCCTACATTTCCTATCGACTTAGTAGGATATTAGCACATGTTTTTCCTTATGTCAACATATAAATACAAAACGGACAGGTACGTACCTGCCCGTTTCTGCTTCTATATTCTATACTTATAACTATCTGCGTGGTTTGCATGAACATGCTATACCAAGTCCTCCGTATCCAATATGGCACGACAGGCTTAGTGTGAGATTATCACACATAACAGGCATTCCCGGAAATGATTCTTCTACATCTTTCACCCACTGCTTTGTAACATCTTCCGGTGCACTCGATGCCGCTAAAAGATAGATTTCATTTTTATCATAGGCCTCTTTAAATGTAGTATCAAACTGCTTGTGCATTGCCTCAAGCATAGCTCTCTTTGCAGCCTTCATTCCCCTGCATTTTGAATATGTATCAAGTGTTCCAACATCAAACTGTAATACAGGTTTTATGTTAAGAATCGAACCAATTGCTGCTGTTGCAGATGAGATACGTCCACCTTTTTTCAGAAATTTAAGTGTTTCCACTCCGACAAATATCGTCATATCGCCTCTCGATGCATCAAGTATGTCACGTATCCGCCCGGCATCATATCCGTCTTTCACAAGTTCTATGGCATCAAGCACCATGCGATGTAATGGTGTTGATACTCTTCCACTGTCTACAACATACACTCTGCCCTCATATTCATCTTCCCCTGACAACATGACGGCAGCATTATAAGAACCACTAAGTGCACTACTCATAGGTATGTATACAATCTGGTCATATTTTTCTAATGCTTTATTCCAAAGTTCCATCACCTCACCCGGTGCCGGCTGTGATGTAGTTATATCCGCATCAGCCATCATTTTTTCAAAAAAATTATCTCTCGTTAATGTGACATTCTCATAATAACACTTTCCATCTATATAGAACGGCATCGGTAATACCATAACTCCGAGTTTTTCTGCCATTTGTGGAGTTATTCCACTATTGCTGTCAGTTACTATCCCAATATTTGCCATACTTTTCTCCATTTCAATGTATTTCCTCAATGTATTTCGAAGTTTATTTATATAAATATCCGTTTATTATCTATATTCACAGTATTTTAACAAATTCTGCGCATTAATTCTTACATTGTCGTTAACCTAATTTTAAATTTTTCCCAAATAATAACTTACTATTTCCTGTTCAAGTTTCACATTATTTTCCTGCATATACTTTAGGACATCATAATATGGCTCTTCCATTAATGCCCTGAGCCTACTCATATCATTATCCGTCAATTCTCTTAAGCAATGCCTAAAACGCATATCACATAATTGCTGTATTCCCATGCAATATAATTCAAACTTTTTAGCAGTTTCTCGACACAAATGCCTATGAATTAGAAATCCGCCAACATCAATATCCCCAAAATGATAATATTTGACATTAGGATTGTCCGAAACAACTTTTTTAATAAACTCTACCTGATATCTATTAGCAAAGCCTCCCAAATACATAGTATACACTCTCGGATTCTCCAG
>DEGR01000026.1 GCA_002351535.1 Lachnospira sp. UBA2821
CTTACGCTGTTCCCAAACTAATGTCTATTTTAGCTTATTTCTAACCATCATAATTGAATATCCGAGCAAATTCATCCCTTTCCACTCGTTTATATCATACCTTCTGGCATCTTTCATTGATAATCCAATTCCCCATATAGAATCCCGCACTGCACATTCTGCTAAAATTCCATTCTGCGTGCCTAGTAATAGATTTCTTAAATCATGATTCTGAATAAATTTCTGAATTAATCCTTCATATACAACAATCTGTCGAATTCCACTCCAAATATTATCATCATACCCTGAAACTAATCTTCCTAATTTCTTAATAGCCGCAACATCATCAATCGCCATAATTTGTTCTGCGATATTTTCGTCATGGAAACACATTGCTTTTTTATACATCATGTATTGTTCCATAGATGAGAAATTTCTTCTGTCTATTTCAAAATGTGAAGTATACCAATTGCTCAAAAATCCATTTTCTTCATCTGGATTATGAAAACATACTATATTCACTATACCTCACCAACCTTTTTTACTGCCAATTCTAAATCAAGATCATGTAATCCGTAGTATGCTTTTTTCAAAAAAGAAACTGGAATTTTCTTAACTAATTCTGAACTTGGAATATTATAATACCATTGATAATATGCATAAAATTCGCCAATCCAATCAGGCATAAAACCTTGCATTGATTCACCATCTTTTAAGTTATAATTCTCATGATTTATAAAATAGTTCCACAATTCTTTTGCATCCATAGTATTAATATATGCCATTGCTTCATCAATATATTTTCTTGTTGAACTAGTCATATATGTGTTAATAAAGTCTTCCGTATCCTTATCTGAATAACTATAGGCTACATAATCAAATAATTTTCCTTGATTTTCAACAACTTCATCCAAATATGCATATGAATATGCCCTCATTTTTGCCTCCTAAAACAATGTGCTAAATACGTTTGTCACCTTGTTTGCATCAGAATCTACAAGTTCCCGCATTTTATTTCTAGCATTAGAGTCGCGTTGATTATATCTGATATTAAATTTATGATAATCAACCTCCAACAAATCTTCCTCTATCTCATGAAGCTTTGAATATGCTAACTCTGATTTTATACAATACTGAATCCCCAATCCACCTAATGACAATAATTCCTCTAGTATTTCAACATCAATATTGTCTCTCACAAACTCCTTTGCAATAAAAAAATATGATGCATTTGCTCTCCATCCTTTTATAACATCGTATTCGCTTGTGTCAACGCCATACCTTTCAATAAACTTTGCTGCTAACATTCTGTAACGTTTAGAATCAGAAGCGTCTCTGTGCTTCATTAATTCTGCCAGCCAAGTTAAAATTTGACATTCTTCAAAATCAAATATTTTTAAATCGTCACACTCTAATTCAAATTTATGCACCCAGCCACATGTCTCAATTGGTCTACATACTGCCCATTCCTTAGCCAATTCTATATTTTCCGTCAAATAAAAGCCTTTTCCATAATCATGTTTATCATCGCCACCACCAAATACCGGATTTACAATTTTGTTTGGAGACCCATGATATAAAATAATTTTTCCCATATAGCATTTCCTCCTAAACAAACATATTTTGTAACATAAATTTCTTTAATTTCTTCAATTCTTCACACTTATTCTGGTGAAGGGTGATAAGGTTATCAAGATTATTGAAAAATTTGCCAATTCTTTTTTGCTCATCATAAGATGGATACATTTCTTCAAAGTTCATAACGTCAGAAACAGACAGATTTGTTTGTTTAGCACCATCATCAAAAGAAAGAAAGTATCTATTTCTGTTCATTAGTATATGAAGGAAATAAGGGTAAGTTTCGTCTAATGGTGTTATACCTGCAATACGCTGATTAAGCGTATATTTATTGGATTTATCTACTAAAAAAGTTCTTGCTATAGCTCGACCATTAGGTACGTCACTTAATACAAATGCAATTTCATTCTTCATCAATGGCTCAATTTGGTTATTAGAATATTTCTTAACCTCACCGTCTGTAGAAACAAATTTGGAATTAACAACTATATACTTTCCATTATCATCAATATCGCTTTCATGTGCCTTCCCATTTCGATATTTAGCAACATCTCCCAACTTACGCTGTTCCCAATCGTCAGTAAATCCCTCAAGACGAATTTCCGGTTTTTTCGAACCATTTTGAGGAAACATTTTTTGAAGCATATATTTTTTAAGTTTTTTTGTTTCATCACACTTACGTTGATGAAGGGTGATAAGGTTGTCGAGATTCTCAAAAAATGCTGCTATCTTCTTCTGCTCTGCTAATGATGGATATGAAATATCAATATTTCGTAGTTTATCGAAATAAAGATTTGTAACGCTTCCACCCTCAACTCTTATAGCAAATTCTTTTTGAAGAGTTGCATTAAACATGGTTGCAGAAAACAGCGGATCTTGATCAGTATTAAAAACTGAAATCATCTCACCAATCGCTACATCCTTTAAAGAAAGCCATGTACAGTGGTTGTAGTCCATTGGATCTTCGCCAACTCGTGGAATTAATACCTCTGTTCCTTTACTAAATCGAAGCTTTTCCGGAGGCATATTTGTATATGAATACACCTTATCAATTTTCGCTCCGAACTTCGTATATAATTCTCCATATCTGATGCAGGGAATGGTAGCATCTTCTGTCACAGACCACTTCGGACAACTATGTCCATAATAGAAATCGCCCCATTCATCAAACTTACGCTGTTCCCAATCGTCACCATACCCTTTAAATCTTATTTTTGGTTTTGCCATTTTCTCACCCCTCAATCATTGTAATAAGGCTTTTTAGCATATTATCGGTGCTTTCATCTGTTGAAGTGAGTTCGTTTAGAAGCGAAACCAAACCTGCCTGTGTCTGCCCGATTTCTTCATCTGTTTTCTTCATTTCATTTAATAATGCGCCAAGGTCTATCTCCTCTTCTTTTTCGAAGTTATCGACGTACCTCGGTATATTAAGATTAAAATCATTCTTTTCAATATCTTCAAAACTTGCAAGATACGATTCTTTCTCGACAGTTTCACGTCTGTTATACAACTCAATAACACTGTCTATATGCTCGTCCGTCATCGCATTCTGCTTTTTACCTTTTTCGAACTTCTTAGATGCATCTATGAATAACACATCTCTGCCATCCCTATGTTTCTTAAGAACAATTATACAAGTTGGTATAGATGTATTGTAGAATAGATTAGCCGGTAATCCGATTACTGCATAAATATTTCCCGAACGAAGAAGTTTTTCTCTTATTTTTCCCTCTGCTGCACCTCTGAACAATACTCCATGAGGCAATACAATTGCCATAGTTCCATTACTCTTTAAATGATACAGTCCATGAAGCAGAAAAGCATAATCAGCTTTTGATTTTGGAGCAAGCACTCCGTACTCGCTGAATCTTTCATCCTGTAAGAATCCTGCTGCGGCACTCCATTTAGCTGAATATGGTGGGTTCATAAGTACCATATTAAAGTCTGTCTCTTCTCCGGTCGGCCAGTCACCATCAAGTGTATCACCATTACGAAGTTGCTGGTTAGCAGGAACTATCCCATGTAAAAACATGTTCATTCTTGCAAGGTTATATGTTGATGTCATAAGCTCCTGACCATAATATTTTATATAATTAGGCTCTTTAGAATATTTTTTTGCGTTTAACAGAAGCGAACCTGACCCCATACATGGATCATAAACAGAAAGTCCTCTTTTATCTTCCTGACCGTTAATTGCAATCTTTGTTAATATTTTAGATACTGCCTGTGGTGTATAGAATTCGCCCGCTTTTTTTCCTGTTTCTGAAGCAAACTGTCCTATCAGATATTCATATGCATTCCCCAAAACATCTGCATCAGAATTAAGCAAATCTGCCTTATCAATCTCTTTAATCAGATTAGCTACCGTATCACTCTGCTTCTGGTCACCTGAGCCTAACCTGTTAGAATACAAATCAATGTCAGTAAATAAATCTGCGAATAAAGCATCACTCTGTTCAATATTATTAAATGCTTTCTGCAATTGTTCTCTGTTAAATGAATTATTTCTTGCTGCATCAGCGAAACATGTATATGTGAGTTCAGGCTCAATCACATAATGACACTCGGACTTAATCTGTTCTTTAAGTTCCTGTGCACTCTCATCTTCAAGTGCCTCTTTATATGCATCTAATGCAATCTTGAGTGTCTGAGGCCGTTCGTCATATATGAGGTCATATACCTTTATCAGAAAGGAATCTGATAAATATTTGTAAAATACGATTCCCAATAGATAATCTTTATACTCATTAGCATCCATCTTTGAACGCAGAATATCTGCACCACTCCACAATACACTTATAAGGTCTTTGCTATTCTCTAACTCTGCCATTTATTTTCCTCCCTATATTTATTATTCATTCATAATCTCCAAATCGCTTTTTTTAACAACCGGAGCTCCACAATGCGGACACGAAATGCATGTTCCAACCACATATATTCCACCACAATATGTACATCTGTATTCAACTGCATCTTTCGGACACTCGACAGCTTTACGGTACTTGATGGATTTTGGTGTCAATCCGAGCATAAGTGATGCGTGCAATACAATAAACGCTGTCATAAATAACGCTCCCGGAAGCACTGCCCAATTAACAGAACTATTCATTATACCGGATATATGTTCACGAAATGTCGCTTCAATAGCACTTCCAACTGTATATTTTCCATTCTGAAGAAGCTTCTTCTGCAAATCATCAGTGCATTCATTACCAACATTTGTTGTAATTATATTATCGGTATCATTTCCCTGCATGCCTTCCCAATACCAGTCTACGAACGAACCGTCTGCTACATTCCGTGGCTGCGAGTATACATAAAGCCAATGTTTCTCATCATCAAATGTATTAACATATAGCTCGTATGCGTAGTTCTCAAGGCTTGTATAATTGCTCTCCCAGTCCTCATTATTAACAGTAATTACAGCCGGTGTTATTCCTGTCTTATTATAGAACTTTTTAAACGTTTCCCTGATACTTTTCTCTTCAGAATCACTTATAACATTTGCCCTGTCTTCTATAACTATATCCGTATTATAATCTGTATTAAGCCTGTGTGGCACATGTACTGCACTTGCAAGCATACTTATAACTGCAATTATAAAAGGAACGTAAAACAACAGTAAAATATACCTTGCCTTGCTCTGTTTCTTTCCCGGGTCATAATTTGCATAAATATATTCTGTCTTGTCCTTATTATAATATACATATCTTTTAGCTCCGGGAAATGCTGAATGTCTTATTTTGTGGGCAGGTCCTCCACTTCCGGAATGTCCTCCCGATGAATGATGCGATGAATGATGTGAACCTCCTCCGTGGGAGCCTCCTCCTGATGAATGCGGCATAATATTATCCTCTCTTTCTTAAATGTACTCTGACAACAATCAGATTTTATCCTTTTTCATTACTATACGTCTTCTAACCCATATAAAACATATAACATGTGCTGTGAATGTAATAATCCAGCTCACCGGATACGTCATATACAGATTATGTGTGGTATGATATTCCGGCAGTCTGAACAGTGTAAATATGTATATCAGTCTTAATCCGCATGCTCCTATTAATGACACTATCATAGGCATTATAGAATAACCAAGTCCCCTTAGTACACCTACCATAACATCCATCATTCCGCATAGAGCATATGTTTTTGTTACTACATTCATTCTCACTATTCCGGCAGCTACAACCTTTGCACTGTTAGTATATATACCGAGCAACGGTTTTACAAACAGTAATACAATGTTTCCAAGTAACAGTCCGACAGTTATTACACATAACTGCGCTGTTATGGCTATCTTATTGATTCTTTCTATCTTCCCTGCTCCATAATTCTGACTTGTAAATGTTATTGCTCCCTGATGGAATGAGTTCATTGCGACATATACAAATCCTTCTATGTTAGCTGCTGCAGAATTTCCTGCAACCACAACTGCTCCGAACGAATTGACTGATGACTGAATGACTACATTAGACAGCGAGAACAGAATTCCCTGAAAACTTGCCGGAAGTCCTATAAACAATATCTTTGTAAATATTTCCCTGTCAATGCTTAATTTCCTTATATCGAGATGAACCATACCTCTTTCCTTAATCATACACATCACAACTAACACCGCTGATATAGTTTCTGACACTGCCGTTGCAACAGCAACACCTGCAACTCCCATATGTACCACTATAACAAGGAACAGATTAAGTAAAACATTTATCACACCTGAAAACATAAGAAAATACAGCGGACGTCTTGTATCGCCGACAGCCCTTAATATAGCTGAACCGAAGTTGTATATCATAAGTGAGGTGACTCCAAGAAAATATATTCTGAGATATGTGGTCGCCAGACCTATTACTTCATCAGGCACAGACATCCATATAAGGAATTGTCTTGCCCCTATAATCCCTATGGTTGTAAGAAGAATTCCTCCTATTATACTTATAGTCATTGCAGTATGGACAACTTTTTCCATATTCTGTCGGTTCCCCGATGCAAAGAATCTTGCCGCAAGTACATTTGCACCTATACACAATCCCATAAGAAAATTAGTAAGCAGATTAATAAGTGCAGTATTAGAGCCAACTGCTCCAAGTGCATTATCTCCTACATATTTTCCTACAACTACTATATCTGTCGCATTAAATAATAACTGCAGCATACTTGATAACATTAAAGGTCCGGTAAATAATAACATCTTTTTTAATATCGAACCGGTACACATGTCCATCTCGTATCTGCTACCAATATTTTTTTCTTTCATGTTAATACTATCCTTGTCATCATCTACATACGTCTGTTCAAATTATGTTCTTTATAATACCTCTCTTTATCTTCATACATCCTCTTGTCAGATATTTTAATAAGTTCATCAATACCGATGCCGTCAAACTCATCCAATGAAGCATAACCGGTTGACACAAACAATTTATCAACATATTCCCCACTCCATGATGATATATTGGTTTTAAATGTTTCTTTTAAAATATCCGTCTTTATATCTCTTTCCTTAATTATGACTACAAACTCATCTCCGCCTGTTCTATAGCAATTACCATATGTTCCAAATGTATTGCTGATAATCATAGCCGTTCCCTTAATCAATTCGTCACCTGCACTATGTCCAACCCTGTCATTCACTTCCTTAAGCTGGTTAATGTCCACTGTAACTATAATAATATTTTTCGCATTACCCTTTCTTAACGATGTCACTTCTTCCTCGAATGAATTTCTGTTGAACAGCTTTGTAAGCACATCTATATGAGCACTTTCATATTCTATCCGCTCTTTTTCATTACGCTCACTTATGTCAATAATGATTCCGTAAAACACACGCCTTTTTTCATCTTTATACAATACAGGTCTTCCAAGAGATTGTACCCACCTGTATAATCCATCCTTTTCTCTATGTCTGTACTCAACATTATATTCTGTCTTGCATGTCGTATCATCAATCATATGTCTTATTGCGTCGCCTACATATTTTCTGTCATCAGGATGTACATACTCCATGGCCTCCGAAATGCTTATGTCATCTGATGTAATTCCCATCATATCCTTATACTTATCACTATACCTGATTACATCTGCATCTCCGCCAATATTATATTCCATAGACCATTTTTCCGCACCAATTGTCTCATATACGGCAGACATTGCATCTCCTGTAGTCTGTACAGTATATAATGCATCTTCAAGTTTTGCTTTAATCTCACGGTCTTTTTTAGCCTGTAGCTTCAGATTTCTGTTTCTTATGATAAATATGACTACAATACATATTATAAGTACGAATACAAATATTCCTATGTATAAAATATTATCCCTTACAAAATCATCTATAGTATAGTTATACAGTTCTCCTATATATTTGTATGATGCATTTACTCCGTAATCACTTCCTACAGCATTTATTCCCCTGTTGAGTATTCCAAGAAGTGTCTGGTTGCCTGTTGCCACCGCAAAATATCTGTCGTCTGATTTACCGAGCTGTACAGAAGACATACCTTTATATTTAATATTCTTCAATATATTTTCAACCCTCAGACCATTTATAACAGTACTTCCTGCCTTTCCTGACATTACCATATCAAGACAATCATACAGGGAATCTGCCAATATAATCTTTGCATCAGGAAAATTCATTTTTGTAAAATAATACTGCATCATATTATTTTTATTAACTGCTATTTCAGTCACGGTGTCTTTCGTATATTTTCCGGTATATGCGAGGCTCATTCCCATTGTAACAACCGGTGAAGAGTTAAATATCCCATTTTGCTCCGCATAATACATTCCACCACCGCTCGGAAACATAACATCTATACTTTTATCATTTAGTGCCTTAACCATCTGCTCATAGCTGTCATAACATATATATTCTACTGTCACTTTATCCTGTATACGCAGCTTCTTAAACATAGCCGGAATTATATCTTTAATAAGACCATTAACATTCCCATTCTTATCCTTATCACAATATGGAAGATAATCACAAAGATATCCTATTTTTATATTTGGATTATTATTAACCCATTCTATTTCCTCCTTATATAATGCATTATTATTCTTTCCGGCATCATCATATAATTTATTTTCAAAATATGGCTCTACATCATGAAAACGTTCAAGTGCACTATTAAGTTTATCGAGAATCTCCGGACTGTTTTTACTAACACAAAGATATAAAGGCATATGTCCTATTTCATCAATCTGAGTTATGTCTTCGCCGGACATATTATCTTCACGGTCTATAATATACTCAATTTTATCATTATCAAATGCTTCTTTTAATTGGACATAACTGTCATATCTTACTATGTCAAAATCTATACCTTTAGATTTTTTCCATTCTTCAATCATCCCTTCAATCAAAGAATCGTTAACTATTCCGACTGATTTTCCCGCAATTGCTTCAATATCCCCACTGGTTATACAGCCATCTTCTTCGTGCCTGTATATGTATATATATTCTATGCCCATTGGATATTCTGGATATAACGCATCCGCATGTTTATCATTTGATGATATTCCACCAATTATATCTATCTCACCTTTGTTTAGTGCATCATAAAGTTCCTCTTTTGTTCCATATACATATTCATATTTCCAACCGGCATAATACGATACCTTCTGCAGATATTCATAGCCGTACCCGCTCTTTATTTCATTATCTCCTGCCCCATTCTGAAATCCCGGATATTCGTAATAACCAACCCGTATTTTGTCCATCTGCACATTCGCAGCTACATTTTCAGAAGAATTATCTGACAATTTGTCCATAGTATTTTGCTGCGCTGACTGTTCATCAGCATATGCTGTCTCTTCATGAACAAATATAAGCACAAACAGCACTATTATATATATAATAAATCGTTTTATATTACCCTTAAAAATATTAGTTTTTTTCTTTTTCATTACATCCCTCTGTATATTTAATAATCTTTAACTGTTATTTTTCTTTCGAAAACCGTACATAATTCCATATTTTACCAACTATATATAGTATACACGAAAAAAAGCAAAATTCAATGTGGATTTGTATGGCCTATCAGCAAGATTTATCAATGTATATTCTTTGAATTATACTAATTATAGTATAGTAACATTCGTTATGTATAATATAAAAGTGTAATTAGGAGGTATGAAAATGGATTTAAACGGACAGGATAAAACAACCATGATAATCATATATTTATTCTTAGGTGGTCTCGGAATTCACAACTTTATGATGGGAGAGACTAAGAAAGGTATATTCAAAATTATCATGTCTTGCTGTTGTGGAATAGGCTCTATCTTAGCTTTAATAGACCTTATTAAGATTTGTACAGATAAATATGAAGTTAACCCTGATAAATTAGTATAATTCTAGTTTTCACATACTATCAGATAATAGTCAAGCATGGATGTATATATCCTAACTTGGCTATTATTTTTTAGAAAAGATTTGTTTTAAGACATTAGTGACATGCGCCGCAAGGCGCACTAAAAAATTAGCCATCCGGATAGTTAGTCCAAATGGCTTATAAAAAAATATTATTTTAATCTATTGTAAAGAACTGTCTCCGTTCCGGTTATTGAATCTGTCTTTTTCTTATAAAGAAGTGTCCATGATGCCTGATTCTTTGAATAATCCTTCTTTTCTTTCGGAAAAAACGAACGACAGAAATACTTATCTCCATCATCATTCGATAAAAATAAAAATAAATTTCTGCTTTCCATTTTATTTTCCATAAGATAATCAGCCTCAATCATTGAATACATATTTGCCTTTTTATTGTATTTAAATACTGTATCATTACTATCTATCATTTGTTCAAGTAATGGCAAAAAATGTACTCTTTGCTCTATCTTTTTATAAAAATCAGATGATTCTATTTTCTCAATTGTAATTATTCCATCTGCTATTTCATCAAATACTTTGCCTCTGTCTCTGCTCAATTCAGGTCTATCAACAAGATATTGCAGTCCCATAAGATGAAAACAATCTTTTTTGTCAAATAAGATTCTTAATGTAACAGCAGCACCTTTCCTGCCCAGCACAAGCTCATATTCAGTTGATAATAGCGGAATAAATGCATTTATACAATCTATAATATTTCTCATTACAGTTCTCCACTACTTCTTTAGATTAAGAAAGACTCTGCATAAGCAGAGCCCTTCTAACATTTTCTTTCGAGGATTAACCTCTAGCCAGATTGTGGTAAATGTTAAACCCTTATAAAGCTCATAAGGCACTGCTCTCTGGCACAACACCTTACTTTACCGCTTGGCAGACACTCAAGTTGCCTGTCTTTAATATTATATTACCTGTCATATAAAAATATGTCAATCCAAAATTTGTGTTTTTCTCTTGGCAGACATTTTACAGTCACTTTGTAACTATTCAATCATTTTTACACTGCTTCTTCCAAGTGCATCTTTTTCAACATAAATCTGTCTGTCTATCCGGTTCTTCAACTCGTTTACATGCGATATTATTCCTATCTGTCTGTTACCTTCTGTAAGTTCATCAAGCACTTTCATCGCCTGCTGCAATGACTCTTCGTCAAGTGAACCGAATCCCTCATCTACAAACAGTGAATCTAACACTATTCCACCACTATTTGCTGATACCTCATCTGCCATACCAAGTGCAAGACATAACGATGCTTTAAAGCATTCTCCTCCCGACAATGTTCTCACGCTTCTCTCCGAACCATTAAAATGGTCTATAACTGATATATCAAGTCCTGTCCTGCTTCTTAGATTTTCTGCATCTTCAGACCTTTTCATAGTATATTGCCCGAGTGTCATCTCTTCAAATCTTATATTCGCCCGTTCCAGCACCCTGTCAAAATATGCAAGCTGTACATATACTTCAAGTGTAATTTTGGCTCTTCCAATTATAGTACCTTTAACAGTGTCTCTAAGCATTTTCTTCCAGCCGTACTCTTTTTCCACTTTATTAAGCTGTAATCTGTTCTTTTCTAATAAAGATTCACATTCCCTGTTAACTGATATTCTTGCAAGCACTTCTTTTCTGTCTCTTTCAAGAACGTCTGCACTGCTCTTTATTTCATCTCTTTCAGCATATAATTTTTCCACAGCTTCTTCATCTATATTTCTATCTTTAAGCTTATTCCTTAATTGCTCTATTTTTCCTGATAATACATTTATGTTTTCTCTGATACTTTGATATTTATCTTCAGCATCTTCTATACCCTTTTTAATATCTGCACATTTTATTGTAAGATTTCTTATCTCGGTTAATGCTTCCTTCTTAGAAGCATATTCCAGTTTTTCCTTTATGGCATTATAATTCGTCTCTGCTATTGTCGCTTTTTGTGTAATGTCATTCTGAGTATTTGTCAATTTCTCAATAACAGAATTCAATTCTTCTATCTCATCTTTAAGCTTAGGAATGTAGTCCGCTATTTCTTCAAGATGAGCAATATCTCTTTGCAATTCTTTCCTCTTATTATCTTTATTAATAAGTTCTCTCTTAACTTCTGCAAGTTCACCTGATACAAGCTTTTCAATCTGAACATATGAACTTATGTCCGTATTTTTCTGTGCATCCCCGTATTCATTACTTTTAGTCATTATATTCATATACCGGCTGACCACAGATTTCTTTTTATTTTCTATATCACTTTTAAGCTTTGCTGCCTCAATGCTTTTATCACGCACCATGGCATTCATCTTATCAGCCTGCTTTTGTAATCTCTCAACCTCTTCTCTGTCCGGTGCTCCCTCCTTAAGAACGGCCGGATTAGGATGATTAACAGAGCCACACACAGGACATGGCTCATTCATGACAAGATAATTAGCTGCTATAATTCCTGCCTGCTCATCAAGAAATGCTTTTCTCTTTGTATCATATTCATTCTTAACATTATCATATTTCCCGGAAAGACTTATATATTCTTTTCTGACATTAATAAGTTCAATATCATCATCTGATATATCCTGTATTCCCCCATTTAAATCAACTAAAACACTGTATTTATCTTTTAATTTATCGGATTCGGCACTTAGGTTAGCATACCTTATCTTCAAATCAGCCAGCTTTTCTATATTTTTCATGTCTGATTCCATTTTTTGTGTCTTTTTAGATACACTTTTATTTTTTTCTTCTATATCTTTCCTTACAGAAATTAGTAACTCCCCGTATTCCGATTGTTCTCTGATAAATTGTTCAAGTCTGTCATAATCATCAAGTCTTGTATTAAGAACCGCTATCCTGTCTTCACATTTTTTTATATCCGGTTCTGACTCTTTTTTTATATCCATATCCGATTTTGCATCAGCCAGCTTTATATTCAGTTCAGAAACATGCATAATTTCACTTTCAAGCTGCCTTTTATCCTGTAACATGCTTTCTTCCTCTGAAATGCACTGAAGCTTTTGTTCAAGCAGCTCCTTTTTATTATGTATCTGCGTCTCAATATCTTCAAGCATCCGCTCATCTGAGGTCATCTGTTCTTCAAGTATTTCACATACTTCATTAATATCAGGAATATTGCGTTCAAGTATATGCGATAAATCCCTGTCATCAGTAAACTTAATCTGCCCGGTATTCTGTCTGATTGCAATGTATAACTCTTTTCTGGCCTGTTCTATGCTGTTAAAATCCGAAGCAATTCTCGCCTGTATCTCATCAAATCTCTCAGTATGAAAAATGTGTCTGAATATCTTTTCTCTTTCTTCCGAACCCGCAAGCAGAAGGCTTTGAAATTCTCCCTGTGCAAGCATAGACATTCTTGTAAACTGTTTGCAGTCAACTCCGAGAATCTCCGTAACACCGGCTGTAACACCGGAAATATCTGTTGCTATCACATCCCCTTTATAATAAGTCAGTTCTGCTGCAGGTGCCTGTGAAACCATGTCATTTTTGCCGGCACGTTTAGCCTTTCTCATATATTTAGGATTTCTCTTAACATAATATTCAACACCCTTGTTTTCAAATATTAATTCAACATAGGTATCCGCATCGTCATCCGCATATTTGCTTCTGAATCTTTTCGAATCATTTCTTATACTTCCACTTGCCTCTCCGTACAACGCAAACACTATTGCATCAAATATTGTAGTCTTACCCGAACCGGTATTCCCCGATATAAGATACAGACTTCCTTTATCAAATTTCGTGAAATCTATCTGTGTAACACCGGCATATGAGCCAAATGCAGACATAGTAAGTTTAATCGGTCTCACTAATTCACACCCCCATCACATCTCCTATCACCTTTTGCAGATACTCTGTCTGCTCTACGTTAAGCGGCTGGTTATTCTGATATTCATACAGACTGCTTATCAGTTCCATTTCACTAAGTTCTTTCCTATCAGGCACTTCAGATACTTCCTTTAAACTTCTCGTTCTTGTGTTGTTATACTTAATCTGCATAAGATACGGAAATACATCGTTAAGTTTTCTAAATGCATCCGGAACGTCCATCTCATCATTAAGAATAATCTCTACATAATCATTCAGTTCTTTATACCTGTACTGTTCCATAATGTTTTCGAAGTTGCCCTCAATAGTAACAAAGTCCCTTAATGGTACAAGCGGTATAGTCTTAGTGTCTATATTTCCTTTTTCCCCGATATTTACAATAGTCACACTTTTCTGTGATTTTTCATCAAAACCGTATTTTAGTGTAGCACCACTATATCTTATTCTGTCTTTCTTAATATTCTGTGCTGTATGTATATGTCCCAATGCAACGTAATCAAATTTTCCGAAGCTTGAAGCCTCAACATTATCAAGTCCACCTACATTTGTCTCAACTTCACATACTGAAGCACCTGTTACAAACTGGTGTGCCACTAATATATTTCTCTCATCAGTATCAATGTTCATATTCCTTACTGCCACACGAACCGCATCTGAATAATCGTTAATATCCTCATTTTCAAAGCATCTTCTCACATGTATTGGCTTTACAAACGGAAGCATGTACACATTTACTCTGCCATATTCGTCCTCCATAGTAAACGGTGTAACCTTCCCCCTGTATACCGGTGACATATGAATCCCACTGGATGCTATTATTCTTGAAGCAAACGCAATCTGACCGGACGAATCATGATTGCCGCTTATAACAAATATTTCCGCATCTGTCTCTGACAACTTCACCAAAAAATCATCCAGACACTCTATAGCCGCCTCTGACGGATTCATTCTGTCATAAATGTCTCCCGCAATCAACACTCCATCCGGTCTTTCCTTATTAATTATATCTATTATCTGTGCAAGAACATATCTCTGGCTATCAAGCATAGAATAATTCTTCACACGTTTACCTATATGTAAATCCGATATATGTAAAAACTTCACACTAGACCTCATTTCTGAGTGATTTACTATTACATTTTAATCCACTCTACATCATTGCCACAATAATAATCATAGGCTTTCTTAAGCCCCTCCCGGGGAACACAGAACTTCTGATTATGCCTGCTGCATTCTTCCATTATCTCTTCTATATCAAACCACTCAACAGCCTCCACTTCCTCTTCCTGAAGCACAAGCTTTGTCTCATCAACAGGATTCGTATATACATACACGAAAGCGATTTCACTGTCTTTAAATAATTTACCATGAAATTCTTTCTCAAAATCTATTGTAAATCTGCCTGCGAATTCCAAATCGTCTTTCTCTGCCACTATTCCTAACTCCTCACCGAGTTCACGAATAGCTGATTGAAGAGGTTCATCCCCCGCCTGTATGTGTCCGGCAGAAGACGTATCAAACCTGCCCGGAAACGAATCCTTGTTTTGCGACCTTTTCTGTAAAAGTGCCTGTGTTCTGCCGTCTTTTTCCCTGATTATCCACACATGCGAAGTTCTGTGTCTTATTCCTTCCACATGTGCTTTTGTTCTATCCACAGTCTCTCCTGTCGGATTGCCAAGTTCATCTACAATGTCAAATAATTCCATATCGTTCTCCCTTTTCATCGTATCACATTCAGACTATGTGTACTGTACAAATCATATACAGAATCCGAAAGTTTATCATCAGTAATTATAGTATAATCAGGCAAAAGATTACACAATTTAAAAGCACCTTTGGTCTCAAATTTGGTACTATCCGCAAGAATAAAAACTTTGTTCGCATTCCTAAGCAACATACTCTGGCTTTCATATGATTCTCTTATAAAATCATGTGCTCCATCTTCCAGTGATAAAGCAGATGGCACTACAAATGCCTTGGAATAATATAATTTACTCATTACCTCATTAGTAAGAAATCCATAAAATATTTTTTCCTTAGGAAGATAATCTCCTCCTACCATAGTTATCCTGTAATTGGAACAAGCAGATAATATTGAAAATACTTCCGTTGAGTATGTTATGACTGATAATGAAGAAAAATTTCTTTCTTTTAATGCCAGTGCGAAAGCCGATGCTGTTGTTCCTGAATCTATTGCTATAACATCTCCATCTTCAACATAGTCTAATGCCTTCTTAGCTATCTGTTCTTTAAGTTCAATATTTTCTGTATTTCTTTTGCCTATATCCTCAAATCTGTTTCTTCTCGTTTTTGATACTGCCCCACCATGAACCCTGACTAACAATTCATTGTTTTCCATATCCTCAAGGTCACGTCTGACAGTCTCTGTTGATACATGCAGAATATCCACAAGCTCCGCTACTGTTACACAATGATTAATATTTATTTTATCTAAAATAATCTGTTTACGTTGGTCCGCTAACATATATTCACCCTCCCTCATATTCAAATACTTTAAAGTAATTATATCAAAAAACAATAAGAAAATCCAACTCAGAAAATTAATTCTAAGCCGGATTTTATATTATTGCCCTGGTTCATTTAAATCATATATTTTACATAACACTGTAGTATATCCCTCAATACATTCAAGGCATCTTTGGATTTCCACATGCTCTTTCGCCTGATGTGCCTGACTCATCATAGCTCCTGAATATCCGATTGTCGGGATATTATATTTTCCACATATAACACTTCCATCTGTTCCAAACTGCCAGTATATTTTCTCAACATCCTGTCCAAGCTCTTTTAAAATATTATATGTAAGTTCAACGTATTTATTCTCACCGCCGGTTACCCATGCAGGATGCTGCTTCGCTTTCTCAGACTCATAGCCGGTATAACATACCCGCTTATTAGTCCTCGGGTGTACAACCGCTTTAAAATCTGAATCTTTTGCCGACTGTTCATCTAAAAACGCCTGTATACGTCCTATCGTATCTTCTATAGTCATAGGTGGAACATATCTCTGGTCAATTGTTATTTCACATTTGTCCGGCACACAGGAATATTTCTTCCCCGGTGATACAACAACATCCGTTATTACCATGCTGCTTTGTCCCATCTCATGCTTTACTGGAGGCTCATTAAAGTTATTTATAACTGCATTTAATACAGGCATTGCCTTTTCAACTGCATTTATCCCCTCCTTTGGAGCAGATGAATGTGCAACCTTTCCATATACTTCCACGACAAGTTCAATCTTTCCACGCTGCCCGATTGCAATATTTCCATCAGACGGTTCTCCAAGATAACACAAATCAACAGGGAGATTATGTTCTTTAAGAGTGTGCTCCATAAGATAAATAGTACCTATACTCTCAGCCGGCTCTTCATATACAACTGCTGCAAATATAAGATTACCTGCTAGTTTTGCTCCATTGTCAACAAGTTTCTTTATTTCTTTGAATGCGAAAAATTCACATGTAAGCCCTGACAGCATGTCGCTTATTCCCCTTCCATAGAGTCTGCCATTACTTACTTCCGGATTAAACGGTTCGTAAGGTTTCCATGCTTCAAGACTACCCTCCGGAACTACATCCATATGACCTGTCAGTAATACATTGATTCCTTCACCATCTCCTCTGATTACTCCGACTACATTTCCACACTCATCCCTAAAATGTTCTACACCGATTTCTTCCATTGCTTTCATAAACAATTCCGATATATTTTTTTCTTTTCCGGATAATGCCTGTGCCTTTATACACTCACCTGCAAATCCAACCCACTCATCCTCTACATTTTTAAAATACTGCTTCATGACAACGGCCTCCTTATATGCTAATATTATCTGAATATCTTCCTATCCTGAACAAGTTCTAACCAGTAATCTAATCTCGGGTCAAGCCAGAAATGCTGCAACCTTGCCATTTTCTGACCATACCAGTTCATATAATCAAATTCCACATTTGAACTTGCTGCCTGATATAAAGCCCAGTAAGCCCATTTAATGTCACATGCAATCTTATTTAACTTTACTTTTGCAAACATAATTTCATCAAAAACCCCATCATTATAACACTTAACCATCTCCACATCCATGGCTTCTGTAAAATAATTTGTCGCAGAAATCAGACCAAGGTCAACGCACGGATCATTCATAGACGCGTACTCGTAATCAATAATCTTCAAATCTTTTGTTTCTTCATTATACATAAGATTATTAGTCCAGAAATCATTATGGCATGGTTTCAGCTCACATGAATTGGATAACGCTTCCTCAATAGTTTTAAGATAATACTCCATTCTGTCATTAAATGGTGGCAGATATCCTGCCTTTTTTGCTCTTGCATTCATATCCCACGCCTGTTCAAATATACTCTGTTTTAACTTAAGCGGTTTTGTATCTATATTATGAAATGCTTTAATTTTTTTAAATATCTCGTGAAATATGACTTCATCATATATATCCCCGTATGTCACCTGACGATATCCGTCAAGCCACTGAAAAATCTCAACACCGGTATCTTCAAAATAATAATAAACTTTTGGACCCGCTTTACTCTTATCTGCTATCTCATTTGCATTATGACACACATCCCTGTTTATAAAATCTGTACCATCTCCGGGAATTTTAAGAAAATAATTTTTACCATCCACTTTAACCTTATAATTAGGATTAGTAATTCCACCCGCAACCGGACTGTATGAAATATCTTTATCTTTCCACTCGTCTATTCTTGCTATTGCTTCATCTATATTCGTTTTAATCATACAAAAGACCTCCTTTCACCGGTGCACTAGTTACTCTCGTCAACCAATGCTTCCATACCTGTTTTACCGGTTCTCACTTTCACAGCATCTCTTACATCATAAATAAATATTTTTCCATCACCATAATTTCCGGAATATAAAATCTTTTCAGCCGTTGCTACAACTTTTGCAACCGGAACGGTACTGACAATAATCTCTATTTTAACCTTTGGCAGCAGTGTAAGGTCTTCATCCTCACTCCTGTAATACGAATTTTTGTTTCCTTTCTGCACGCCATAACCTGTAACATCTGTTATTGTTACACCCGTAACTCCGATACCATTCATCGCATGAAGAAGTGCATCCAGTTTATTCTTTCTGGCAATTATAACTACTTTTGACATACATATTCCTTCATTAATATCACTGTAATTAAATTTATCAGTGTCAATCTTAGGAACATCCATGACCGGAGCACTTATACCATCTGATGAAAGAATCTCTGTATAGGCATTATTGAAGTTATGCTCACTTATATCAAGACCATCCATTTCATCTTCTGCACTCACCCTTAATCCTATTGTCTCATCTATCACCTTAAACAATAATGCCGCCATGGCAAATACATACACAAACACAACAACTCCACCTAAAAGCTGTATTCCAAGCTGTGAAAACATACCTCCATGAAATAATCCTTTATACTTTGTGTTTACTCCATCCGAGAATAAACCAACTGCCAGTGTTCCCCAAAGTCCTCCAAATCCATGTGCTGCAACTGCTCCCACCGGGTCATCAATCCTTAAAATATTATCCATAACATACATTCCGGACACTACAATTACACCTGCTACCATTCCTGTTATGGCAGCTTCATAAGGACTCATTACATCTGCCCCTGCTGTAACAGCAACAAGTCCTGCTATTGCACCATTTAATGTTGTTGATATATCCGGTTTTTTATAGATTATCCAGCTTGTACACATTGCCACAACAACCGATGATGCAGCACTAAGATTTGTATTGCAGAATACTTTTCCAATTAAACTGATAGAATTTCCCGATGTTGGAAGCACGGAACTTCCATTAAAACCAAACCATCCAAACCACAGTAAAAATATACCGAGTACAGATAACGGCATGCTGTGTCCGGGAATTTTCTTTATTTTACCGCTCCTTGAATATCTTCCTATTCTTGGTCCAAGCATCCACGCACCTGCAAGTGCCGCTGCTCCACCTACCATATGTACTGCAGTAGAACCTGCTAAGTCATGGAACCCCAGTCTCTGCAGCCATCCTCCTCCCCATATCCAGTGTCCTGATATTGGATATATAACAAGACTTATCATAAAACTGTATATGCAATATGCCGCAAACTTTGTTCTGGCCGCCATGGCACCTGAAACAATTGTTGCTGCAGTTGCCGCAAATACTGTCTGGAATATAAGAAATACCCAGAACGGAATGTCTCCCTTAACCATTCCTTCACCGTAAATGCTGCCTGATGCAATCCCCTTTATACTGCCAAATATTAATCCTTTTCCTCCATACATCAGCCCAAAGCCTATTATCCAGAAAGCAATTGCTCCAATACAATAATCTATAAGATTCTTCATAGCAATGTTTCCTGCATTTTTTACTCTTGTCATTCCTGTCTCAAGCATGGCAAATCCGGCCTGCATAATAAATATCAGAATTGTTCCTATCAGAACCCATATCGTACTAATTGCACTATATTCCATCACGACTCCTCCTATCTACAAATTCTGTTCTGCCTTGTGGCATAGTACCATATGTCCCGGTGCAACTTCTCTTGCTTCCGGTTTAACTTTCATGCAATGTTCATCCGCATAAATACACTTTGTACAGAACGGGCATCCTTCCATCTTCTGTGAAGGATCCGGAATATCACCGGGCTTCAAATCTATGTCAAATCCCGCATCCTCTAATCCTTTACTTATACTTGGTGCCGCCTTTAACAGTACCTTTGTATATGGATGTCTTGCATTTTTATATATTTCACTGCCCGGTGCGCTCTCAACAATCTGTCCAAAATACATAATCATAATACGGTCTGCTATCTGCCTTACAACGGCAAGGTCATGTGCAATCAAAAGCATGGAAAGCTTATATTTCTCCTGAAGATCCATAAGCATATTAATAACCTGTGCCTGCAAAGACACATCAAGAGCCGATATCGGTTCATCTGCAAATATTATCTCCGGGGTAACGACCAGACATCTCGCTATAACTATTCTCTGTCTCTGCCCACCTGAAAGCTGATGCGGATAACGGTCTAGAAACATGGAAGACATTCCGACCTGCGACAGAGTATCCAGTATAATTTTTTCTCTTTCCGACTTATCAGTAACACCGTTAAGAATCAGGGGTTCCTCTAACGATTCCCTTATACTCATTCTTGGATGAAGTGAACCTAATGTATCCTGAAATATCATCTGTATCTTTGATCTCATGTTTTTCTTTTCGGATGATGACATATCATCAACCGATTTCCCATCAAATCTGATGATACCATCTGTTTTATCCTCAATTCCCAAAAGCACTCTTGTAAGTACTGTTTTTCCACAGCCCGACTCACCTACTATTGCAAGTGTCTTACCCTTTTCAAGTTCAAAAGAGACCTTGTCAACTATATTTTTCTGGCCTACAACTTTATTGAATAATCCCTTTTTAACAGGATACTGTTTTACTAATTCTTCACATGATAATATAATATCTTTCATCTAATCACCCCAATTCCGTATCTTCACTGACATCATAATCCAACGGAAAATGACATGCACACATATGGTCTTCTCCTACATTTTTCAATTCCGGAACCTCTTTATGACAAATTGGTTTTGCATATTCACATCTTGATGCAAACGGACATCCTTCCGGAACATTTGACATATCAGGCGGAAAACCGGGGATTGACTTAAGTCGTTTTGTTTTTCTCGCCTCAAGAAGCGGTACTGAACGTATAAGCCCAATTGTATAAGGATGCTTCGGGTTTCTTAACAAATCTTTCTTCGGAGCCGACTCCACACATCTGCCGGCATACATTACGAATATATCATCTGAAAACTGTGATACCACACCAAAATCATGCGTGATAATCATAATAGATATTCCTGTCTGCTTCTGTACCTCACTCAATGCCTCAATAATCTCTGCCTGAATAGTTATTCCAAGACTCGTTGTAGGCTCATCCGCAATAAGAAGGTCGGGATACAATATCATAGACATAGCTATAAATATCCGCTGCCTGAATCCCGCTGAGAATTCACATGGGTATTTTTTTAGTATCTCTTCACCGTTTGTAATACCTACAAGTTCTAATACCCTTAATATTTCCTTCTTTGCTTTCTCCGAACCTGATGGTGAATGGGCATTGTAAGCTTCTGCTAACTGTTTTCCTATTGTCATATACGGATTAAATGATGTTGTCGGGTCCTGAAATATCATAGATATTTCATTACCTCTTATACTTCTCATTTCTTTTTCAGGTATTTTAAGAATATCCTGTCCTTTAAAAATGACTTCTCCATCTGCAATATATCCCGGTGATTCGACGATACGCAGTATGGACCTTGCTGTTACACTTTTACCCGAACCACTTTCACCTATAATTCCAAGAACTCTTCCTTTCTTAAGAGAAAAATTAACACCTTCAACAGCCTTTACAACCTTGTGCGGACCGGTCTTAAAATATGTTTTCAGATTTTTTACCTGGAGAATAACTTCACCAGTATTTTCTGTTCTATTTTCCATATTAATCCTCATTTCCGCGCACGTTTTTTGTGCGTAACAGTTTTGTGTCAGGTGCGCACAGACACAAATCCTGCGTGTGAAAATTTATTTTTCACACTATTGTCCTCCTATTTTCGAAGTTTTGGATCAAAATGAACCTGAAGATTATCACCAACAAAGTTTAATCCCAAAACCATAATAATCAGAACTATACCAGGAATCATTATGTACCATGAATCAGATGCTATATATGTACGTGCATCAGACATTATGTTTCCAATAGATATCTTTGGAGGATTTATTCCTAATGACATATAACTCAATAAACTCTCATTTATTATCATTCCTGCAATATCTAACGGAATAAGCGGTAACATCGCCGGCACAAGGTTTTTTCCTATATATTTCACCGAAATACGCCATCTCGAAGCACCCATTAATTTTGCTGCTGCAATATAATCCGTACTTTTCTGTGGTATTACATTTGACCTTACTGTCCTGGCATATGCCGGCCACAACGCAAGACTTAATACAATTGTTACAGATACCTCATTCGGACTAAATAACGTAAGTGCAATCATTGCCAGAACTATGAACGGAAATCCCATCTGTACATCTGTAATTCTCATCAATATTGAATCTATAGGACCGGGACTTGTAAGACCCGATATAATTCCTACAATAAGTCCTGTTAATGCTGCCAGCAACACACTGCAGAATCCTATAATTACAGATGTTCTTACTCCATATATGAGTCTTGATAATATATCTCTTCCAATAGCATCTGTTCCCAGAATATGTTCCGAATCCTTAAACGGTTTTAGCAAACGGATAGAAGGATTCGCTTTGGCAGGATCCTGTGGTGCAATAACAGGTGCAAATATTCCTACTATAAGATATGTCACAACAATTACAATTCCTATTGTGAATAATCTGTTTTTTCCAATCCATTGAAGGACTGATTTAAATTTATTTTTTTTCTTCATATTACAGTCCCCCCTGTGCTTTTCTCATTCTTGGGTCTAACCTGATACTTCCTAAGTCTATTACAATATTTAGAACTATAAAAAATACTGAAAATAAAATAATAATTCCCTGCACCAGATTGTAATCTCTTCTAAGGATTGCGTTTAATACCGTATATCCAATTCCCGGAAAATTAAAAACATACTCTACAACTACTATACTTCCTACTAAAAATCCTAACTGTGTTCCAAGCGCTATCACAAAAGGTATAACAGAATTACGAAGCGCATATTTAAAATAAATTGCAACCTTTGATATTCCCCTCGCATACGCAACCTTTACAAACTCCTGATTATAACTGTCAATTAATGATGAACGCACTACCTTTGTTAATACTGCTGTAAGCGGTAACGCAAGTGCTACAGTAGGAAGAACACATGAAGCAGGCCCCTGATAATCCATAGAAGGTAATACACCAAGGTTTACGGAAAAAATAATTATAAGTACGGACGAAACCCAGTAATTAGGCATCGACTGGAATAAAACTGCAATGCTGGATATTAATCTGTCAATCCAGGAATTTCCGTTAAGTCCTGCGACTGTTCCAAGAACGATTGAAAGAAGTATAGAAGTAACTATCGCTGAAACAAGTAATATTAATGACAAAGGTACTGCCTGTTTCATAACATTTACTACCGTATCACTTTTGAAATATGATTCTCCCAAATCTCCTTTAACCAGATTAGCCATATACATTTTGAACTGTTGCGGAATTGATTTATCTAATCCCATGCTGTCTCTTATGAGCTGCTGCTGCTCAGGTGTTGCAGTAGGTGCCATAACCTTGGCCGGGTCACCCGGTATCATTCTAAGTATTACAAAGCTTATAAAAATAACACATATCGTAACAAATATTCCCTGCACAAGCCTTTTTAAAACTGTTCCTAACACTGCTACTTCCTCCTTTCCAAAAAAGGGTTACATTCAATGCAACCCCCTTTTCGGATTAAATATAATATTAATCTTTAGTAACGTTAGTGAAGATATAGTCTGCACCACTTGTATATTCTAATCCATTGACATTAGATCTCACTCCAAATATTGTCATTGATTTAATAATTGGAATGTCCGGCATCTCCTCTGCAAGAGCAGGCAGATATTCTTTCTGAAGAATCTCTTTTCTCTTCTCTGAATCTGTCTCTGTTGCAAATCTGTCCATTATATCCTGTAATTCCTTAGTTGGTTCATAGTGACTTATACGTCCTGCTGCATACCATGAATTCAGTTTTAATTCAGGTTCAATACCTGATGGCTGCCATCCACAGTCAATCATATAACATGGTGTCTCTTCATATAAAACATCACCCCATGCTGATGTATCAAGAGGTACGACTGTACAATTAATTCCTACTGCCTGCAGACAAGCCGCAATATATTCATAATATTCCTTAGTCTTTGGATAGAATCCGACAGATGTATAGATATTCAGTTCAGGTAGTCCATCGCCATTTTCATATCCTGCTTCTTTAAGACACTCAGCTGCCTTTTCAGGATCATATTCACCTACACCGTCCACTTTCTCATATCCCCATATGGTAGACGAAATAAAACTGTCTGCCTTTTCTGCATAACCGCTGAAAATATCCTTTACAATTCCATCATAATCAATGGCATATGCTATAGCTTTACGGACAAGTTTTTCATTCATAGGTTTCATCTTGAATTTAGGTATAAGGTGCTTACACTCTGTTGTCAGGAACTTGTCAACTTTAATATTTTTATCTGATTCAAGAACTGACGCTGCATCTGAATCCACTCTTTCTATTACATCTGCCTCGCCTGACTGAAGTGCTGATAATCTTGTAGTTGCGTCTGCTACATATTTATACTGAATAGTTTTAATCTTAGGAAGTGTTCCCCAATAATCATCAAACAGTTCATATGTTGCCGTATCATTTTCAAAGCTGACCATCTTGTAAGGGCCTGTACCATTGTATTTTTTATCAATTGTATTCTCAGGGTCTTTAAGGTCATCCGCTGACATCATTGGTGTTGAACAAAGCATATTAACAAGTGAGCCGAGAGGTTTTCCTGATGCAGGTGTTATAGTAAATGTATAGTCATCAATTACATTGCATTTAAGTTCATCTGCCCACCATGAGCCTGATACATTATCCGCATTGGAATACGCCTCACATGAGGCAGCTGCATCCTCCGCTGTAAAATCTGAGCCATCATGGAATTTAACACCTTCTCTGAGTTTTACAGTCAATACTGTCTTTGTGTCATCATATGACCACTCCGTAGCAAGATTAGGCTGTGGCTCCTGTGTCTTCTCATCCATAACAAGCAGATGTTCAAGTGCAATTGCCTCTGCATGAAGCATCATTGTCGATGTGTGTTTTAGCGGACTAAGAGAAGCCTGCCAGTTCTCTGCTCCTAATATGACAAGTGTATCCTTTGCTGTCTTTGATTCACTGCTGGTTGTTTTGGCTGTACCTTTAGCTGTACTTTTATCCGAATTACCACAGCCAACCATTCCTACTGCCATAACGACAGCTAACATTAATGCACAAATTTTCTTCATACGCGTTACCTCCTTATGCTGCGTGTTAATTAATTTATTCTAATTCCAGTAAACATTTATCAAGTGTTGATGCTGCCCAATCTATATCGCATTCTTTAAATGCCATAGGTGGACGAAGTTTCAAAACATTTCCATAAGGTCCTGCTACAGATGTAAGAACATTATTATCCCTGAGTAATTCTATTAAATTAAGAGCTTTTTCCTTATCAGGTGTCTTCTTACCATCATTTTTTGCCAATTCAAAACCTATAAATAAACCGGCTCCTCTGACATCTCCTACTGATTCAGGATGTCTGTCTTTAACTTCCTTTAGTGCTGACAGAAGCTTTGCACCCACTGTCTTACAGTGCTCCTGAAGCTTTTCTTCCTTTATAACTGACAGAACCGCCTGTGCTGCTGCAATTGATACAGGATTTCCTCCAAAAGTATTGAAATATGGAAGCTTATCACTAAATGCTTCAAGAACTTCATGTTTTGCTGCCAGACCGGAGATTGGAATTCCATTACCCATAGGCTTTCCCATTGTAACCATATCAGGTATAATTCCATGTCTTGCAAATCCCCAGAAAGCATCACCGGTACGGGCAAATCCCGGCTGAACCTCATCTGCTATAAATACACCACCATTTTTATGTACCACATCCACAGCAGTCTTTAAAAATCCTATCGGATTTGGATGTACACCATCCGATGAAAATATTGAATCCGCAAGGAAACATGAGAATTTGTATCCCGCCTGATTAAGTTCATCTATTTTCTTCTGCATCTCTGTAGCGTACCATTCTGTAAATTCTTCAGGTGTTCCACCATGTCTGTAATAATCGGGTGTATCAATCAATCTTACATTAGGTAATAACGGCTGTTCACTTCCAAGTGCCGGAGAACAGCCTGATGTTAATGCACTCGTTCCATGATAAGATTCTTTTGAAACAATAATTCCCGTTCCACCTGTATATTCCTGTGCTACCCTGAGTGCAAGATCATTCGCCTCAGAACCGGTACACATAAACATTACCTTGTCTATCTCCTCCGGCATCATACTAAGAATGTCTTCGCTGTAATCTATAATTCTCTTATGCAGATATCTTGTATGTGTATTAAGCAGGCTCATCTGCTCTGTTACTGCTTTGATAACAGCCGGATGGCAATGACCAACTCCTGCTACATTGTTATACATATCAAGATATTTTACCCCGTCAGAATCCCACAAATATTCCCCCTCACCTTTAACAAGGTCCACAGGTTTTCTGTAAAACAGTCTGTAGGCACCTCCCATATATTTTTCTCTTCGTGTAATCATTTCCTTTGTTTCCGGTTTTAATAAGGATACATACTCATCAGTATAACTATTCGTATCCATAATGCTTGATTTCGTAGCCATATCACACCTCCTGCAATTCCATATGCCCTTTTGTATAGCCACCGGCTAAACAAAAAAGGCACAGGATCTTGAACATTAATGTTCAGACATCCTGTGCCTCTTTGCACCTTGCACATTTAAACTTGTATTTTTGTAAATCAGATGCGCCTCTGTTTCCTTTATCATAGCAAAAAATGTTGATATGTCAATAACTTTTTTGCGTTTTTGTGGTTTTGTATTAATTTTTAGTTTTTTTTGAGGTTTTTTGTGGCAATTTTCATCATAATAATCCTTATTTTGTAACTGTTCAGAACC
>DEGR01000011.1 GCA_002351535.1 Lachnospira sp. UBA2821
TCAAGATTCCGAGAGTTCATATAATATAACGTCATTATCTATGTTCCTTTAATCCTTAAGTCCGAGGTCTACCACTTCCTTGTATGCATCTCCCCCGTCATATGCCGTACACAGATAAAGTTTACTTACATCAAACTCCTTCACTCCATATATATCCTTATCTATTACCCAGCCAATCTGAATGTTTACGGTTCCTTCATGGACATCAAAATCATTCTGATTAAACGCATCTTTTGACTTGTCCAATGTAGAAAAATATATAGGAAAACCCGTTATTACATACTTTCCGTCGTCATTTACATATATAAGCGAATAAGCAGTAACATTATCCGTTGTCATGTATTTCATATATTCACTGTCATAGTCTATGTCCATGTCGCATAGAAGAAACCTTGACTTCATTGATTGCTCATTTTTAATAACATCTAGTCCATCCATGCATTCTCCATCAAACAGATCCCACTCATCATAAAAATGAGAATCATCCAGACCTGCATCAGATATATGGTCATACACGGTTGCACTATTCACCTTAAAGCTGACATACTGTGCTTCATCGATATCTCCGACAGGTCGCACCGGTGTAACCCTGTCACCAATTCCATATATTTTTTTCCCTTTGGGAACAAATCTCGTTTCATATTCTGTGCCATCTGCCATATCTATTATATCAACCGCATCTTTCTTTTTAGAATTATTGCTTTCATGTGAATTTCCACTTTCACCAAATGGTACGGTCACCCCGGGAATACTGCAGGCTGTCATAACAGACATCATACATATCATTATGCATATGGCATTTATGTATTTCTTTATTCTCATTAAATATTTTCCTTTCCTTCGACAAATTTATCCCATGCAGAGCCTGCTAAAGAATTAACTTACTCTGCATGGACAAATTATATATTATGGATTTGCTACAATAAGATTTCCAACACTGTCAGGACTCCATTTACCGTGTAACGTTCCACTGGAACCACTCACATAAGCCCTTAAATATAATCTGCATTTACACTTTTGACCAGCTCCATGACCTTTATCATATGTTTCACGTACATAATTCTTTATTGCTCTCTCTGCATCTCCCGGAATAACTGCACCTCCATTTTTAGTTACATTCTTATCCGGAGATGGATTAGTATAATAGGAAACTGCCATTAAAGCTAATCCACATGTATTATAAATATAATGGCTCGAATAATCATCCTTATCTCTTGTATCCGAAAATACAACTTTAGTTGAAGATATATACCCTGTCGGTAAATACGAATCCTTTGCATTAGCATTTGCTACTGTTGTTGATGATAAAGTTGCACATGTAATCAATGCAACTGACAATAATTTCTTTATTCTCATTTATATTTCTCCTCCTACTTGTATAATTAATTTTTTAGTCAAAACCAATGCATTCCTGTTTTTACATCACCTACCTTAATTATTACTAATACAATACATTAAATTTATACACCCCCTATCTTTTACAAAAACACCCTTATATGTTTATCTGATAATATGATGTAGTTGTTATATTTTCATGTGCATTGTAGCATATATTTTTCCAAAAAATTCTTTGTTGTAAAAAATAGTAGGTTTTTTGTAAAAATTTACAGTTTTTCATTTTTACCTATTATGCCGTCTGATTATTTTTTATTCAACACAACATGCAAAACCTGTTGTTTATTCTGCAGATTTAGCATTTCGTACTTCGCCATATATAAAAAATAAGACTGTAGCATTGATTTACCGACCATCAATGCTACAGTCTTATATAACAGTATGTTATGGTTAAAAAATATAGTAATTTATTACTATAAGGGAGGAGCCGATTACCAGTAAAGGGGGAGGAATTGGTAATCGGCCAAATATGAAAAAGATTTATAATATATCAAAGGAAAGGGGAAATCCTTTGATATATATTATAATATCGGGAAATTGTGAAAAAAATATATTGCAAATTTGAACATTGTGTGAAAAACTTTACTTATCCCCGCTTCGACAACTTACCCTTTATCCTTGTCTGCTCGCTCTCCACATACTTTGAAAGTATCTCTTTAAGTGTCATCCTGTTGTCTGTCTTAAATGCAAACATAAAGCTTGGCTTCAGCTTTCTTTCTTCATTAATCTTAGCAATATGTGCTTTCAACGATTCATACTTAATTTCTAATTGATTCTCAACAGCAAAATCTCTCATTCTCTTCATTATGTTCATTGAGTAACATATGTCTATAAGGAACACTCCGTAGAAGAACCCTATGAAGAACGAGAATGCAAGGTGTCCTGCCAGCCATTCTATTGACTTCTGTACATTTGGATGAATCAGAAAATAATATACTGCACTTAATACTATCCAGTAAAATGAGAACTTGGGGCATATTATTCCTTTTATATTTCCCCATTCCTCTGTGTAATCCCACAGCTTTATCTTCATACCTTTTATGAATATAAGCCCTGCTATATATTCTATAAGTGTAATAACCATAGCCATCAATACAAACAACACTATCTTTTGTCCCCATTTGTTGTGAATAAATGTCACCGGGATAAATGACAATATATATACCACACTCAGGCTAAATCCATATAATGGAAGATATGGTCCTATAAGAAATCCCGGATTTATCCATTTTCGTTCCGGATTTGCATCAGAAAAGAATCTCCTGTACACAACTTCAAGCCCCCATCCAAGAAGACTTCCCATAAAAAATAAAAATGCAACTACAAGTATTTTATTCATTATCTGTTATTCACTCCGTTTCTTTATCCGTCATTTTATCTGCTTTTTGGTCTGTTCTTTTATCTATCTTCTCACTCTGTCTTTTATTAATATCATTTCTAAGAAGCACATATGATGCTGCCGCAACAGGTATACCAAATAACACTCCGGCTATTCCGAATAAACCTCCACCTACTACAACTGCAGCAAACACCCATATCCCGGGCAGTCCAATCGAAGAACCTACTACTTTAGGGTATATAAGCTGACCTTCTATCTGCTGCAATATTACAAGAAATACAACAAACATTACAGCTTTGAATGGCGACACCGTAAATATCATAAGTGCGCCAACCGTTCCTCCTATATATGCACCTGCTATAGGTATAAGCGCCGTACATCCGATAAGAACACCTATCATAACTGCATATGGAAATCTGAATATGAGCATTCCTATTACACATAATGTTCCAAGGATAACTGCTTCCGCACACTGACCTACTATAAAGCTGTGAAAACTTTTATCTACTATCCTGCATACATATAATATTTTTTCATTTGTTTCTGATTTGATATATGTATCCATACATCTCAATATCTGCGCTTTTAATTTTTCCTTCTGTGCAAGAATATACATTGAGAAAATAAGTCCCATTATAAAGTTAAATACCATTCCTATAATTGATGATACATATCCAAGTATGGTCCCAACCGTAGGTGCAAAACCATTCTTTACGAATTTAATTACTTCCTGTGTTATCTGATTCCAGTCTATCTCTTTAATATCAAGTCTGGAAAATAGTGACATATTGTCTGAGAGCATTTTCTGTCCCTTTTCAAGTGCCGATGGTACACTTTTTATCAATATCTCTATACATGAGTTTAATTCAGGTATTACTATCCATAATATAAGAAATATAAATACCATTATACTTCCAAACGACAGTATCATTGATACTGCCCTTTTACATTTTTGAAAATATTTATTCTCTATTCTGTCAAATGCCTTTTTCTCATAGAAAGACATTATAATATTTACGACATAAGCAATAATTACACCCGTAATAAGACTGTCACATACATTTACAGCTATTCCAAATCCATTAACTACAAAAGACCAGTATTTTATAAGCAGTATAAATCCAAGTACAGTACCAAGTATCAAAAAATATTTTTTCTTATCTATCTTCATTTTAACCCTCATTTCTGCGAAGCTTATTTATTATAATTATAATATTAACGTATTACATCCGTCATTATTATTCCTCCGCCAAGTACTATGTCCTCATCATACAAAACTACTGCCTGACCTTTTGTAATACCTCTTTGGGGTTTTTCAAACTCAATTCTGACTTTTCCTTCTGATTCAGGATATACTGTTGCCCAGTCTTCCTTCTGCTTATATCTTATTCTGACTTTACATCGTAATGGTTCTTCCGGCTTTTCAACTGATATCCAGTTCATATCCTCTGCATATAGCTCTTTACCAAATACATCTTCATTACTTCCAAGAATCACTTCATTCTTTTCAATATCTTTGCCACACACATACAATGGCTCTTTAGCAGTTACACCAAGTCCTTTACGCTGACCAATTGTATATCTTATTATGCCTTTATGGCATCCCAGAACATGTCCTTCTTTATCAACAAAATTACCTTCCTCGAACTTTTTGCCACAGAATTTCTCAATAAATGTTGCATAATCTCCATCGGGTACAAAGCATATATCCTGACTGTCATGCTTTCTCGCATTAATAAATCCTTTACACTCTGCGATTTCCCTTATCCGGGTTTTCCTATAATCTCCAAGTGGAAACTTTGTATGTGCAAGCTGTTCCTGAGTAAGATTATATAATACATAGCTCTGGTCCTTTGTCTCATCAAGTCCCTTCTTAAGAATATATCTTTTCTTATTTTCATCATATTCTATTCTTGCATAATGTCCTGTAACTACATAATCATAACCAAGCTCTTTCGTCTTATCCATAAGCTTGTCAAACTTAAGATATCTGTTACAGTCTATACACGGATTTGGAGTCCCTCCATTTATATATGTGTCAGCGAATTTTTTAATAACCTTTTCTTCAAACTGGTCCTTAAAATTCATTACATAATATGGCATATTAAGACTTGCTGCAACATTTCTGGCATCATTCACGTCATCAATGCTGCAACAGCTTTTCTCACACTTAATCTCTACATCTTCGCCTGCATACAGCTTCATGGTTATTCCCATGCATTCATATCCTGCATCTATCATAAGACTGGCAGCCACACTTGAATCAACACCACCACTCATGGCTATAAGTGCCTTTTTCTCTGCGCTCATTCTATTCAGCCTCTCTTTCCTCCGGATGCAGCCTGTGAATTGCATAAAACCATATGGATACAGATTTCAAAAATACATCCGGCATTTTTATTCTTTGATAAAATATAATACCATAATATCTGAATTTCTGAAACCCCCAAAGAAAATACAAAACTTAATTATACGAAACTATTTTGTAATAGCTTTTTGATGTAACCGTAAACATTATAACGTATATTACCGCAAATACTCCCAATGTTCCCAATGTGCATAATCCGAATAAATGAGCATTGGAAAATGATAACATCTGAAGTATTATTTTAAATATTCTGAATGCAACTGCAACATGTATTGCTGCTACTATTAATGGAAGAATGAATACCATCATTACCTGTATTTTTATATTTTTCTTTACCTCGTCTGAGCTCATACCTACTTTCTGCATTATTATGAACCTTTCCCTGTCATCATATCCTTCTGATATCTGCTTATAATATATTATAAGTGCCGTTGCCATCAGAAATATTATACTTACAAATATTCCTATGAACAGGAATCCACCATACATCATGTTAAGTTCTTCCCTTATTAAATACTGATTTTCAGTATATATGAATTTGTCCCCGTTATTATATATATTTATTTCATCGCATAACCTTTTACTTTCTTTAACATTCAGATTTGTGTTATACAATACTTTATAATAATATGAAGATAAATTTCCCTCTAAATTGCGTACATTTGAATATATCTCATTCATAATGCTTATATCTTTTACAACTATTACATTTACATCCGTAAAGCTTTCTTCAGATGAATCATAAAGGCTTTTGTCCATACTATCTAATATTTTCTTAACACTAAACTCATATTTACTGTTATTTACATTGAACTTAAGATTTTTAATCTCTTTGCCATTCTTTGTAAATGCAAGAACTTCATCGTCATTAAGTTCATATTTTTTACCGCTTACCTTATTATAATCCGATAATGGTATCAGTTCATTTATTACAATATTTCCTTCAGTAAGTGCATTAAAATTTCCACCGTCACACAATTCGGCAGTTTCCTTTTCAGTGTTTCGAAAAAATAACTCTAGTATGTGTGTTTCAACTTTATTTTTCTCTTTTACACAGAATTTTTTATTAACATCCTCTACTATTTTATTTATTTCATCTTCACTGTCTGCTTCATCCATATATGAAGTAACCATAATTTCTCTCGGATATGCACTTGATATACTGTCTTCCATACCTGCATACAGACATACTGTTGTAGAAACACTTATAAGTACCATCGTTGATAATATACATATATTTGCCATACCGACGGCATTCTGCTTCATTCTGTATAACATGCCTGATAATATTGTAAAATTATTTGTTCTGTAATATATCCTCTTATTTCTTTTAAGAAGTTTAATTACTGCAATACTTCCCGATGTAAACAAACAGTACGTTCCTATTATTACCGCAACAATTGCTATCATAAATGTATTCATCACTTTTAAAGGCTGTTTATACATTAATGCAAAATAATATCCCCATCCCATAGTCAACAATCCTATTGCTGTGATAATTATTTTTGTCTTAGGTTCTTTTTCGCCTATCTCTCCTCCATGAAGCATCTCTATCGGGTTGGTAAGATGTATTTTCATAAGATTATATATAAATATAACTGAAAATAATGCTATAAAGAATATTATAGTCTCTGTCAATGAATCTGCCGGAATAGCAAACGCCGGTATTGATTGTGATTTAATCAATTTGAACAATAACAGAAACATTAATTTGCCAAATACAATTCCAAGAATTATACCTGCAGCTATATCGATTAACATAATGTACACTGTTTCAACATACATCATTATTCCTATATGCCTTTTCTCCATCCCGAGAATATTATAAAGACCTATCTCCTGCTTTCTTCTTTTTATCAGAAAACTATTTATATAGAACAAAAATATTACCGAAAATATTCTGATTACCCACATTCCGACACCGAGTAATAATACTATATTTTTACCATGGTCCATATTTATTATCTCTTTGCTCTTATATAATGAACTTATCATAAAATACATTGTTACTATAAATATTCCCATCAATATATATGGCACATATGTCTTAGAATTTTTACTAAGATTTGACTTTGCCATCTTCATGTAAAATCTGCTATTCACTTATCTCACCTCCGGATGCCAGCACTGTCAGCGAATTTGATATTTTACAATACATTTCCTCATCGCTCATATTTGCTTTATATATCTGGTGGAACACAACGCCGTCTTTTATAAATAATACCCTTGAGGCTCTGCTTGCAGCTTTTGTACTGTGGGTAACCATAAGAATAGTCTGACCATCTATATTAATTTTCTCAAATACATCAAGTAACTGGTCAGTCGACTTTGAATCAAGTGCTCCTGTAGGTTCATCAGCAAGAATTATTCCGGGATTTGTTATAATTGCCCTTGCAACTGCAGCCCTCTGTTTTTGTCCTCCCGACACCTCGTATGGATATTTGTCTATAAATTCTTTTATACCGAGTTTACCAGCTACTATATCAAGTTTCTGCATCATTTCATTTACTTTTTTTCCTGATAATACAAGTGGAAGCAATATATTATCTTTCAATGTAAATGTATCAAGAAGATTAAAGTCCTGGAATACAAATCCCAAATTTTCTCTCCTGAATGAAGCAAGTTCTTTCTCTTTTATATCTACCGTATTTCTTCCATTCAGTAATACTTCTCCACTCGTTGGTTTATCTAACGACGCGAGTATATTTAATAACGTAGTTTTTCCTGAACCGGATTCTCCCATTATTGCTACATATTCTCCCTGTTCTACCGTAAAATTAACGTCTTTTAATGCCTGTACCTGATTTAAGCCAAGCTTTGTAGTATATATTTTCTTTAAATTTTTTACTTCGAGTAATGTCATCTTTTTGCCTTCTTTCTTTTTTATTTTCCTCGTTGCCTATATAATAATAAAAAATGAAATGTTTTGCCTTAGAATAAGCTTACATTTCATTTTCTAACCTTACATTTTTGTAAGAAATCACTTTATTTACTTTATTCATGAATTTTATGCTCCTGATTAAGCATTAGCACCACTTTTGTTTCTTTGCCAACTTCAGAATCTATATGTATCTTTATTCCAAGCTTTCCTGCCGCACTATTACACAAATACAACCCTATTCCGGTAGACTTCTTATTCATCCGTCCATTAAAGCCGGTAAACCCTTTTTCCATTATCCTTGGTATATCCTCTTCACTAATTCCTATACCATTATCCTCTATTACAAGATTATATTCACCTTCTATATATATCTTAACCTGTCCGTTTTTACCTGTATACTTAACACTGTTAGACAATATCTGCTCTACTATATAACAATACCACTTTTCATCTGTATATATTTCCCTGTCTATACTATCTATTATTAAGGAAATTTTTTTATTAATAAACTGCGTTGCAAATCTTTTAACAGATTTATTCACCATTGTACTTATATTATACTTTTTGAAAACATAATCAGAGGTTATGTCTTCGAGCTTTAGAAAATTCATGACTGCATCGACATAAAATTCTATCTTAAACATCTCTATCTTAAGCTCTTTTATATCAATATTCTCTGATTCCATAGTCTGGATAAGAAGATTGGAAGCCGCTATTGGCGTTTTTATCTGATGTGCCCATACTGCATAATAGTCCTGCATCTCTTTCATGGATTTTTCTTTATCAGTTATTATCTCTGCCTTCTGTTTCAATAATTTCTTCAGAATATTTAAATATTCTTCCTCTATGTACGAATCAGCCTTTAAATCATTCACCTCATATATTTCATCAACTCCAATATATTTCTCCATAATTTTTACTTTTCTGCAAAAAATATAAAAATCATATGCAACATATATAATTATTATAGTTATGTTAACTTCCATAATATACATAATATTTTCAAATGGAATTCTATACAGATTCATTATAATTAAACTAATTACAATAATAATAGATGTAAGTATAATTCTGGCTACGTTTTCTTTCAAATAAAATCTCACATATTTCATTCTATTATATATCCCATACCTTTTCTTGTCTTAATATAATCTCCAACTCCAATCTCTGATAATTTCTTTCTTAATCTTGTAACATTTACTGTTAAAGTATTATCATCAATAAAAGTCTCATTTTCCCATAATGCTTCTATTATATTGTCCCTGCTTATGCATTTTCCTATATTTTCCATCAAAATCTGTATAATTCTAAATTCATTTTTTGTTAATTCAATGTTTTTGTCATTATATGTGACAATCTGATTGTTTACATTAAGTATTACACCCATATGTTCTATTACATTTGTTTTTTCTGAAAATGAATAAGTTCTTCTTAGCATCGCCTGTATTTTTGCTGTCATTACATTAAGGTCAAATGGCTTTGTTATAAAGTCATCGCCACCCATGTTCATTGCCATAACAATATTCATATTGTCCGACATAGAAGATATAAATATAACCGGTACTTTTGACACATTCCTTATACATGTACACCAATGATATCCATTATAAAATGGTAATCCGACATCCATCATTACAATATGCGGATTATACTCCGCAAACTCTTCCATAACGTTCTTAAAATTCTTTACTACCCTCACATCATAATCCCACTTGCTAAGATGTTTATCCATAAGTCCTGCAATTACTTCATCATCTTCTACTACTAATATCCTATACATATATTTTCTCCCTTTATAACAAAAAAACCACTCGTCAGAGTGGTTCTAAATTAATAATGAGACATCGGGGATTCG
>DEGR01000042.1:0-1190 GCA_002351535.1 Lachnospira sp. UBA2821
GAGGCATCATCAGTATGTGTGAGCATGTAGCTGCCTCTGGCAACATATTCATTCCTTATTCTGCCTGATTACTTTTCATCTGGTATAAAAATCAGGGGCAAGGGTTTCCACGAAGTGGTGCTTGCACCCTTGCGGTTGATTTTTATACCAGATATCCTAGATTAAGCAGAAGAAGGAATACCATTCATCCTTCTCCCATGGCAACTGTATTTTGATGTCAGAGCATCGTAACATTATCATTGCCATCATGTTATTTATATTACGAAAACCATAAGCCATTCGTATTGATAACTTTATTTTGTTATTGATTGCCTCAATCCTTGCATTGGTTAATCCATATTCTATTGTGTTTAGTATGGATTGCATATGTCGGCGTATCTTCTTTTGAAGTTCAACAAATGCTGGTATCCTACAATGTCTTGCCCACTTAAACCATGCATCAAGAGCCTCCTTTGCTTCTTCTACAGTATCATTATAGAAGACTAGGCGTAAGGATTCTTTGAGCTTGTATGCTCGATACAAGCGTGGATCCGTTTTTGCTATCCACTCAATCTTTGCCTGTTGGTTAGGTGTGAGATTTGAAGGAGCTTTACCCAATGCCATTTTAGAACTCTTAAGTTCTGTAGCAGTGGTATTTTTTGATGGAGTTCCCTTCTTTGGGCGCCCCCTTTTGGCTTTTGGTTGTTCTGGTGTATTTGCCTTTGCTTCTCGCCAAGCATCAACTCGAACTGAATCAAGTGAATCCATGGCCCATTCAATTACGTGGAATGGATCCACACAACGATTGGCATTTGGACAGTATTCTTTTATACATTCATCAATCCATTTAGCACCATCACCAGATACGAGCTGAATACTATTTCTTTGATCTGGTGTAAGCTGCTTGAAGAACTGTTCAAATATGGTCTTACCATGCCCTTTAGCAATCCAGATGACATTGCCTGTATCATGATTTACAACAGTGGTGATGTATTTGTGTCCTTTACGATAGCTGGTTTCATCAACACCAATGCGAATAAGGTTATCAAATCTTGCAGCTGGATTAATATCAAGTTCTTTTTCAACACGCTCAATGATAGGACCTACTGTATTCCATGAAATTCTCATAAATGCAGCAACTGCTACACGAGAACAATTAACTGCCATCCATGCAGTCTGCTCTTCAAATTTGCGAGTGAATCGTGAACCAT
>DEGR01000042.1:1260-27763 GCA_002351535.1 Lachnospira sp. UBA2821
GCCCAGTCGCAAGCTCTCCAGGTTCTAGCACCTTCATTACCATTATCATAGAACTTGGATTTTTTACCACAGATGCCACATCGACATTGCTCGCCTTTTGTGGCATGTATCTCAATCATGATAGAGGTATCAGCGAGCATAGTAACTTTATCAATACAAGTGTGCTTGACATTTAGGATAGTTTTGATAGACTTTTTGTTGAGCATATGTAACTTCTTTCTTGTAGATTTTTTCTTCGCAAAAAAAAATCATACTGAAGTACATATGCTTTTTCAAGTTTTAAGCGGCTTTAAGCCAATTTTCTATGCCACACATCCTAATGAAGAGCCATATTATTTTACTATAAAATTCAAAAATGCACAACAACTTCCCTCTTGTTGTTGTGCATTTAATCCAGTTCATAATAAAGCTTAAAATGCAAGCATTTCATATCGCTTTTATGTAGTTTTACTTAATTTTTAACAGTTACAAAAATATATACTTACATACTCCCAAATCGCAAGTTTATCTCATATTATTTACTATGAAATAATATATCCTATTTTCCTGTCCAGCCTGCCCATACGACAGCCAAACCCATTATTACGCACATTATAATAACAAATATAATCATTTTTCACATTCCTTTCTATAATTTTTTATGAAAAATGATATATGTGTGCCTTTTTTCCATCCTTTCTATGTATATAGGATACGATTAATTGTTGTATGTAATCATTCCCACGTTGCCTGTTTACAATCCATATAATCTGTCTTACAATAAAATTAAATATAAACGGCAGGACAAGCATTAAATAACTGATTTTCTGTTCACTGCTTCTTAATGTCATGCCCCTTGAAGATATAACAGAATTATTATTCTTCAAAGAAGTACATTGACACAATACATCGTTACTTCTGGTTATCTCATTACCTAAATGTATTGTACCACCATTGTACTTCGAATCAGAAATGTATCTTTGCGTATCTTCGAATGCACTAATATTAAAACTTAATAATACTGTGCAAATAACAAGGAAAAAATATATATATTTATTCAACCTATGCTTTTTAATCTTATGAATATCCATTAAGATTACATCCCTTCTCTACTCTTCCCCCAAAAGAACACTGCCACAGTTCCAGGACCTGTATGACTTCCAATTGTCGTTCCAATATAGTTTATCTCTACATTTCCTTTAAGGTCAGGAAACCTTTCTTCTATCAGAGATGCAACTGCTTCTGCATCATCTCTGCATGCCGAATGCGATATATAGCACTTGCCATTATATTTTGTTTCACCTGCAGCATATTCTGCCATCTTATCAACTATAGTTCTGATAACTTTCTTCTTTGTTCTTACTTTACTTCTGACTACCAACTTGCCTTTGCCATCCATATTAAGAAGCGGACATATATTTAATATATTTCCAATCGCACCTGATGTCTTGGATATTCGCCCACCTTTAATATAGAATGATAAATCAGTTGAAAAAAACCATGAATTTAAATTGTGTTTATTATGTTCAAACCACTCGAATAATTCATCTATTGTCTTTCCCTGAGCCTTAAGTTCTGAAAGTGTATCCATTAAAAGACCGTAGCCTGATGATGCATTAAGCGAATCTCCTATTAATATTTTTCTGTCAGGATATTTATCCTCCAAATATTCTTTGGCAATATTTGCCGAATTGATAACACCTGATATTCCCGATGAAAGGCATATATGCATTATATCATATCCAGCATTCAGAAAAGGTTCAAAATATGCAATAAATTCTTCCGCGTTAACCTGTGAAGTTCTTGTATCGGAACCTTCGGCCATCTTCTTATAGAAATCTTCGAATTTCATCGTTTTTCCTAAATCATCACTATATTCAACCCCATCTAACTGATAGTGAAAGCAAATATATCTCACATCTATTTTATCAAAATGTTCTTGTGTTAAATCCGCTGTTGAACAACAGCTCAAAATATATTTGTTCATTGTCATCCTCCATACTATGAAACATACTTTGTGAATCATGTACAGATTTTAACACAAATATTTATTCAATACAATAACCTTTCTAACACTATATTACACATAATATGTAATAATCAGATTTGTCCCTCCAATTATCTTATCACCATGCAGGTTATTCATAGTCTTCAGCTCATCAATATAATCTACCATATTTGTATATCGTGTGTCTGCATATTTCTCTGCTATACTCCATAATGTATCTCCATCCTGTATTTCTATTGATTCATATTTCTTCTCAATATTACCCGGGATTTTTTTATTCTTTGCATCAACTTTTGTTATTATAACTGCTGATGTTGATACCATAAGAACAATGGGTAATACAGCACTAACTATTCTTTTCCTCAAAATTGCCTTTCTACGCAATCTGGATTCTGAAATTTTTCTATCAGCTCTTCTATTATTTTTATTTACACTAACACTATTCATAACTGTATACCATCCTTTCGAACATCTGTTTCGTACTTATGTTCGAATTATACATTCAGAACAAATGTTTGTCAAGTGTTTAATGAACATTTGTTTGCATTTCTTTTATTAATATGATATACTTTATTCAATAAGTTTCAGAACAAATTAAATATTTAATACTACATATATAAATATTTAATATGATAATACATATTTCAGTAATAATAATACATAAACAGGAGGAGTAATATGGCAAAAGGCAACATAACAACTAAGCAACTGGAAATTTTGGAATATTTAAAAGAATGTATATTAACCAAAGGATATCCACCTTCAGTAAGAGAAATCTGTTCTGCTGTTAATCTCCGTTCAACTTCATCCGTCCATTCCCATCTGTCTACTCTTGAAAAAAATGGATATATAAGACGGGATTCATCCAAAACAAGAGCCATTGAGATTATAGATGACGAATTCAATCCTTCAAGACGTGAAATTGCTAACATTCCCATTGTAGGAACTGTAGCAGCAGGTCAGCCTATACTTGCAGAAGAGAATATCGAAGGTTATTTTCCAATTCCTACAGAATTTCTTTCCAACAATCAGGTATTTATGTTAAAAGTCAAGGGGGACAGTATGATTAATTCAGGTATCTTTAACGGAGATTGTGTTCTTGTCGAATCCCAGAATACCGCCATGAACGGTGAGATAGTAGTTGCACTTATTGATGACTCTGCTACCGTTAAGACATTTTACAAAGAAGAAGACCATATACGATTACAGCCTGAGAACGATTCCATGGAGCCGATACTGGTCAACGATTGCCAGATTATCGGTAAAGTAAAAGGACTTTTCAGATTAATGTCATAATATAAAAGCCGGTCAGTTTATATCTTTTTTATATGATATAAACCGACCGGTTTTTATATAAACAATATTCATTATCCTTATTTTACTGCATATCTTCTACAGTAATCTCTGTTCCATCGCTCCAGATTTTCTCAAGATCATAAAACATTCTGTCTTCTTCATTGAACACATGAATTATTACATCCTCATAATCCAACAAAATCCAGTTTGCAGTAGCATATCCTTCAACATGCTTACTATATATTTTATTTTTTGCAAGCTCTTCCTCTACGTTATCTGTCATAGCCTGTACCTGATTCTTATTTGCACCACTTGCTATCACAAAATAATCTGCCATAACCGATATCTTACTTATATCAAGCACTTTTATATCTATTCCCTTTTTATCCTGAAGAGCATCATATATAATTTTAACTTTGTCCTTAGATTGCATATATTATCCTCCATAATATTCATATGTTTTTAAACTCATATCATCTATTATCTTATTGTTTTCCTTAAGATATTTAATAGTATCCCTCAAAATCATATATATAGCTTTATCTATATCTTTAAATGCCATTTTTCTTATTTCCATAAGATTGTCAGCTTTATCTCTGCCAGGTTCGATGTAATCCGCAACATACACGATTTTTTGAAGCATAGTCATATCCGGACATCCTGTAGTGTGATATTTTATTGCTTCTGCAATATCGCTGTCATCAATACCATATTTATATGACGCATAAAATGCTCCAAGTTTTGCATGAAGCAGATACGGCTGTTTATATTCAGCTTCTGAAATATCAATATTATGCTTTTTACATTTCTTTAGCATTTTTTCATCAGAAATACATTTTGCATTATCATGCAAAAGTCCTGCAAGTTCAGCTTTTTTAATATCTTCGCCGTAACACATTGCAAGAGACATAGCCGTATAACACACACCTATAGTATGATTATACCTGTTTTTATTTAATATTTCTTTCAGATTTTGCTTTATCTCATCAATATTCATTCTATTACACTTCCATATATTGCGTTATTGTCTATATATTTGCAAACTTCGTTTGTCATCATGTACTTTACTGTCTTGCCATTTTTTATTCTCGCTCTTATATCACTAGATGAAATATCGACATATGGCATCTTTAACATGGTAAATACATTACCATATTCTTTATTCATACATTTAATCTTCTCTTCAAAATCATCATTCAAAGACCGTACACTAACAAGAATATTTGCTAACTGAGTAATTTTTTCAGGTTCATGCCATTTATGAAAATCATCCAAAGAATCTTCACCCATAATAAAATACAATTCTGTATCCTTATAAATATCTTTTAGTATTTTCAACGTATCGGATGTATATATAATTCCATGTCTTTTAGTTTCCAAATCTGAGAAAACAAAGTTAGGATTATCTCTGATAGCAAGCTCTACCATTTCTTTTCTATACTCAAATGGCGTTATCTGTGAACTATTCTTGTGTGGCGGATTATCAGTAGGCATAAATATCACTTTATCAAGCTCTGCCTCTTCATATGCTCTTTCTGCTATCAGCAGATGTCCTATATGAACAGGGTCAAATGTTCCACCAAATATTCCTAATCTTTTCATATAAATATTACTCCTGAAAAATACATTTATTACTCAAATATCTTTGGATTATCGGAAGACTTTCTATAAAGAATTATTTTTTTTCCGATAACCTGAACAACCTGTGACTTTGTTCTCTCCGCAAGCACCTGCGCTATTTCGCGAGGGTCATCCATGCAGTTTTTCAATACATTTATCTTTATAAGTTCTCTTGCTTCTAACGCCTCGTCTATTCCTTTTGTAAATTCAGGCGTAATGCTGGATTTTCCAACCTGAAATAAAGGATTCATCGTGCTTGCAAGACTTTTTAAATAAGCTCTCTCTTTGCTTGTCATATTGTTCTCCGTTTCATAATTCTATTGTAACCATTTATAACTATTTATAATAATCGAATTCAAAGCCATATATTTTAACTGTATCTCCATCCACTATTCCCAAATCTTCAAGCTGCTCCAAAATTCCATTTTCCTTCATAAAATTCTGGAAGAACATAAATCCTTTTTCGGCTTCAAGATTAGTATATCCAAGCATCCTCTCGATTCGTGGTCCTTCTACACTGAATACACCATCTTCAACTTTTTCAACAGTAAATGGCAGTTCAGCATTATCATTATATTCTCCCGGAAAAAATTCCTGTTCAAATACAACAGGCTCTGAATCCATATTGTTGAGAAGCTCCTTTACTCCATACAATAATTCCTTAAGACCCTTTCCACTTACGGCAGAAATAGGATAAACTTTTATCCCCTTAGGTTCAAACTCTTCACGAATCTTCCTTATAGGATCTTCTTCCCCGGAATAAATAACGTCTATCTTATTTGCAGCTATAACCTGCGGTCTTTTCATAAGCTCAGGATTATACGATTCAAGTTCCGCATTAATTTTATTAATGTCATCAATGGGATCTCTTCCCTCTGTTGATGCTGCATCAACCATATGGATTATTACTTTGGTTCTCTCGATATGTCTCAGGAATTCATGCCCAAGTCCAACTCCTTCAGAAGCTCCCTCGATAAGTCCCGGTATATCTGCTATTACAAATCCGGCACTTCCATCAAGATCAACTACACCAAGGTTAGGATTAAGTGTTGTAAAATGATAGTTAGCAATCTTAGGTTTTGCATTAGTTACATGAGATAAAAATGTTGATTTGCCTACATTTGGATATCCAACCAGTCCAACATCCGCTATAACTTTAAGTTCAAGCCTTACCCATAGCTCCATGCTTTTCTGTCCGGGCTGTGCATACTTTGGTACCTGCATTGTTGCAGTGGCGTAATGCTGGTTACCCTTACCGCCTCGTCCACCTTTTAATATTACCTTACGCATTCCGGCATCAGACATGTCGGCAATTACTTTACCACTTTCATCTTCTATTATAACTGTTCCCTGTGGAACTTTAATAATAAGGTCCTTACCATCTTTACCATGCATGTTTTTCTTGCCACCCTCCTGACCGGGTTCAGCAACAAATTTTCTATTATGACGGAATTCTGTAAGAGTATTAAGTCCCTCGTCTACTACAAATATCACATCTCCGCCTCGTCCGCCGTCTCCGCCATCAGGACCACCATTCGGCACAAACGCTTCACGTCTGAAACTCACATGACCATCTCCGCCTTTTCCCGACTTAATAAAGATTCTCGCTCGGTCAGCAAACATATTCATCCTCCTTTTTTAATATACTCCCTAAATGCTTCGCATGAATAAATTTATGAGAGTATATTTGCTTAATCAGGCAGACCGATGCCTACCCGGTTTCCATATAAACAACAAGGCTCCAAACCATGATTAGTTTGAAGCCTTTGCATGCAAATTATTCTGCAACTGGAACGATAGAAACCTGTTTCTTATCTCTTCCTTTTCTTTCGAATCTAACAACACCATCTGTTAATGCATATAAAGTATCATCTCCACCTTTACCAACATTAACACCAGGATGAATGTGTGTACCACGCTGTCTGTAAAGAATATTACCAGCTTTAACAAACTGTCCGTCTGCTCTTTTTGCACCTAATCTCTTTGATTCTGAATCTCTACCATTCTTTGTAGAACCAACACCCTTTTTATGAGCGAAAAACTGAAGGTTCATCTGTAACATAACTTACACCTCCTTGTAATCAATCTTAATGTAATCTTCATTTCCTGCTTCAATCATCGAATTTATCCCAAGGACAAATGAATTAATCAGCAATAGGCTTTCACTACTAACCTCTCCCGAAAAACTGAATTTTATGTATCCCGTATGTTCGTTCTGGTCAAGTGTGAATTCATCTTCTGTAAATGCTTCAATGGAATTAATAGTATTGAGTGTAAGCACTGATACGCCTGCACATACTATATCGCTTCCACTTTCAGAATATCCGGCATGTCCGGACAGCTCAAATCCTTTCAGATTATCATATCCGTCCCGGAAAATAGTAACCATAATCATATTTCAATAAAATTATGCGTTAATTTTGTCAATCTTTACTTCTGTATAAGACTGTCTATGACCATTCTTCTTGTGATATCCAGTTTTTCTCTTATACTTATAAACAATAACTTTTCTGCTTCTTCCTTCTGAAACAACTGTTGCAGATACAGTGGCATTGTCAACTGTTGGATTACCAACAACAACTTCACCATTGTTAACAAGAAGAACTTTATCAAATGTTACTGTCTCTCCGGCTTCAACACCAAGCTTCTCAACTTTGATTACGTCGCCTTCAGATACTTTGTACTGCTTACCACCTGTTGCTATAATTGCGTACATATGGCACCTCCTATTTCAATTACTCGCCAGCTTCGGTGTGCATTAATGCATCTCATAAACCCCACTGTGCGGCATACTATGATACAATATCATAATTAATGTAATATGTCAAGCATTATATTTATTGTTATGATTCCTGCTCTATTGGTTCTAATTGAGAAGTATCCGCATTTTCTCCATTAATAGTAATATCATATGTTCCATCACCATTATCCTTATAATAAAAGCTTATTGTTGCTCCATCCGTATTCGTAAGATACATTGATGAATCATCATATTTAACATCATACTCTCCCGCATTCTTCTTATCATCTGATATGACAAGTGAACCGTCTTTATTAAACTGCCATGTATTTCCATCAGCCGAATTCTTATATTTTCCCATAATAACATTACTCTTTGCATCTTTTGGAACTACAGCAGTATTAACACCACTATCAGTACATGCTGATAATAAAGATAATGCCATAATTGTAATAGCAAATATCAATACTTTTATTTTACATGATTTTCTCATAATTTATAATTCATCCTCCTGTTAAAATCAATTCTATCTCCTGCAGCTACGCCTATACATTTTACTAACATATTGTATATTTTGCAAATGCTTTTTGTATACTTTACAATTACTTTATAATTACTTTACAACCTAAAACTTGTATAATCCAAAAAATTGTGGTACATTGTAGATATTCTAAGAAAGGACTTTAATCAGATGGATTCATACATAAAAGAAATAATATATGCTTTTTCCATCACGTTTTCTATGATAGTGTGTGGAATATGTATTCTTACAATGCATTATAATGTAGCATTATTCATGCTTATGCTGGCTGCTGTTTTTATTCTCCTTGAGTTCTATTCGCTCTTTATAAGAATAGAGAACACTGATGTTATCGAGACTAAAAAGAACAGCCACATTATTGAACCTGCCGGAAATGAATTTACATTTCAGGACGGATATGATGCCGTATCTGAGCCCGTTATAAGAAAACCGGAAGGTTTTAAAAAAAGATAACTGCCCTGGAACAGTTAAAATATTATGAAATGGAGATTGTTATTCTATGTCAAAATATTATAAAACAATTATGATTATTATATCAGCAGACATAATTGCAATCGCAGTTATGTTTTTACTCGGAATAACCGGTACAGTTGACCCATCGAAGAAGTTGTTATCTTCTGATGAAACAACTGTAATTCCTACTAATGAAAAACAATCAGCCACTGATTCTTCAGGTATAACAGAACCCCCATCTTCAGATGATGATAATATTGCAACACAGACAATTTCGTCAGATGCTACAACAGACAATACTGACAGCACAGACAATCTGAATACCGAACAGACAACGCCGCCGGATATATCCGGCACAGAGACAACCAGTGATGTCACGGATAATAATACAGAACAGTTTATTGTTCTTTCAACTACTTCAAAGGTATATTTAAGAGAAATGCCATCAACCAATGGCAAAATAATCAAAGAACTTTCTTCTGATTCATATGGAAATGTAATATCCACAGACGGAAGATGGACCAAGGTTGAATATCAGGGAACTACCGGCTATGTATTTACAGATTATCTTGCAACAGGTGCAACAGCTAAAGATTTAATTAAAAATCTCAGCTACTCAAAAGTTATAGTGAATAGTTCATGTAACATGCGCCGTTCACCCGATACCAACGATAAAGTATTTGGTAATGCAATGGCTGGAACTACATATCGTTATGATAAATCCAAAAGTAACGATAACTGGTACGCAATATATCTCGAAGATGGCTCAATGGCATATATCTCTACAGGTTATGCATCTGTATGTAATTAACTTTATATAACATAAAAAAGCACACCGTTCACCGGTGTGCTTTTTTAATCTAATCAAACTATCACAATTTTATATATAATTTCATATTCCGCACAATTAAAATTATATAGCTTTTGTTTCACTATTCTGATTCTGATTTCTGTCTACTCTTGTCATAGCAAAAATCTCTGAAAGACTTAAAGTAATTCTTCCATTCGCCCAGATTATAGAATCACCATCTGTATAAGCATCCTGAAAAAGAAATTCATCCTTCAATTCATTAAATCTCATAGTTTCTAATTTTTCTGTCATATTAAGGTAAATAACACTTCCTGACTCTAACTCTACTAAAAGTCTGTAACCATACTTTGGTTCTACCTCTCTAATCCTAGCCATAATAATACCTCCTATTTTATATATCCTTTTTATATCTTACATACAAATCCCTTACAATCATTATTATATTATTTTTTTTGAAAAATACTACCCCCCAAAAGTAGGTATTATGAATTTTTTGTTAATAAACACGTCTTGTTAATAATTTATTCATATACTTTTGTTAATTCAGAACGATTAGCAATTCCCAACTTACTGTATATCATTTTAAGATTACTTTTAACTGTATTTTCAGAAATATGAAGTTGTAATGCTATTTCTTTGTTAGTATATCTCTTTGCGGCAAGTGATGCTATCTCATTTTCCCTTTTCGTAAGTCCGTTCGCATTATTTTCAACTATTTTAAAACGTGACCGGTACAACTTTGCGTATTCAACAACATGCACAACGAACTCATCTTTTTCGAGCTGACTATCACTTAATATATTCTGAATCCTTTCATAATTCTCAACAAATGGAAGAATTATATCATCCTTTTTGGCAATATTTATCGCTTCCATCATAAACGTTACCGCTTTGTTAATATCATTATTTAAAGACATATTGGCAATCGCTATATAAATATATGTGTAAATATTACCAAGTCCACTTTTATATATTCCCGCAATACCGAGCATCTGCCCGCTTATTCCAAGAAATTTCTTATACTGTTCTGTATCAATAAGATATCTTCCGAATACCATATTGGCATATGCAAGACTATATACTACGCATTTTTTCTCAATTGCCGCACTATCCATAAGCCATGAATTAATTTTGTCACTTCTTCCAAGAAGCGTATACAGATAACTCTTTCCCAGTTCCACCGTAATATTATCGGCATCACATTTTTCATCACTCATTTTCTTTCTTATAGTTCTGGAAATGTATTTTATATTATCAAAATCATTCTTATAAACAGATATTCTGGCAAGAATGTACAACGCTCCAATGTATATATTTGTCTGCTCTCTTGTCTCAGACATGTATAAAGCCTTATGACTTAATACCTCCGCACCATCAAAATCCATCCTGTTAAGAAGAATCTCTGCTTTCATCAATGCTTCTGCACCCTTGCCATTTCCACCTGTTATCCTGTAATAGTATGGCAGAGTCTCCTCGAGTTCTTTAAGTGTTTCATCTGCCTTTATATCTGTTCTGTACAATCCAAACATGACAGACGGAGTTTTGAATGTCCATGTAAAACCTGAAGAAATCTTTTCATCAGGTGCTTTTATATAATCAGCAGCCTGCATAAAATATTGTTTCATACAACCAACGTCATTATAAGCATTTAATGCTTCTAATAACTTAAGTTCGCCTGTAAGTCTTTCTCTTTTTTTGTCAGATATAAATTCTTTCTCCTCAAGGCTTTCTCTGACAAAGTCACATTCCTGTATAAAGAAATCTTTTTCATGATATATGTACAAAACGAGGCACATCACAATCTGCGAATCCAGAAACCTTCTTTTATACTCCGTTTCAACACCTGACACTATATTAATAAACATCTGCTTATTATCATTATTTACAAACCCCTCGATATCACAAATATTAAAGTCCATTCCATATATTGCTTTATAATTCTTTGCCTTGTAAAATGCCTTGAATGCATTTTCAAATTCACCGTTTCCTGCATACCATCTACCAATCTGGGAATATATTTCATTCTGAAATATCGGTTCGAGATTTTTTCTCTCTTCCTCAAGAAAGAAGCGCAGTATTCCATGAATTGTATATTTTCTTCCTGACTTGTTATAATAAATAAGCTTATTACTTCCAAGCATATCCTTAATCTCTTTTTCGGAAAGTTTATTATCAGCCATCATCAATGCCTGTCTGATTGTAAAACTCCCAAATAATCCCAGCCTTATCAGCAAATCCTGACAGTTAACTGACAATCTGTCCCAGAACATCTCGCCTATAAGCTCATTAATACTTATGTCTTTGTCAAACTCCTTATTCTCGATATAATATAATAACTGAAGATATATTGCACTAATCCATCCGTCAGTATATTTTTGCAGATATACAGCCTCATCTTCAGAAAGCTTAATTCCACATTTTCTGTAATAATTAATTATCTCTTCGTGAGTAAACTCAAAATCTTTCTTGCTAATATAATTAACATCTTCATCATTATATATGAGTTCACTTAAAACTGTTGTACTAAGAGTCTGGGTTAAAAATACCATTCTAAGTCTGCTGTTATATACCCTTGCAGATTCTACAAGAAGCTTTGATATCATTTCATCTGATATATTATGAAAATTATCAAACACAATAATCAGATTATCATTCACTTCTATATCTTTCAAAATATTAATTGCCTGATTACAACTATTTTCATCAACAGGATAACCACATGCCTTTAATTCATCTGCAGTTTTTTCATCTGCCATTCTTATCAATGAGCAAAACTTATCAAAAAAAACTACATCATCCTTTCGTTCAATATTAATCCATATATATGTCAAATCAGACTCTTCCATATAATGATGAACTGATGTAGTTTTTCCATAACCAAGAGGAGCCTCAACAATTGTCAAGGCCTCACTCTTAATAGTATCAAGTTTTTCTAATAACTTTTCCGGAAAATATAATAGTTTTGAATTGTAACGTCCCACTACTGCCATATGTCTCTGCCCCCATTTAAGATAAATGTACTAATCCCATAAAACAGCAGGATTTTCACTTGTCTTACTTCTAATCATAAGATCTTTTACCGCATCTGCTGCATTAAGACCGTCAAATAAAACTTCATTTACCTTTTCAATAATAGGCATTGAAATGTTATATTTCTTACCAAGTGCAAGAGCAGCTTTAGCTGAATATACACCCTCAACAACCATGTTAACTTCCTTCATTGCCTCTTCCATTGAGTAACCTTTTCCTATAAGAATACCTGCTCTTCTGTTTCTGCTATGCATGCTTGCACATGTTACAATCAGGTCTCCAATTCCGGTAAGTCCACAGAAAGTCTCAAACTTTCCACCCATGGCAACTCCAAGTCTTGTAATCTCATTAATTCCTCTTGTAATAAGTGCAGCTTTAGTGTTATCACCATATCCAAGTCCATCTGCAATTCCTGCCGCAAGTGCAATTACATTCTTAAGTGCCCCGCCAAGTTCAATGCCAAGAACATCTGAACTTACATATACTCTGAAGCAGTCGCTCATAAATACATTCTGTATATATTCTGCAGTTTTCTTTGTTGTTGCTCCGGCAACACATGTTGTTGGAATTCCTCTTCCGACTTCTTCGGCATGACTCGGACCTGATAATACTGCAACATCCATTCCCGGTACTTCTTCATTGATTATATCTGTAAGTGTAAGCAATGTTGATTCCTCAATACCTTTGGCAACATTTATAATTAACTGGCCTTCTTTTAACATTCCCTTTAATCTTCCTGCTGTCTGTCTTGTAAATGATGATGCAACAGCCATAACAATAATATCTTTATTATCTGCTGCTTTATTTAAATCCGCTGTAACTTCAATTTCATCCGGAATCTTAATCCCCGGAAGACTTTTAGAATTTTCACGTTTTTCCAAAAGCATATCTACTTCACTCTGTAAAGCAGACCACACCGTCACCTTATGTCCATTATTATGTAATAGAACTGCTATTGCAAGTCCCCATCCTCCTGCTCCTAAAATTGAAACCTCTGCCATATCTTCCACACCTTTCCTGCTCATACGAACAAATCAAATATCTTTTGGCTGACCAATTCTTCTTTCGTTTCCAGCAATCAGTCTCTGTATATTTGTCCTATGCTTAATAAATGCTAATGCACATATAATAAATACAATAATGATGCCTTCTATTCTGTCTGTTCCCTTAAGATTAATTATACCAGTCATTGCAAATACAGTAAACTCTATAAAAAATCCTGCTGCCATACATAAAGATGCCAGAGAAACATACTTTGACACTAATAATACTATTACAAATGTAAACAGTGCAAGCAAAAGTAATCTGTAATCCAACAGACCGCATACAACTCCTGAAGTTGCTGCTATTCCTTTTCCTCCTCTAAATCCCATGTAAAACGGAAAATTATGTCCTAGTATAACACCAAGACCTGTATATAATTGTAATACCATTATAGCCTCTTTTGTATTATTCCTAAACACAAAATATACTATAAGTAACGCAAACAATGCCTTAAGAGCATCTCCAAGATATGTTATTATCCCTGCTTTTTTGCCGAGCACCCTCATTGTATTAGTAGTTCCTGCATTACCACTTCCATAATCTCTTATATCAACATGATTAAGTTTACCGTAGATGTATCCCGTCTGAAACAAACCGAACGCATACCCGATAATCAGACAAATCACTCTTTCCATTACTTTTCCTTTCTCTCACGTATTAAAAATTTAAGTGCTGTTCCCTTAAATCCAAAGGCTTCCCTCACTTTATTTTCAATATATCTGGTATATGAAAAATGCATTAACTCCTTATCATTTACAAATATTACAAATGTAGGCGGTTTTACAGCTACCTGTGTAATATAATATAATTTAAGTCTCTTACCTTTATCTGAAGGTGGCTGCTGTAATGCTATGGCCTCTGCCATAATCTCATTAAGCACACCTGTTCCAATTCTCATATTCTGATTCTGAATAATAATATCAATCATATCGAAAAGCTTATTAAGTCTCTGTCCTGTCTGTGCAGATATAAACATTATCTCAGCATATGACATAAATGATAATATCTCTCTTACTTTTCTTGTATATTCATATATAGTCTTATCAGTCTTTTCAATGGCATCCCACTTATTAACGGCTACTATAATTCCCTTACCTCTGTCATGGGCTATTCCTGCAATCTTGGCATCCTGTTCTGTCACACCTTCAACCGCATCTATAACGATAACAACGACATCTGCACGTTCCACCGCAGTAACTGTTCTGATAATACTATATCTTTCCAGCTCCTCTTTTATCTTGGATTTTCTTCTAAGACCTGCTGTATCGATAAATATATATTCTCTTCCATTTCTGACTATCTCTGTATCAACTGCATCTCTTGTTGTTCCTGCAATATTCGATACAATAACACGGTTTTCACCGAGTAGTTTATTAATAATAGATGACTTACCGACATTAGGTTTACCGACTATCGCAACTCTTGGTCTGTCATCTTCCTCTTCCTCAGTGTTAAGTTCCCCAAAATGTTTTACAACTTCTTCCAGCATATCACCAATTCCAAGTCGTGAACCGGCTGAAATAGGTACAGGGTCTCCAATTCCAAGATTATAGAACTCATATACATCCGGCATAAATTTCTCAAAATTATCTACTTTATTTACAACCAGAATAACAGGTTTGTGGCTTCTTCTAAGCATATCTGCCACTTTTGCATCAGCATCTACGAGTCCCTGTCTCACATCAGTAATAAATATAATAACATCTGCTGTATCCATGGCAATCTGAGCCTGTTCACGCATCTGGGATAAAATTATATCCTTTGAATCAGGTTCTATACCACCTGTATCTATAAGTGTAAATGTATGATTAAGCCAGCTTACATCTGCATAAATTCTATCCCTTGTAACTCCGGGAGTATCCTTTACTATAGAAATCATTTCTCCGGCCAAAGCATTAAAAAGTGTGGATTTTCCAACATTAGGTCTTCCCACTATTGCTACAATAGGTTTACTCATTGCGTTTCTTATTCCTTTCCATCTGCTCCTGTTCATATGCCTTTATATAAACAAAATTACCATTATCTCTAATCTTATTGACAGCATCATTTGAAATAACTGCCTCCAATAAATCTTTTCCGCTTGATTTTACAATATTAACACTGACTTGTAAAGCATTTTCAAGCTCCTTAAGTGTAATGTCATCAAGAAAAATATCCTCTCCGCTCCTTAAAATATTATTAGGAAGCAATAGCATTTCACCAAGTTCACGTCCCTTTAACTGGTCTATCAGATCAGTCGCCGTTATAAGTCCTGACACTGTTATGCTTTCACCAAAATAATTATTTTTAATACAGTAACAATGTATGCTGATATTAGGAAACTTCTCCATTATTTTATCACATATACTTTTAATGGTAGGATAAGCAAGAACTGCCGTCGCAAGCGAAACATTCCTTATTCTGTCATCCCCCTTCACTTCCGATAATGCTTCCATGAATTCATCATTAAGAAGTCTCATCATTCCAACGCCATTCTCAAGCTGCAGGTATCCATCATATCTTTCTTCTTCAGGGAATGGTCTCTGTGCCATAATGTACCACTCATCACTTGCCTGCACAAAATGACTTCCGGTTTCCTCATATATCTTTTTCTGCCACTTCTCAATCTGGTCAATTACCTGTCCTGCAGTCTCTTTATCAAATAACTCTAAAGGATACAATCCATCTCTGTATTTTGTAAGGCCCGATGGAACAACAGACATACTTTGCATATAAGGATAATAACCGTACAAATCACTTATTGTCTTATCAAGCTCATCACCGTCATTTATTCCTTTACATAGCACAACCTGTCCATTCATTTCTATCTGACCTTCATATAATTTTCTGATATTATCAAGTGCCTCTCCCGCAAATCTGTTATTAAGCATCTTACATCTGAGTTCCGGGTTAGTTGTATGCACTGATATATTAATCGGTCCAAGATTAAATCTGATTATCCTGTCGATATCATGTTCCGACATATTGGTAAGAGTAACATAATTTCCCTGAAGAAATGAAAGTCTCGAATCATCATCTTTAAAATACAATGACTCACGCATTCCGGGTGGCATCTGGTCTATAAAGCAGAATATACATTTATTATGACATGATTTATAATCATCCATTAATGCATTCTCAAATATTATTCCAAGGTCCTCGTCCTGTTCTTTATCAACCTCAAGTATCCACTCCTCGCCATCTTTTTTCTTTATAAGAATCTCGAGGTATTCATCTTCAACAAGATATTGATAATCAAACAAATCTTCTATCTTCTGTTCATTTATCTCAAGTAATTCATCTCCCGGCTCTATATCTAATTCTTCAGCAATAGACCCTTTAATTACACTTTTTACTATATGCATAATATAATCTCCATTTCCTTTATATTAAAGATATAAAAGCGGCAAGATTTCCTCTTTTGCCATTAGTTGCACGATGCGAAAACAGATATTCACTATTACAGCATGTGCATATTCTTTTATTCTCGATATTACTTTTTTCTATACCGGCTTCTAATAATACCAGTTCATTAGCCTTCCATAAATCAAGCTGGTATTTTCCATTATCTTTTCTGTAAAACATCTCATCTGTTCCAAAATTATCTGAAAATTCCAAGGCGACGTCTTCACTCACTTCATAACATTTCTGACATATCGAAGGTCCGATACACGCAAGTATATTCTTTCTGTCACAGCCAAATTCGTCACACATTCTGTCTACGGTTACTTTTCCCATCTTTGACACTGTTCCACGCCATCCGGAATGCGATGAAGCAATAACTTTTTTCACCGGGTCTAAAAACAGTAATGGTACACAGTCTGCGTAAAAAGTTACAAGAACAATTCCCTTTTCATTAGTAATAAGTCCGTCAATATCATCATAATCTTTCTCTGTAATAAGACCTTTTCCCCTATCTTTTCCTGTAACAATGCGGATGTTGGTCGTATGCGTCTGCGCTGACAAAACCATATCATCACATTCTACATCCAGACGCTTCGCCATAATTCTATAATTATTAAGCACATCTTCTCTGTTATCATTTCTGTTAAGCCCCAGATTCATGGTTGAGAAATATCCTTTACTCACCCCACCTTTTCTTGTCGAAAAACCATGCTTAACCATTCCTGTCTTCTTTAAGTTATCAAATTCTATAACAGGGACATCCTGTCTCATAATTTCTTCTAAATATCCCACAACTCTGACCTTGCCTTTCGCAAACTAATATATTCAAACTGTATACTCAAATGCATTTTCGTAATGTATTATACTATGATTACCCATTATTCCAATTATATCAAATCTGTAATTTACATTTTGTCCATACTTGTTATTCATAATAAAATACGAAGCTGTCCTGCATATTTTTCTTTGTTTTGTATATGTTACCGCTTCAACGGGTTCACCGTATTTTAATGAACTTCTATACTTTACTTCTACAAATACAATGTAACTGTCATATCTGCATATTATGTCAATTTCTCCAAATCTGCACCTGTAATTTCTATTCAGAATAACATATCCTTTATTAATAAGATACTCTTCTGCAATATTTTCATAATAACTCCCCACATTTCTTTTATTCATATTTTAACTAATCTTCCCCTTTAATCTATCCATATTATCTACAAAGGCAAGAATCTCTGCGACAACCTCATACAATTCAGGTGGAATTTCATCACCTATTTCCAGTGATGATAATGAGCCCGCAAGTTTTTCATCTTTATATAAAGGAACATTATTCTGTCCCGCTTTTTCAATAATCTTTTCAGCTATAATTCCTTTGCCTGTTGCAATAACTTTTGGTGCGTCGTAACCTTTTTCATACTGTAATGCAACTGCCGTTTTTTTCTTCTCATTCATACATATACTCCATTTCTGCAGATGTCTGTTTACGTTACTCCTATGTCCTTATATCAAATGAATATCTTTTAATATTTATTTTGGAACTGTCATTATCAAGAACATTATCTATCGTATTTTTCTTATCTGTGTTCTCTTCACATTTAACACCGCAGTTAATTGTATATCCTTTTTCTTCAAGTTTTTTAGTAAGTTCTTCTATATGATTTGCAACTATATCAGTTGATTCTTCATCATACAATGAGAAATCTATTCTAAGGCTCTTATTCTTTAATCTTATTTTAATATCAGTTGCTCCAAGATTATCAAGTTCAAAATGCAGAAATGCATTTATTCCGTCTTCAACTGTTTTTTTCTTATTTTTATTATATATAAACAGTTCTGCCTCATTATCTTTATTATTCATCTTTACAGGAATCTGTACATATGAAGCCATATTATTAAGTTCATTCATGAAATTCAGATTCTGATTAATCTGCTTTGTGGCAGTAGTGATATTCTGAACTGACTTTTCACTTACAACTTCCTTTTCCTGCGCCTGCTTTACAATACTTTCGAGTTTCTCGATACCTTCCTGTAATTTCCTATATGCTTCCTCAATAATTTTCTTAGGATTGTCCGATAATAAATACTCTTTAACATCCGGAAAATACTTTTTGTTAACAATGGTTTTAATATCATCTTTTAATCTGATAAGCCCGTTAAGTTCTTCTTTGTCAGACCTTACTGACTTCAAAGGCCTTTCCTGCATTTCTGATAATATAGTCTCTTTAGGCTGTAACGTTTTCTTTTCCGATATAACTGATTCAACAGTTTCACTTTCATTTTCCTGAATATTACTGTCAAATTTCACAGCTTTGTTGTCCTCTGTTTTATTATCTGCTAATATGAATTCATTTTTTACCGGTCTGCTGTCTGATAATGCTTCTTTTGTTTCCACAATTTTGCCATCAGATATCATAGCTTCCTTATGTCCCGATATATTATCAGATGTTTCTGTTTTGGTTTCAAATGTTCTATTGTACGGTGACTCCGTTTTTATTTCGGATGCTTTATTGTACGGTGACTCCGTCTTTATTTCGGATGCTTTATCGTCCGGTAACTCCGTTTTTATTTCGGATATTTTATTATCCGGTAACTCCGTTTTTATTTCGGATACCTTATTACCTGATATTTCCATTTTATTTTTTTGAACATCATGTTCAGATACAACGTTTTCTATCTGGGAAGTTTTCTTATCTGATATTGCCGCATCCGTTACTTTACTCTCAACAGCAGATGGATTAGTCTGTTCTGCAATAACATCTGATTTATTAGTATCATTTTCATTTACCGGCATATATGTCCTTATTCTATTCTCTATCTCATCAACCAGATTATCTACAGCCTGTCTGATATCTGACATCTGTATTGTAATGTCTCCCTCACCTTTACGGTAACTGTCAAGCATCTGTATATTTCCCTCATTAACAGATATATTATGCTTTTCCAATGTAACAACTGTAGCTATATCCGCACCCGGATATCTGTTTACATTCCTTAGTGTATTCATTATATCAGCTTTACTTAAAGGCTGTCCCTGGTTAATAAGTTCTTTTACAATAGATACATTTTTATCATTAACTGATAGTCCTGCTTCACTGATTGCTTTATGTACAAGCTTATCGTCAGGCATTCCATAGCGGAACGGCTTTATCACTACATTCGAGTTATTATTTTCCTTAACCTGAAAAACAACATTCTCTCCAATGTTCAGATTAACTGCCTCATTCATCACAGCATTTACTACTCCATTATCCCCTATATGAATTTTCACATCTTTGCCTATGATATCTTCAACTATCCCTTCGAATAATTGTCCGGGATTTAAATTACTTAAATCAACTATTTTTTCTCCATCAATTATATTCGAAATAAGTTCTGTTGTATTAACATCTGCAGTCTCACCGGTATTATTATCTGACTTAACAAGAGTATCTGACATATTCGTAAGCATATTCATTATTCCATTGTCATTTAGCATTATATTCACATCCATCACCCCTGTGCCATGCCGCTTTTATATATAATTCTTTATAAATGACCTTCTATGAATAGGACATGGTCCATATTTTTTTAGTGCCTCTATATGTTCTGCCGACCCATAGCCTTTATTTCCTGCAAAATTATATTCCGGATATATTTTACCATATTCCTCCATCATTTTATCTCTTGTGACTTTGGCTACTATACTTGCAGCCGCTATCGATATACTTTTTGCATCACCTTTTATAATTGGAATCTGTTTTATATTAATACCCGGAATATTAACAGCATCATTTAATAATATATCGGGCGTTACAGATAGTTTACTTATAGCTTTTCTCATTGCCTCATATGTAGCCTGCAAAATATTAATTTCATCTATAACTTCAGGAGATACAACTCCCACTTCAACAGCAATAGCCTCTTTAAGAATCTGTTTACAAAGTTCTTCTCTCTTCGACGCAGTAAGTTTTTTAGAGTCATTGATATATAAGATATTGCAGTCTTTGGGAAGTATGACTGCTCCTGCAACAACCGGTCCTGCAAACGGTCCCCTTCCCACTTCATCTATTCCGCATATATATGAACATGCACCATATTTCCTCTCATATTCTTTCATCTTCTCTGTACGTTCAATCTCTTTTTCATACAATTCTTTCTGCCGTAATGCAGTAACAATAATTTTCTGCACTCCGCTTCTTGAATCATCACCATACATTTCAACAAACTGCTCTGTCTCAAGCACACTCATTTCTTTATATTGTTCTTTTATTTCTTTAATACTATTTTTCTTTTCCATATTTCTCCCAATACACAGTACCGTATCTATTCCGGTTTTTCTAAAGTTACTTTGCCTATTTTCCCATTTCTGAACTCTTCCATAACTAAAGCTGAAGCTTTTGATAAATCAATCTCTCCGCCTTTTACTATACATCCTCTTACTCGTCCAATTTCTTTAAGCGTTTCAATTGCATCTTCATGTTCTTCAACATTGAATCTGTCAGCTATAAGTCCTTTATATTCATATGACAAATATTTTATAAGCTCATATGCAAGTTCATCAACATTAAGTATCTCATCCTTAATTGAACCAACCAAAGCAAGCCTTAATCCAACTTTCTGGTCCTCGAATTTTGGCCATAATATACCGGGTGTATCAAGAAGTTCAACACTCTTATTAAGTCGTATCCATTGTTTTCCTTTTGTAACGCCGGGTTTGTTTCCGGTTTTAGCGCATGCCTTTCCGGCAAATGCATTAATAAATGTAGACTTGCCAACATTAGGTATACCAACAACCATCGCTCTTACAGGTCTGTTGATAATCCCCCTTTTTCTGTCTCTCTCAATCTTTTCTTTGCATGCTTCCTGTATTACACCGTTAATCGATTTAATTCCCTTACCATTCTTTGAATTAATCATGACACAGAAATAACCTTTCTGCTCAAAATACTCTGACCATTCTCTATTAAGCCTTTCATCCGCCAGGTCACATTTATTAAGGAGAATTAATCTTGATTTTCCTTTTCCAATTGTGTCAATATCCGGATTTCTGCTGCTAAGCGGAAGCCTTGCGTCCACAAGTTCTATGACTATATCAATTAACTTAATATCTTCCTGCATCATACGTTTTGCTTTTGTCATATGACCAGGGTACCATTGATAATTCACTGTTTCACCTTTTTCCTTTCGAATTTACTTCAATATTATACAGTTCCTATTCTTGCAAATGGTGCCACTCTTAACCATACCTTGCCTATAATATCATCTTTGTTAACATTTCCTATACTTGAAAATCTGCTATCCTCACTGTTATTATAATTGTCCCCAATTACGAAATACTCATCATCCGCAAGTTCTATCTCATCTCCTGCAAGTCCCGGATTAACTATTTCATCTTTTGTTTTAACTTTTTTCCCATTGACGAATATTGCACCATCTTTAATTAATACTTTTTCACCCGGACCGGCAATTATACGTTTCATATATTTTTCTGTTACGCCATTTTTAGACTTCACTTTAAATAATATAACATCGCCTTTATCAGGACTGAATATATTGTAATGTACCGTATCTACAAATACTTTTTCCTCACTTTTCATCGAAGGTGACATTGAATTTCCAACAACACTCTCAACCTTGCAAAGATATGCAGCCAGAAATAAACCTGCTATTATTACTACAATTATATCTATAATCCATTTCCATATACAGTCAACAAATATATTTTCGTCAGGCATTCTTCTATAGAATTCCATTTATTCCCTCTCTTTCATTTTTGATAACCCTTACACAAAAGGGAATGTCATATATGCTGACATTCCCTTTTGATTAAAAACTATTTTACTAATTCTTTTACCTTTGCAGCCTTACCAACTCTGTCTCTTAAGTAGTTAAGTTTTGCTCTTCTTACTTTACCAAAACGAACAACTTCAATCTTATCAACAGATGGTGAATGTAATGGCCAAGTTTTCTCAACACCGATTCCGTTAGAGAATTTTCTAACTGTAAATGTCTCTCTTGAGCTTCCACCCTGTCTCTTTAAAACTGTTCCTTCGAAAACCTGAATTCTTTCACGGTTTCCCTCTTTGATTTTAGCATGAACCTTAACTGTATCTCCTACATGGAACTCAGGTACTTCTGCTTTTAACTGACTAGCTTCAATATTCTTAATAATATCGTTCATTTGTGTGACCTCCTTTTTATTCAGATGTTCTTAATACTTACATATACGTAACAGAGGACCATCCACTTCTCACAACGTTACTACTTTAACATATGCTTTCATATTTGGCAAGCACATTTTTTAAAAACTCTTAATTGAATCATCAGAATCATCTGTAGTATTCCTGATAGACTTAATTATAACAGGATAACTTATATCGTCATTTACTTTAACTATAACTCTGTCACCCTCTTTGTGTCCTATTATTGCTTTTCCTATAGGTGATTCTATGCTAATAAGATTTCTCATCGAATCACCTCTTATTGATGTGACAAGTCTATAAGTATCAGTTTCTTCATCATCCTCAAAATACAGTTCTATAGTATTATTTATTCCAACTTCGTCTTCATTGGATGAATCGTCAATTACTTCTGCTGTCTTTAACATTCTTTCAAGATACCTTATTCTGCTCTCATTTTTATTTTTATCACGCTTGGCAGCATAATATTCAAAATTCTCACTCAAGTCGCCCTGTGCTCTCGCCTCTTTGACTGCTTCTATCGCATCTTGTCTGACAACAAGTTTTCTGTGCTCAATTTCCTGTTTAATTTTTTCAACATCGCTTTTTGTAAGTTTTTCTCTCATACCATACTCCATTAATTATTTAACATTAATTTTCTTTACTGAAGAATAGCTTCCATATACTTTTGATTTTGTGGAATCAAGCGTATATGCTCTTACTTTTACATAATATTTCTTTTTACTTTTGAGCTTTTTAATCGTTGCGGATGTACTTTTCACAACTATCGATTTACTCTTTTTAAACTTAGAATTATCAGCATATACTACCTCATATCCTTTTGCATTCTTAACCTTTTTAACAGATACATTAATGCTTTTAGATACTTTACTCTTAACTGAAGATATTGCAGCCCTGCCCGTTTTAACTTTACTCCACACAGCATATACATTACCTTCACATGTTTTTGCCACTGTTGAAGCTGTTATTTTCTTTCCACCGGATTTTTTAGTATACCAGCCTTTAAGGATATATCCTTTTCTCAATGCAGCCGGAAGCTTTCCAATTTTTTCTTCTTTAATAATATACTTAGTATATGTCTTTTTAGAATTCACTTTTCCACCATTGGCATTAAACACTATTTTACTATTTATTGCCTGTGTTGTCTCCTCAGGTGTTGTTTCATCAGGTGTTGTCTCCGTAGGCTTAGTTTCATCAGTTGTCTCTGTAGGTTTAGTTTCCTTTGTTGTCTCGTCCGGTGTTGTTTCCTTCGTCGTTGTTTCTCTGGCTGTTGTTGTCTCTGTAGGTATTGCAGAAGTTGATATTCTCATCTTTTCTTTTGATGCATCAAATACAATATAATATTTTCCTGCTTCAGCTATTATGTTGGAATTCTCTCCGCCTTCATTTTTAATACCATCCGGAACTTCATTTTCAATACTGTCATATCCATACCAGGTGTCTTTTGTTCCATTATAGATTTTAAATGCCTTTCGTTCTGATATATTAAGTTCATAACTGTAAAGACCACTTGCTTTATTATATGTCATCTTGTATGAATCATTAACATTCCACCCTGAAAATTCACCTCTCAGATAACAGTCAGCAACATCCAAATCTGAAGAGCTGCCTATAGCTGCATTACATTTTGCAACCATACGCGTAAGATATAATTGTGTGATTATATTTTTGTTATCAGTATCCACACTTGTAGTATTAAGAGATGCTTTATCATCATTAGTATCAAGTGTAAAATAAAATTCATCCCTGTCTGCGTTATTGAATCCTTTATCAGGAGTAGTCTTATTACTATAGTTGTTATTTACTATCTCATAGTATTTTTTAAATGTATCATACGAAAGCATATCATTATCCATAACTTTCTTTAAAGCTTCCGTATATTCTTCAATATAACTTCCGCCTTTGCAGACTGTTTTTTTGTATAATGGATTTCTTTGCTGTCCCTGTGCCGCTGTTTCAGTACTGTATGGATCGACATTAGTCATTCCTGTTCTCTCCGGATTATATCCATTAGTTATTCCAAATGCCCTGTCACAATCATATGGTATAAATATTGCTTTCTGTGTTCCATCTGACAGTTTGTAGAAATACACATAATAATTATTATAATTATTGCGCATATCATCACCATTACCTATTGCATAACTTACAGCAGCATATTTGACAAAATAATCCATATCTACCAGATTTGCAATACTTTCTTTTGAATTGGCTGATTCTAAACCATTTATAAGATTTTTTATCATTGCGCAGTCTGCAGACTTCTTTTTATTTGTCTTGAGGTCATAGTTAACATTGTAACCTTTCAGGTCGTCTGCTATTCCGTAAGTACATCCACTTGTAAGGTTTGCACCTGAATTAGTCCATCCTGCCTTATACAGGTCTCCGTCACTATAGTCTCCATTCTTATCGAGAATATAATTATTTCCACTTCCAAGAAGATTGTTTTTTATAAATTCAGAATCGACCGGCTCTATAATTGCATATACACCAAGATATGCTGAATTGGATGTTTTATCCGTAACATCCATAGTCATGGTTGTAAGGTTACATCTTGGTGCACATATACCTTCCTGACGATACAGCTCATATGCATAATATTGTCTTAAATATGTTGTATCAAAATTGCTGTTCCATTTAATATCCATTTTTGCAAGTTTTGCAAATGTTCTCTTCTTACGTGCCTTTCTGTCTGTATCATTCCATGTAGAAACTCCGTCTTTGATATAATACTCGTTTGAATCATATCCATCTTCTGTTTTATCAAATGTTTCCTGAAAATTCACTTTATAATGGTCAATATTAATCAATCCGTTATCTGTATTATACGGATCCTTTCTAGTGGTATTACCTTTTAATCTAACACCAACCTCATTAATTTTGTATGTATAACTGCTCTCATTCGGAATTGTTATAGTAATAGTAATATCACCCTGTCTGTATATTGGCGAACCTTTTATCTTTTTATAGTCATTATGTAATTTCTGAAGTTCCCCATCTTTCATATCTATCCTGACATCAACCTTATTATTGATATCAAATAGCTGCTTATACAATTCGTCATCTGTATAAGGCAGCTTGTCAACTCCAACATTAAATGTACCCGTCTTGATTGTTGCCGCACTTATATTACTCACATAAGTATCCGGCACAACAAGAACGGTCATTATAAAACACATCAGAACACAAAATACTCTTTTTATTTTTATCTTCATAATAATCCTCATTTCTCAGTAATAACTATTTATTTTATTACAATCTTTGTATTTGCAGATTTACCAAATACTTTTTTGCCTGTAGAATCTGTAACATATGCTCTGACAGCAATATAATATGTTTTTCCTGATTTTAATTTTGTACCACTGAATTTGAGATTTTTAACATTTTTAACCAATGTTAACAACCTAACTTA
>DEGR01000027.1:0-5582 GCA_002351535.1 Lachnospira sp. UBA2821
GAATTTAATTTTTCAATTCAGCACTTCCAAGTGAGCATGCAAATCCGCAAAAAAATCTCCCAAACACAATATTAAATAGTGCTACTGTCGTAAGCACTGCAATAAATGCCGTAAATTGCACAATTTTCCCCTGTCCGACAGCATTAAAAATATACTTAACTCCCGAGAATGCCGTCGTAAATATTGATGGCATTAATATAAAGAATAATAATTGTACTGCATACCTGATATAAATATGTATCTTCTTCATTTTATCTGCCTGCCTTTTCCAATGCTTTATTTACCGCATTTTTTATTCCTGTGGAACTAAATGTTGCCCCACTTATAGTATCAACATCTGCCGAATTATTCTGTATAATATAATCAATAATATTCTCTGCTTCGCTAAGGTATGCTCCGTCTTCACCATTTGCAGAAACAATATCCACATCTGTAATTTTGCCATCAGACACAGTTACCGTTACATCAATATTTCCTCCAAAACCTTTTGCACTCCCGTCATAACGGCCATCTTTATATGTTGAATCAGACTGATTTTCCCCTGTATCCTTAAGCTGCTCATATTTATTATCAGTTGACCTGATTTCTGCATTCAGCCTATTTATCTCATCATCTTTTTCTCTTGCCAATATAACGTTGTTGTAGCAGATTATAATAAATATAATAAGAAGCAGATTCACTGTTTTTATCCAAAATGTTTTCATAATCATCTAAGCCTTTCTGCATCTTCAAGTGCTTTCTGTACTGCATCAATAATTGCTTTTGATGAGCAGGTTGCTCCTGACACCACATCTGCCAGGGCAGTGCTTTTTCCTTTTAACTGTGCTACAACACCCAGATATCTTGATGTTCCTGTTATGGCACGTTTTATATACCAGTCATTGCTACTGTCATATGCCGTTCCAGCGCCTTTGATATCACTAATGTTTGTGATAATGTCATTATTTATCGTAACATTTGCCGACAACTGATATTCATCAAAATCCATCTCCTCATCAGGTGTACAGTTTACAGTCACATTATATGTACCATTTTTATACCTGTTATTCTGTGTAGTCTCAGGCGTAATTGTGTTATCCTCATGCCCACTGCCGGTAATATCAGTGTGTGCTTTTGTTGTCGTCTGCCTCTGGGTAGAAGTCTCAGTTGTATCCACATTTCCCGATTGCTTTAACGCTGCTGCCATTGCTTTATTTACAGCTTCTATTATTCCTTCCGAGCTAAACGTTGCCCCGCTTACCGTATCAACATCTGTACCCTGCTTTTTTATAATGTCAGGTATAAGACCTTTTGCTTTATTCACAAATGCATCATCATCACCGGCTTTAGTGACAAGGATATATTGTATTTTGTCATTTTCTATCACGACACCTACTATAATATCTCCTCTGAAGCCTTCGCCCGTTCCATAATATATTCCATCTTTGTATTTTACATTCCTGTTGCCTGATGTTGTCTCCTTCGCCGTTGTCTGGTATTGTGTCGGCTTAATTGTAGTCTCCCTGTTTATCACTGTTGTAGTATTTTCAGGATTTTTCACCGCATTTTTTAATGCATTCCTTACAGCTTCTATTATTCCGTTGGAACTATATGTTGCTCCTGTTACGGTATCAACATTTGTGCTTTGTTTTTTTAATATATCATCTATTACTCCCCTTGCTGATTTGATGAACTCAGCACCATCTACACTCTCAATTATCTGTATATCTGATATTTTTCCATTTTGTATTTTTACTTTTACCCTTATTTCACCTTCAAACCCCGTACCTGTTCCATAATATATTCCATCTTTATAATCATCATATTCTTTTACTGCCGGTAACCTCCCGGTATTGCTTTTTTTATCAGATGAACTCACTGCATTTTCTGACATCGTTACATCTTTAGTTCCATCTGTCTGTGATATTACAGCCTGCTTTAAAGCATCCCTTACAGCTTCTATTATTCCATTGGAACTATATGTTGCTCCCGACACAGTATCAACATTTGTGCTCTGCATTTTCACTATATTTGTCAAAATAGAAGATGCTTTTTTCACAAATTCACTTCCATCCTTTGTATCAGTAATGACTACCGACTCTATCTTTCCACCTGTAATAATAACCTTAACCGTTATTGTTCCTGCAAATCCCATACCCGTTCCGTAATATGTTCCATCTTTATACCGGGCTTTTTCATCTATTTTTGTAAGAAGCTTTGCCGTATTTACGGACTCTCCTGACGATGTCTGCTGTAAATCATCATTGACTGATTCATTTTTCTCATCAGTATTATTGTCCGCCTTGTCCGTTACTTTACTTTGTGTTTCTTCTACCCCATATACTTTAGGAGCATAACCATCAAGTGCTGTATAAACTAATATGCAGACTACTGCTGCAGGAATAAAGCCTGCAAATGGCATAATTTTCTTTATCTTCTTTTTCATGACAGAATCTATTTTCATTACTTTAAAATCTCCTATTTGATGATTTTCACCTGATAATCGGATATGAATTCTTTTTCTATCCCCTCTGTTATATAAACATTCCCTTCTTTCGTATATAAAATCATATCAAATTCATCCCGGTGGCAATCCCAGTATTGTATCGCTTTATCCAATCCCATTATAAAAATTGATGTGGATAATCCGTCTGCTAATGTTCCATCACTGCATATAATTGTTACTGATGTCAGTCCGCTGTCTGCAGGATATCCATTCGAGGCATCTATAATATGATGATATATTTTTCCATTTTCTTCAAAATATCTTTCATATCCGCCTGACGTTATCACCGCTTTATCTTTCACATTAAGAATTCCAAGATAATTCTCTTCTTTGTCCGGATTCTGTACTGCAACTTTCCACGCCGAACCATCCGGTTTATTGCCAAGAACCTGCACATTTCCGCCAAGGCTTACCATTGCACTTTCTATACCGCTTTTTCTAAATATTTCCATTATCTGCGAAGAAGTATATCCTTTGGCAATTCCTCCAAAATCTATCTTCATTCCTTCTGTTTCAAAGTTCACATCCCCACTATTCTCATCATATTTTATATGCGACACATCTGTAAGTTTAAGTTTCTCTTTTATCTGCGAATCATCCGGAACTCTGTAATTCTTATCTGTAAATCCCCACAACTCCATAATAGGATATATTGCGGGATTGAATGCTCCATCTGTATTTTTGTTTATCTCCAGAGATTTCTTAAGAAGGTACATTCCTTCCTTAGACAAATTACCATGACCTTCCTGATTTAATGAATATACATCACTCTCTTCATCCCCGGTTGATAAAAGCGCATCAAGTTCTTTTATACGTTTCTCAGCTTTATCAACCGCATCTTCTGAATTATCTCCATATGCCGTAACCGACATATATGTATCCATTGCAAATATGTCTCTTTCTGATTTATTCATGTCTGACTTTATGTTTTTCTCTTCTCTTACGTTAACACCTTTAGATTTTGAAACATCATTTCTTTCACACCCACTAAACGTAATGGCTGTAATAACTAATCCAATCAGCGGTATTACATGTTTTTTCATCAGTACCTCCACACATAACATATTGCAATTTTTTGGTTAGTTCAGACTACCCATTTTGCGGTTTTTTATTCTAGCACACACAAAATACTGTGTCAACGAGTCGTCTGTTTGTTGAGAATTTTTCTCGTCATATACGCATGTCATCTCATGTAAGTATGATAATGTACGGCATCCTGTGTAAAGAAAAAGCGACATCCCTCCATAGTGATAGGATATCGCTTCTTCTTTTTTATACCTTTATTTACTTCTTAATATTCATCCAGAAAGTTATGACGCTTGCCATCTTTTTTATATGTTATTACCGTATTCAGATTAACATTCTCCATACTTTTAAAAATATTATTTTCTACAAACGGATTTGTCTCTTTTAACTTTGCAATCAGCTTCTTTGTCTCAAGACGCTTTGATGATGTCGTGCCGTCTTCATGGCATGTGCTGCATGTTTCTGTAAAATGGCATGCACACTGCAAAAAATGCAACTCGTTATAATCACGCCATTTGCATATATCCGATTCCCTGATCAGATACATTGGTCTTATTAACTCCATGCCATCAAAATTAGTGCTGTGGAGTTTTGGCATCATAGTCTGTATCTGCGCTCCATGAAGCATTCCCATAAGAATTGTTTCTATAACATCATCATAATGATGTCCGAGTGCGATTTTATTGCATCCAAGTTCTTTTGCTTTGCTGTACAGATGTCCTCTTCTCATCCTTGCGCACAAATAGCATGGACTTTTACTAACATTGTCAACAACATCAAATATATCACTTTCAAAAATAGTTATAGGAATTCCAAGCTGTTTTGCATTACTTTCTATAAGTGCACGGTTCTCCTTATTATATCCGGGATCCATAACAAGAAATGTAAGTTCAAAATTAACTTTTCTGTGCCTTTTTATTTCCTGAAATAGTTTTGCCATCAGCATAGAATCCTTGCCACCGGAAATACATACTGCAATGTGGTCTCCTTCATTAATAAGCTGATATGTTTTACATGCTTTTGCAAATGGTGAAAAAAGCTGTTTGTGCATCTTCTTTCTTATGCTGCTTTCCGCTTTTTCCTGTTTCTCTTTAAGTGCCTCTTCATCAGTTACAATGCCTGCCATAATGTAGGCATTATATCCACCTTTAAGACTGTAACATTCTTTTCCATATTGTTCGAGCATCTGTGCAATCTCAATGGATTGCTGCCCTCTCTGGCAATATACTATTACTTTCTGCTTATCAATATTTTCCATATACTTTTCTGCATTTTTTTCTAATTCTTCAGCCTGAATAGTAATTGCATCCGGAATTATGCCGTAAAGTACACTGCCCTCATCTCTTATATCAATTAATGAATATGAATTTTTGTCCATTGCATTTAATTGTGCCACACTTATCTCGTTCATATAAATCCTTTCGTTTTATACTTTTATAACTTTTATTTTGCTGTATTTTCCTGTTAATTTTACTTTTCCTGATTTCTTAAAGCCACATATCCTTACATAATATCTGCCGTTTTTCTTAATATTAATCTTTTTATTAACGATACTATTCTTACTAATCGTGACAGTCTTTGTCTTCTTCTTTGTAAACTTAGAATCTGTTGAATATTGGATATAATATCCTGTAACTTTACTGTCTTTCTTCCATTTTATTAATAATGACTTCTTTGATATTTTTATTCCTGTAAGTTTTGCCGTCTTCGGACTGACAGCTATCTTAACACTTTTTACTGCCGTCTTATATCCGTTTCCCTTTGACGTTATAATAATTTTAGCAATACCACATCCTGTAAGTTTTACCTGTCCCTTTTTCGTTACCGTAACAACTTTCTTATCAGAAGAAGAATACGTGAGTTTGCAGCCTTTTCCATTAGTTTTGGCATTAATCTTAAATGCTTTATCACCATATATTTTATCAAAGCTGCTTTTAACTGTTATCTTCTGATACTGTAGCTCTAAAGGTTTTGTTGCCGGCTGCCCGCTCGTCGTTTCCTGTTCTGACTGTCCGGTAGTCTGCTGTTCTTTCGTTGTCTCTGATTTTTTCGTTGTCTGCTGTTCCTTCGT
>DEGR01000027.1:5653-16777 GCA_002351535.1 Lachnospira sp. UBA2821
TGCTGTTCCTTCGTTGTCTCTGATTTCTTCGTTGTCTCCGACACTTTCGTTGTTGCTACGTCACTATTTTGTCCGGTAGTCTCTCTCTGAGTTGTTGTCTCACCCATACCTGTTGTTGCTTTGGGATTAATTGTAGTCTCTTTAGTACCGCCTGTTGTTGCTTTCGTTACACCTGTAGTCTCTTTAATACTGCCTGTTGTTGTGTCTGAAGATTTTGTCGTTGCATGCTCTGTTGTTGTGTCTGATTGCTTTGTCGTTTCACGTTCTGTTGTTACCGTCTCTTTTGTACCGTTTATTGTCGTCTCCCTCTGAGTTGTTGTATCCCTCTGAGCCGTTGTCTCTCTCTGGGTTGTTGTATCCCTCTGAGTCGTTGTATCTCTCTGAGTTGTTGTATCCCTCTGGGTTGTTGTATCACCTGTACTATCTTTTGTCGTCTGACTGCCTTCCGGTGTCTGTGCTTTGTCTGTCGTTTCCGCACCCGGAACGGCATTTTTTGTAGTTTCCTGTGTTACATTTTTTTCAACGATTTTAACAGCAACTTTCTGATTATTAATCAACACTTTGCCATCTTCTACCCCGGCTCCGTAAACTCCACCCCAGTTATACGTCTTATCTAATGATACATATGTACCATATAATTCATAAGAAGTTTTCTTTACTGTTGTTCCATCAGAATCATAACATGTAAGTATGCTTACTCTTGCTGCATTTTCATTTTCTGTTAATAGTACGGGATGTCCTCCCTCTCCAAATCTCACCTGTCCCCACTTAATATCCGGATAAGTATTCCATAATTCGTGTGCAAATTTTCCACTTTTCATATCAGCAAGTGTAGTTTTTCTTATATCTGAGACTTGGGATGCACTATTATAATATTTACCACATTCTTTAATACTTTCATCACTATCTGTATATACACAGTAGCATCTTGATATGCTTCCGCCATCTCTGGCCTCTCCCATTATAATTCCTGTACTGTCACTGTTTCCTGAAATATTTGATATAGCATAACAGTCAGATATATTGCATGTCTCTCCACCTATTCCACCTACATTACTTCCATTACCTGTCACCAGACCTATATTATAGCTCTGTCCTACTGTCGAATATTCTCCTGCAATTCCTCCTACATTCGAAGATTTTCCATGAACATTACCGGTATTACCACATCTTAATGCTGTTCCATTGCCTATTATTCCTCCTACAGATGATGTATCATCTGCCGAAATACTGTTGACAACCCCATTATTTACACAGTCTGTTACATCTGCCGTTCCTGCTATTCCACCTACAGTCACACCCGAAGATGCCACAACAGCATTATTTATACATTTACTTACCGTTACATTACTTTCATCATCATATGACGCACCTATTATTCCACCTGTTTCCCCATCAGTTGACACTATGGCACCGGGCTGATAAGCACCCTTAATAGTACTGCAATTCTCAATAGTAGTATTCCCTTTTGCACTTCCTGCAATAGCTCCTACATCTTTTGAACCTTTTATATAAAATGCTTCTATATTTATATTTTTAATTATTGCATTTTCCACTACGCCAAATATTCCCTGATAAGGTTTTTCTACATAAATATGCAGATTTCTTATAGTATAACCTGCACCATCAATATTTCCCTCAAATGAATTACCATCACTGCCGATTGGTATCCAGTCTTTCTCCTCAGCCGTACATGCCGGAAGTTTCTGATAGTCTAACCCCTCAATATTAGATATCTTTCCATTCATCGATGCCTTAAGGTCAATATCATTTGTAATTCTAAAATATTTTCCCATATATGATATACCGGCATTTGCATTAGCTGCCAGCATTCCAAGGTCATAACCTGTTGAGATAAGATATGGTGAGCTTTCCGAACCATTTCCGCCTGAAAATGTATAACTGCTATCTTTTGAAGCCTCATTCCATGACGGTATGACAGGTTGTGGGTATGACGGATGCGGATAGGCGTCGGCTCCGGTATCCTGAATCCATTGTGCAAGTCCCGTTAAAATCTGTATTCCATTTATATTATATTTTGCATTATATACATTAAGCTTCTCCATTACAGTTCCATCTTTGAACTGTTGCAATGTATAAGCCGTAGGTTTATTCGTTCCATAAGGAATAACCTGCCCTGATGGCTTTTTAACGGTGCAACCTTCACTGATGGTTGCATCATCATTCTCATACTTTGAAAATATACGTGTTGTATCAGTCGTTCCGACAACAGATGTTTCATACACCATATTTGCCGTTCCCTGACTATATGCCAGACCATATGCCTCTCCGTTCGTTGCTATTATCTTACTGTTAACAACCCCACAGTCATAAAACTGCGACAAAGTAGCTTTTCCTGCATATATTCCGGCGCAGTCTGACTCTGCTTCAACTGTGCCATTTACAACGCATCTGGCTATCACAACTTTATTACCAACATCTTGGTCATGCTTCTTATGTCCCACAAGTATCGCAACATTGCTTTTTCCCTTTACATATGCATTCTCAACTGTAAGTCCTATTATAACAGCCGTATTTTTTATATATCCGAACAGTCCGACATCTTTTTCATTGGCATCATTATAGTATAATCCCGATATCTTATGCTCATTTCCATCAAATGTTCCCGAAAATGGGGTTGATTCTTTTCCGATAACACACCAGTTCTCACAGTTACTGTCAGCATTAACTGTTCCGGGATTAATAACTATATCTTTAGCCAGATATAACGTTTTTCCTTCCATTGTATCAGCCTCAAATCCGTCTGTTCCATTAACTCTTGATGCAAACACTTTTAATGAGGCAAGACTGCTTATCTTGTAGCTTGCCTTCGTCAGAGTACCTGTAGCCGGAATTTCGTCAAGGGTTGATGTGTCTGTTGCCTGTGTCTGTACCGCCCGTATATTATCCGGAAATTCTATTCCCACAAATACCAATACAATGCTTAACAATATGCTTATAGTCTTCTTCGTTCGTATTTTCTCCATACATTCTCCATTCTGCAGACACTACATTTTCATAGCTTTAACTTTCTCAATATCTGCCATTATCTGCCTTTTAAGTTCTTCTACATCACTAAACTTTCTCTCATGTCTCACAAATGTTTTAAGATTTACCTTTGCATATTCCCCATATACCTGTACATTTTCATCTATAAGATGCGTCTCAACTTTTATATTGTTGTCACTGCTGACCGTGGGATTAAGCCCGATATTCGTAATTCCACGATATGTTCTTCCCTCTATACTAACCGCCGAGCCATACACTCCATATGGTGGAAATATTCTGTTTTCCTCAACTTTAATGTTAATAGTCGGTGCTCCTATTTTTCTTCCAAGCTGCTTTCCATGTACTATTTTTCCTGAATAACTAAGTTCATGTCCGAGCATTATATTGGCCTTTTCTATATTGCCATCTGCAATTGCCTGTCTTATTGCCGAAGAACTTATTACCTCACCCTTTTCGCACATCTTATCCACTGCAATAACCTCAAACACATCTTTATATTTTTTCAGTAATTCAACATCCCCTTTCCTGTCTTTACCAAAATGAAAATCTTTCCCTACAATAATCCTTGCTGCACCAAGCTGTCCAATTAAAATCCTTTCAACGAATTTTTCTGCATCCATATTCATTGTTTCGTTGTCAAAAGGATATTCTATCATTACATCTATACCTGATTTCTCACATATCTCATATTTTTCCTGTCTGCTTATAACATACTTTATATTATTATCGGCAACAAGCTCATAAGGTGATATATCAAATGTAAATAATACAGGAATCATACCTTCTTTTTTAGAATCTGCCACCTGCCTTACAAGACACATGTGTCCTTTATGAAATGCATCAAACTTCCCAAGTGTAATGGCTGTATTATTATATTTAAATTGTTTTGTTCCACTAATAATTTCCACCTACGTCACCTCATTTATCAGAAACATTTTTTCCGGTTTAAATATGTCATCATTTTTATCATATATATATATTCCTATAAAGTTGTTTTTTTCATCATATACTCTCACTCTCTCTTTGTCAGACAAACATAATGTATCGTCCTCATGTAAGAGCATATTATGCTTCCCGAATTTGTTGCCATTATATATAAGTACATTGAATTCACTCTTAACCACGCATTTATATAAGTTTTCAAACACACTGTCTACACTTTTTATAATACTGTCTACATTTCCGGCTTTAACCATTTCCTCTATTTCGGCAAGCTTGTGAGAATGTTCAATATCAAATGTACCTGTTCTGGTTCTTATAAGACTTTCCATACACGCACCGGTATTCAGTTTCTCGCCAATATCATTACACAAAGTTCTTATATATGTTCCCTTTGAACACTCGACAGTCATCTCAACTCTCGGAAGATTAATAGAATGAATTTCTATATTGTATATATTAACATTTCTTGCTTTTCTATCAACAGTTATCCCCTGTCTTGCCAGCTCATACAATTTTTTTCCATTAACTTTAAGTGCCGAATACATAGGTGGAATCTGCGCATACTCTCCCACAAATCCCATAATAGCTTCTCTTACAACCGTTTCATCTGTTTCATCAGGAATCTTCTTTTCCTCAATAACATTTCCTGTTATATCCTGTGTGTCTGTTTTTTTGCCTAAAACAAGTACTGTGCGGTATGTTTTATTTTTATCAGTCAACATATCGCACAGCTTAGTTCCTTTTCCCAGACATACAGGCAGAACTCCTACTGCATCAGGGTCAAGTGTCCCGGTATGTCCTATCTTTTTCATTTTTAAAATTCCACGGAGCTTAGCCACAACATCGTGTGATGTGTAGCCTTTCTCCTTATATACATTAATAATTCCATTCATACTGCTGAATGTCCTTTCCTATCCAAGCTGTAATTCAATCTGCTCTGAAATATTGTTCAGAACATCATATATCGTTCCTTTCATATTACATCCTGCAGCTCTTATATGTCCACCGCCGCCAAAGTACGTTGCAATGGCACTTACATCAACGATATCATTAGAGCGCATGCTTACCTTGTACTCAAGTTCTCCTGTCTCATACATGAAAATCGCACATTCAACACCTTTAATAATTCTAAGCTGCTCAACAATACCATCCAGATCCTTATATGTTATGTTATAAAAATCCATCTCTTTCCGGCTTACTACTGAGAATACACATTTTCCATCAAAAAACATAACACTTTCTAAAAGTGCTCTTCCAAGTATCTGATTCTGCACATATGTCTTTGTGTAAAATGTATTATCAATAATGTTTGTAAATGGTATTCCTTTAGACATAAGCTTTCCTGCTATAGTCATAGTCTTCATGGATGTATTAGAATATTTAAATGCTCCCGAATCATGAACTATTCCCATATAAAGTGCTTCTGCAGTATTATAATCTATCTTGTCTTCATCAAGTAATTCGTAAAGCACCTCACATGCTGAGCTTGCTTCAGGGACAACGATATTCTCCATTGCAAATTTATCATTGCTTATATGATGGTCTATGCATACTGTTTTTTCTGCACTGTCAAACATAGGCTGGAATTCCCCAAGCCTGTCAATTGAACTCGAATCAAGTAATATAAATAAATCATATTTTTTATTCTCCGGTTCATGTTTAACCTCATCAGAATATTTGAGAAATTCAAACTTCTCAGCAAATGTCTGCAGATACAGGTCTGTCTCTATATCAGGATAATTACTTTTTATGTAGTTATAAAGCCCAAGGCATGAGCCTATGCAGTCACCGTCAGGCCTTATATGACCTGACAGTCCTACACTTTTCATCCCCTGTAATATTTCATCTAACTTTCCCATTTTATTAATCACCTCAGATTTTTCAATCTTTTTTATTAACTTCATCTATTAACTTTGACATATTTACACCGTATTCAATTGACTGGTCAATAATAAACTTAATCTCAGGTGTATTTCTAAGGTTAATACTTGAGGCAAGCTGCTTCCTTATATACCCTTCTGCACTTCTTAATCCTTCAAGTGTATCTTTCTGCGCTTCCTCATCACCTAATACACTGATATATGCCTTACATGTCTTAAGGTCAGGTGCAACTTCCACTGCAACAACACTAGTCATAGGTGCTATTCTCGGGTCTTTAATCTCACCTCTTATAATATTGCTGAGTTCATGCTGAACCTCTGTATTTATTCTTGTGTTTTTGATACTGTTTTTTCTCATCGTGGCACTTCCTCCATTACATAAGCTTCAACTATATCTCCCTCTTTGATATCGTTAAACTTCTCAAATACAAGACCACACTCGTATCCTGCTTTAACTTCCTTAACATCATCTTTGAAACGTTTCAGAGATGCAAGAGGTCCTTCAAATATCTGCTCGCCTTCACGTCTGATTCTTACATCACAGCCTCTTCTGAATTCTCCGTCAAGAACGTAAGAACCACCGATAAGACCAATTCCTGAAGCCTTGAATATCTGTCTGATTTCTGCGTGGCCGATAACTTTCTCCTCAAATACAGGATCAAGCATACCTTTCATGGCAGCCTCCACATCTTCAATAGCCTGATATATTACTCTGTAAAGTCTTATATCAACATTTTCACGGTCAGATATCTCTTTAGCTGTATTATCAGGTCTTACATTAAATCCGATTATTATAGCATTAGATGCTGATGCAAGAATTACATCAGATTCATTAATGGCACCTACACCACCATGAATTATCTTAACAACTACCTCGTCATTAGAAAGTTTCTCAAGACTCTGTCTTACAGCCTCAACAGATCCCTGTACATCCGCTTTAACGATAATGTTAAGTTCTTTAACATCACCTGCCTGAATCTGGTCAAACAAATCATCAAGGGACATTCTTGCTTTAGCTCTTGCTGTTTCAAGCATCTTTTCTCTTCCCTCACTGATAAATGTATTGGCAAAGTTTCTTGCCTCTTTTTCGTTATCCATTGCAACGAGTATTTCTCCCGCATTTGGTACTCCGTTAAGTCCAAGAATCTCAACCGGTGTAGAAGGACCTGCTTCTTTAAGCTTCTTACCATTGTCATCAATCATAGCCCTTACTTTACCGTAAGTTGTTCCGACAGCGACAGGATCTCCTACATTAAGTGTTCCTTTCTGTACAAGAACTGTAGCCACAGGACCTCTTCCTTTATCAAGCTGTGCCTCTATAACAACACCTCTTGCTTTTCTGTTAGGATTAGCTTTAAGCTCAGATACTTCTGCCGTAAGAAGAATCATATCAAGAAGTTCATCGATACCTTCCTTAGTATGTGCAGATACCGGTACAAATATTGTATCTCCGCCCCAGTCTTCAGGTACAAGTTCATACTCTGATAACTCCTGTTTTACCCGGTCTATGTTTGCACTTGGCTTATCAATCTTATTAACAGCAACAATAATGCTTATTCCTGCTGCCTTTGCATGGTTAATTGCTTCAACTGTCTGCGGCATTACACCATCATCTGCTGCTACAACGAGAATAGCTATATCCGTAGACTGTGCTCCACGCATACGCATTGCAGTAAATGCTTCGTGTCCCGGTGTATCAAGGAATGTTATCTTCTGACCATTGACATTTACAACATAAGCACCGATATGCTGCGTAATTCCTCCGGCCTCTCTGTCAATAACATGCGACTGTCTGATTGCATCAAGAAGTGATGTTTTACCATGGTCAACATGACCCATAACGCATACTACAGGCGGTCTTGACACTAAGTTCTTCTCATCCTCTTCATCCTCTTTAAGGAGTTCTTCTATAACATCAACCTTCTCCTGAAGTTCTGCTATAATATCGTACTCGAGTGCTATTTCCTCTGCAGTCTCAAAATCAATTTCCTGATTGATTGTAACCATTTTACCCTGCATAAATAACTTTTTAACAATGTTAGATGCCTGGATTTTCATCTTATCAGCAAGTTCTTTGATTGTGATAATATCAGGAATCTTAATTACCTTTACGTCATCCTCAGGTTCTTCTTTAACAACGGGCTTAACAGGCATCTGGAATGCTCCCGGTCTGTTTGCATCTTTTTTCTTTGCCTGATTATTGTTATTGCCATTGTTTTTATTATTTTTATTAAACTTATTATTCTTATTAAATTTACCGTTATTTTTCTGATTATTGTTGCTATTGCCGTTATTATTATTATTATTATTACGGTTATTTTTCTGATTATTATTACCGCTGTTATTATTGCGGTTGTTCTGGCCTGCAGCATTTCTGTTATTATCATTTCTGTTATTGTCATTCCTGCTGCCATTCTTATTATTACCGTTATTATTGTTATTACGGTTATTATTCTCCTTTACGGCATTATCATTCTGTCCGTCATTATCAGCCTTCTTTACATTAGCATGCTTCGAATTATTGGCATTATTGCCATTCTTTTTATTTTTTGCATTCTTAGAATTGCTGTCGCTGTTCTGCGGATTGTATACCTGTGAAATATGTGCTTTCTTCTCCACTTTCTTATCAAGTGCTTCTTCAGCTTTCTGAACTTTCTCCTCTATTCCGACAAGAGCCTTTTTAACTATTTCAACAGCCTTGTCATCTATAGAACTCATGTGACTCTTCACTTCAATTCCATGTTCCGCCAAAACTCTTTTTACCTCTTTTGTGTCCTTATTAATCTGTTTTGCAAGTTCATGTACTCTAATATTTGCCATTTAGTTACCTCCATTTCCAGTTAATTACCTTTCTGCAATTCACGTTCAATACTCTTTGCAAATCCGGCATCAACTATTGCCAACGATGCTCTCAGTTCCTTACCGATTGCATGCCCTATTATTTCTTTATCACCATAAACGTACACCGGCACCTGATAAAAATCGCATTTATCATTAAAAAGCTTCTTCGTATTATCTGATGCATCTTCTGCAACAATAACAAGAGCTGCTTTTCCTTCCTTTACCGCTTTCTCAGTTGAAAATTCGCCACTGACAACTTTACCAGCCTTCATGGCTAACCCTACTAATGATAAAACTTTATTCTGCATAATTATCCATTTCCTCTTTCAGCTTCTCATATATATCTTCAGGTATTTTGTATTTTAGCGACCTTTCAAGTCCTTTGCTTTTAAATGCTTTGGCAAAGCATTCCTTAGAATAGCATATATATGCACCTCTGCCGTTTTTCTTGCCTGTCACATCTATTATAATTTCATCATCTGCTGTTTTGATTACCCTTATTAATTCTTTCTTAGGTTTCATTTCTCCACAGCCTACGCACTGTCTCAATGGTATTTTTTTTATATTTCCCATTTACGCCAATCCTTCCGGTGAATTATTCTTCTACTGTATCAATGTCTTCTGTATCTGCATCTGCTTCGTTATCATCTGTAACTGTTTCTGTATCTGCATTTGCTTCATTATCATCCGCATCTTCCTCAGCGAATTCAAGTGTTTCGTCCTCCATCTCGGCAAACTCTTTAGCCTGTGTTTCACTCTTTATATCAATCTTAAATCCTGTAAGTCTTGCAGCAAGTCTTGCATTCTGGCCTTCTTTACCGATTGCCAATGATAACTGATAATCAGGAACCACTACACTTGCAGTCTTTTCTTCATCATCAGCAACTACAGATATTACCTTTGCTGGGCTTAATGCATTCTCTATAAATACTGCCGGATTCTCGCTCCAGTTAATTATATCAATCTTCTCTCCACGAAGTTCATTCACTATAGCATTTACTCTTGCCCCATTCATGCCGACACATGCACCCACTGCATCTACGTCAGGATTATTTGACCATACTGCAATTTTTGTTCTCGAACCTGCTTCTCTTGCTATACTTTTTATCTCAACTGTTCCATCTTTCACTTCTGTAACTTCTGCTTCAAACAGTCTCTTAACAAGCTCAGGATGTGTTCTTGATACGACTATACGTGGTCCTTTTGATGTATCCTTTACTTCTACAATGTAAAGCTTAATTCTCTCTGTCGGAGTAAATACTTCTCCTTTTACCTGCTCTTTTTCTGTAAGCACTGCATCAGCTTTACCAAGATTAATACTGACATTTTTGCCATTAATTTTCTGAACTATACCTGTTACTATATCTTTCTCTTTTCCATAGTACTGGTCGTATATTACTTTTCTTTCTTCTTCTCTTATTTTCTGAAGAATAACATTTTTTGCATTCTGTGTTGCAATACGTCCAAATTCTTTTGACTCAATATTAACATTTACGGTGTCACCGATATCATACTTCTTGTCAATCTCCTGTGCTTTTTCAAGACTTATCTCCGTAACAGGGTCCGTCACCTCTTCTACTACTGTCTTTGCTGCTATAATTGCATAATCACCTGTAGTTCTGTTGACTGTCACAGTAACATTATCTGCCTTATCGAAGTGATTCTTATATGCTGTAATAAGAGAATTCTCGATTGCTTCAAGCATTACTTCCTTGCTAACTTCTTTCTCCTTCTCCAATACATCAAGTGCATCTAATAATTCTTTATTCATTTCCTTTCTTTTCCTCCATTCAGTTTTCTACAACTATTAAAAATCAAGTGCAAGTCTCACCAGCGCAATAGCCGGTCTTTCAAATGTTTTTTCTTCACCATCATCAAGAGTTATTGTAACCGTATCTTCGTCGAAGCTTTTTAATACACCTTCAAACTCTTTTTGTTTGTCAATCTGTCTATAAAGCTTAATCTCAATACGCTCTCCGATACTTCTTTTGAAATCTTTTTCCTTTTTAAGCGGTCTTCCAAGTCCCGGTGAACTTACTTCTAAAATGTAGGCATCCTCTATAAAGTCTTTCTCGTCAAGCAAATCACTAAGTGCCCTGCTCACAAGTTCACAATCGTCTATATTGATGCCGCCTTCTTTATCAATATAAACTCTAAGATACCAACTGCTGCCTTCTTTAACATACTCCACATCCACAAGTTCAAACTTGTTTTCTTCTATAATTGGAAGTACAAGGCTTTCTGTCATTGATTCATATTCTTCTCTTCTTGCCATCTCTGCCTCCATTCTATAAGTAAAAACTTCTTCCATATAACAAGACAAAGAGTGAACTCCCGTCCACTCTTCATCATGCTGTCTCTATAAATCTTATATATAATATCACTTTTGCAGCAATAATGCAAGTGATGTTTTGCATATATAAGTCTGGTTGTAACAGTTCAGCCTTCCGGC
>DEGR01000007.1:0-2108 GCA_002351535.1 Lachnospira sp. UBA2821
ACATCATTATTATACAAGGAGGAATTATTATGAATCGAAAAGTAAAAAAACGTATTGAGGCATTGGCATTGGCTACAGTTGTATGTGTTACAAGTTTTGCAGCACATGGTAAAATGATGAGCAAAGTATATGGAGAGGAACCGGATACGGTGATATTTGCGCAGGGTGCGGGAACCGGCAAAGATTTTTCACAAGGCTCATGGAATTTTGATGGGGAAGCACAGAATCCTTCTTCAGCAGCAGTATATAAACTTCCGGGTGATAAACTTCCGGGAATAGTTAAGAATAATTATTCTAAGAATACTGCAAATCCTGAGAATGTTATTCGACTGATAAAAGGTGTTAAAGTAAAAGACACCGAAGGAAATGAGGCAACAGATAGTTTTAGTGATTATAGAAGTGGTGAAGCATTTCTTTCCGAAGGAATAGAGTTAAATTCGAAGGCAGCATTTTCGATGAAATTCACATTTTCGATGCCTGATGCATGTGTAAATACGACACAGACAGGTGGGGAACAGTATGCGAGAGAGGTAGGAGGAGACGGTATTGCGTTTCTTATGACTACGAATTCTACACATGTCACAAGAGCAGGCAGTGGAATGGGCTATGCCGGAGTTGGTGACAGTATGGCGATAGAACTTGATTCATTTTTTAACGGAGCATATTGTGACACAAAAGCACCGGCTGCAGGAACAGGTACGGCGTATGCTAACTGGGGATTCGATAATCAGGTATATTTTCATAAGAAGTGGGAATATAATGGTGACAGTACATATCCGAATGCTTCTAACCCATATGGAACCGGAACTGACAGGGATTATGTAGGATATAGAAATTATAAATTTGCTGAAAGATTTGATCATGTTGGAATTACTCTCGACGGAAAAGTAACAAATCATGAGGCAATAAGTTATATTAATGGCTTAAATCCTACAGAAACAGAGGAAAAGACAGATGCAGCAACAGGCAACAAATATTATGAATTTAAAAATCTTGCATATTTTAATGCATGTGCAGGTGGTAATCTTAATGATGAAACAAAGTTGGCAGCAGCATTAAATGGACCTACTAATACAGAAAGTACAAGCAGTACATGTGCTACACGTTTTGCAGATAAGAACGTAAATGACAGACTATTTACGGTTTGGGTTGATTACGACGGTACAAAGATGTATGTAAGATATGCAAATGGAGATTTTGCTAATGCAGTGAGACCTGCGACACCACAGATAGAGCAGAATATAAATATGTCAAAGTTTGATGGAAAGACAGTATATATGGGATTTACATCTGCTGTAGGTTCTTCAAAAGCAAATCATACTATTCATTCATTCCAGTTTACTAATGTATATAAACCTATAGATGGAAAAGCTTCATATAAGGTTGAGTATTATCTTCAGGATGAGAATAATCCATCTGAATATATATTACAGAATGAAGATACTGTAGTAGAAAATAATGCAAAGGCAGAGGATATAGTCAAAGATACGGATAATGGATATAAGAAGACATATAATGGATATGACTATACTACTGTAACAGGAAAATCAATTAGTCAGATTACAGTGGCGGCAGACGGTACATCAGTTCTTAAACTGTATTATAATCTTAAAGATAAAGCTACATATAAGTTGAATTACTGGTTGAAGAATAAGACAACCGGAGAATATGAAAAGAAAGAATCTTCTGATATCAAAACAGGATATGTCGGAGACAAAGTTACGGCATCTGATGTAAATAATTCATATGCTACAAAATACACTGATTCTAATTATACACTTAGTACTGTGAAGAGTCAGAACGATAAAACAACACTTGCACAAAAGAATACACTTTACGAGATGGACGTATATTATGATCCAACTATTACCAGATACAAAACAGAATATTATCTGGAACAGCCGGATGGAAGCTTTTTGAAAAAAGATGAGGTTACAACGGAAGATGTATACGCAGGTACTAAAGTAACTGCAGTGGAAAAGACATATGAAGGATATAGGCATGAAATTATTGAAGAGTCAAATGAGACTGATGTAGTAAGTCCTGATGGTTCTACAATACTTAAAGTTTATTACAAATTAAATCAGGAGACAACAACACCGGCAGAG
>DEGR01000007.1:2378-9056 GCA_002351535.1 Lachnospira sp. UBA2821
AACGACACCGGAGGAGACAACAACACCAGCAGAGACAACGACAGCAGAGACAACGACAGAAGAAACAACACCTGTGGAAGAAACAACGACAGAAGAAACAACGACAGCAGAGACAACAACAGCAGAAGAAACAACAACAGTAGAAGAGACAACAACGTCTTCGAAACCATTGCCAGAGGAGACAACAACTTCAGGCAAAAAAGTTAAGACCGGAGACAGCCTGCCACGTTCACTGTTTGCAATGATATTATCAGCAATGGTTGTGATATATGGATGCGTTATTGGTAAAAAGAAATCAAGAGAGCAGGAATAATTAATTAAATAAAAATTATGTAAAAAGGGTGGTAAAGATTTTAAAAAGCATTTTACCACTCTTTTTTATGTAAATATATTATTTTTTATGATATAATTATCTGCATATTGGAAACGTTCAGAGTTGGTAGAAAAATTTATTGAAATGGGAGAAAATTATGAAGAAGAAAATATTAAGTATATTTTTAATTACACTAATGTTGTTATGTACAGGATGTGAAGGCAATGAAAATATACAGTTTGGAATAGCACGGGAAGGTGGCGTGTACTACCTGTTTGGAAATAAATTTAGTAAAATTATGGCAGAAGGTAATAACATATCTGTCAGGACAAAGGAAACTGCAGGTTCGGCAGCTAATATAAGATTGCTAAGTGATGGATACATTGATGTCGGAATTGCACAGTCTGATATGATAAATGATGCAGTTAATCAGAAAGGCGATTTCGAGAATAAAAAATATGACGGCTTTAAAGCTGTTGGCGGTATCTATATGGAAGTATGTCAGATAGTTGTTATGAATGATTCAGGAATTAACAGCATTGATGATTTACAGGGAAAGAAGGTATGCATAGGTGAAAGTGAATCGGGAACAGAAAAAAATGCCAGACAGATATTGTCAGCGTATGGGTTAAACGATTTGGTTGTTTTCACATTTAATCTCAATTATAAAGATGCATCGGAAGAACTTGCATCAGGAAAAATAGATGCACTGTTCTGCACATCAGGAACCGGAAGTGAGATGATTAAAAATCTTTCAAAAGAGCATGAAATCAGGTTTTTATCAATTGATGATACCCATATGAATAAAATCATTGCTGCAAATGATTATCTTGAAGAAGAAAAGATACCGGAGGGAACATATAAAGGACAAAATGAGGATATCAAGACAGTTGGAACAAAGGCTGTACTGCTTGTAAGTGACAGTCTTGATGAAACAACAGTTTATAATATAACAAAAAGCCTTTTCAAAGATGATATGAAAGAATATATTAACGATATTCTTGGGGAAGATATTACGGAAAATGATGCAGTTAATGGTGTTGCAACAGAATTTCATAATGGTGCTTTAAAGTATTATAAAGAAAAAGGCATAAATATAGATTAAGCGGAATGGAGAAAAGTATGATTATTCATTTGGATATGTACCAGACATTGGCAATAGCTGTTATGGTATTAATTATAGGTCAGTTTTTAAAACATAAGATAAATTTTCTGGAAAAGTTCTGTGTTCCGGCACCTGTAGTTGGAGGTTTATTATTTGCAATATTTACATGTATATGCTATTCGATAGGAATTGCAGAGTTTGATTTTGATGATACTTTAAGGGAAGTGTGTATGGTATTTTTCTTTACATCGGTTGGATTTCAGGCTAATCTGAAGGTGCTTAAAAGTGGGGGTAAGTCGTTAATTGTATTTATTGTAATGGTGATAATGTTGATTGTATCACAGAATCTTGTTGCAGTTGGGATGTCATCCATTCTCGGAATAGACAAGCTTATTGGAATGTGTACGGGTTCAATTCCGATGGTGGGAGGTCATGGAACTGCAGGCGCATTTGGACCTGTACTAGAGGATTTTAATGTATCCGGAGCCACAACTATATGTACTGCAGCAGCAACATTCGGACTTGTTGCAGGAAGCCTGATTGGAGGTCCTATCGGACGACGTCTTATTGAGAAGAAAAATCTTATGTCGACAGTTGTTCCGGAAGATGACAGTCTGTTGGCAGAAGATGAGAGAAAACATTTGCGTCATACGAATATGTATGCAACTGCGGTATTCCAGTTAATTATTGCAGTGGGAATCGGAACTGTTTTCTCAAAATTACTTACACTTACGGGAATGACATTCCCGGTATATATCGGAGCAATGATTGCAGCAGCACTTATAAGAAATATTGATGAGTTCACGGGAAAATTCAATATACATATGGGTGAGATTAATGATGTCGGTGGAATAAGTCTGTCATTATTTCTTGGAATAGCCATGATTACATTAAAGTTATGGCAATTGGCGGGACTTGCCCTGCCATTGTTTATTCTGTTGGCGGCACAGGTAATTCTTATATATGTATTTGCCAGATTTGTTGTGTTTAATGTGATGGGCAGAGATTACGATGCGGCAGTGCTTGCAGCTGGAACATGTGGATTTGGTATGGGTGCTACGCCAAATGCCATGGCTAATATGCAGGTGTTATGCGAAAAATATGCACCTTCGGTAAAGGCTTATCTTTTGATACCTATAATAGGAAGTCTGTTTGCGGATTTTATTAATAGTCTTGTTATTACATTATTTATAAATATTTTATGATGAAAGGCGGATGGCAATATGTTTTTTGATTATGATAATCTTGCGATACCGGAGATACATACAGGTAAGAAAAAGCTTTCAGCCGGGTCTGACTGTACTCTTCCTGTTGATGACGGATATGTAAGCATAAGGGTTGGAGCTATAATTATTAAAGATGGAAAGGTTCTTATGGTTAAAAATGAAAGACAGAATTATATGTATTCAGTAGGCGGACGTGTGAAATTTGGTGAGACAAGTATTCAGGCTGTTGAAAGAGAAGTATATGAAGAGACGGGAGTTCATATGGAAGTTGACAGGCTGGGATTTGTACATGAGAATTATTTTTATGCTGATGATAATAAGAAAAAAGGGAAAGTTATATATGAGATATCATTTTACTATTTTATGAATGTACCGGATGAGTTCAAGCCTGTATGCAACAGTGTGAGTCAAGATAACGACAAAGAAAAACTTGAATGGATTGAAGTTGGCAGCAATGGAAAATATTATCCTGAGTTTTTCAGAACGGAGCTTAATAATCCATGTGATGGTGTAAAACATATTGTTACAATGGATATTAATAAGTAGGTTAAATCAGTATATACAATTATTATTTGTTATATACACATCTGCATAATTATTGTAGAATAATAAATGCCTGGAATTTGTTAAAGTAGATGACAGATTCTTATAATACGATTGGAGAAAAGAGTATTTATGGATAAGAAGTTACTTCAAAATACGTTTGTAGTAGTTGCTGTTGCATGTATTTGCAATTTATTGTGGGGAAGCGCATTTCCCGGAATAAAGCTTGGATATAAATATTTTAATATTGATTCTGCGGATAAAGCCTCGCAGTTATTATTTGCCGGAATACGATTTATGATTGCCGGATTAATGGTTATAGCCGGATACAGTATTATAAAAAGAACTTTTATCAGACCACGGAATGTACATACTATAAAGAGAGTTGTCATGTTGAGTACATTTCAGACATTTTTACAATATCTGCTGTTTTATATGGGACTTGCCATAACATCAGGTGTAAAAGGGTCAATTATTGAGGGAGCAAATGTATTCGTTGCATTGTTTGTGTCGTGTGCGGTATTCAGACTTGAAAAGTTCACAGCCAAAAAAATAGTAGGAAGTATTGTCGGTTTTATAGGAATAATAATAATTAATCTGGAAGGACTTCAGTTAAGCCTGAATAGTGGTGATCTGCTTATATTTTTGTCAACATGCGCATATGCGGTATCATCTGTGCTTTTAAAGTATTATGCACCAAGTGAAGACACTGTAATGTTAAGCGGATATCAGTTTCTTACGGGTGGAATTGCACTTACATTTATAGGGGCATTATTTGGAGGCCATATTGATGAAATTAACGGTAGAGGTATAACAATACTTATATATCTGGCATTTGTTTCAGCCGTGGCCTATTCATTGTGGGCAGTACTTTTAGCACATAATCCGGTGTCCAAAGTTGCTGTCATGGGATTTTTAAATCCGGTATTCGGGGTTATTTTATCAATGATTTTGCTTAAAGAAAGTGAAAGTGCTTTTGGAATAAAAGGTCTGATTGCACTGGCATTTGTATGTAGTGGAATATATATTGTATATTCAAATCATAAATTCAGAAATGAGGATTACTATGAAATATAATGAACAAAAGTCAGCACCTATATGTGAAGCATTAGAGTCGCTAAAAAGAAGAAGGGTTGTTCCGTTTGATGTTCCGGGACATAAAAGAGGAAGGGGTAATCCGGAGTTAGTGGAACTGTTGGGGCAACAGTGTGTAGGACTCGATGTTAATTCTATGAAGCCACTTGATAATCTTGCACATCCGGTGTCTGTTATACGGCAGGCCGAGGAGTTAACAGCACAGGCATTCGGAGCGGCACACGCATTTCTTATGGTAAACGGCACTACAAGTTCGGTTCAGACAATGATATTGTCTGTGTGCAAAGCAGGTGACAAGATTCTTCTTCCGAGAAATGTTCACAAGAGTGTCATTAATGCGCTTGTCTTATGTGGAGCGATTCCAGTGTATGTTGAGGCGAAAGTAAATCCAAAGATTGGAATTGCACTTGGAGTTGAAGTTGATGAAGTTGAAAGGGTAATGGACAGAAATCCCGATGCTGTAGCAATTATCATAAATAATCCTACATACTACGGAGTATGTTCTAATCTCAGGAAAATAGTTGAGATGGCACACAAAAGAGGTATGAAAGTTCTTGCTGATGAGGCACATGGGACACATCTTTATTTTGGAGATAATCTTCCGGTGTCGGGAATGGCTGCAGGGGCAGACATGGCTGCTGTGTCAATGCATAAGTCAGGAGGGAGTCTTACACAAAGCTCAATTCTGCTATGTGGTAAATCAATGGATGCAGAGTATGTAAGACAGATAATCAACCTTACGCAGACAACCAGTGCATCTTATCTGTTACTCTCGAGTCTTGATATATCAAGGAGAAATCTTGCATTAAGAGGAAGAGAATCGTTTGCAAAAGTCAGCCATATGGCAGAATATGCAAGGAATGAGATAAATGATATCGGTGGGTATTATGCATTTGGTAAAGAGCTTATCGATGGAGATTCCGTATATGATTATGATGTTACTAAGTTATCTGTATACACACAGGGAATTGGTCTTACGGGAATAGAAGTATACGATTTACTAAGAGATGAGTATGATATACAGATAGAGTTCGGAGACATAGGAAATATTCTTGCGTATATTTCCATAGGTGACAGAATTCAGGATATAGAGAGACTGGTCGGAGCTTTGGAAGATATAAAAAGATTGTATGAACAGGATGGCAATGATTTGTATTGTGGGGATTTTATACAGCCGGAAAATGTTATGACACCACAGGAGGCCTTTTATGCCAATAAAAAACAGCTTCCGTTAAAGGAAAGTAATGGGATGGTGTGTGGTGAACTGGTTATGTGTTATCCGCCGGGAATCCCTATACTTACACCGGGAGAAAGAATTACGGATGAGATAATAGAATATATTATTTATGCAAAAGAAAAGGGATGCTCACTACAGGGAACGTTAGACCCTGATGTTGAACTGATTAATGTTATAATGTAGCAACTGTTCGGAAGTATATAGAGTTATATTTATTATTGTTCTGCTATTATTGTTCTGAATGGTTCAGATAGGATGGAGAAAAGAATGGATATATGGTTTTCACAAATGGATACTGATAATGTTAAGACAAGTATCAGGGTTGACAAACAGTTATACAGTGTCCAGAGCGAATATCAGAGAATAGATGTATTTGAGTCACAGGAATTTGGAAAACTCATAGTTCTTGATGGTGAAATAATATTTTCTGAGGCTGATGAATTTATATATAATGAAATGATAGTACATGTTCCAATGGCGGTTCATCCGCATGTGAAAAATGTTCTTATTATTGGTGGTGGTGATGGCGGCGTGGCCAGAGTGTGCACTATGTATAAAGAGATTGAGCATATAGATGTTGTTGAACAGGATGAAATGTTTGTTGATGTAAGTAAAAGATTCTTTCCGGAGACTGCAAAAGGATTTGATGATGAAAGGGTTACGGTTACAAACATGGATGGTCTGAGATTTTTAAGAAGATGCACAGACAAGTATGACCTTATAATCAATGATTCCACAGACCCGTTTGGATATGCCGAAGGCCTTTTTACTAAGGAGTTTTATGGAAGCTGTTACAGAGCACTTAAAGATGACGGAATAATGGTATATCAGCATGGAAGTCCATTTTATGATGAGGACGAAGAGGCATTTCGTGCGATGCACAGAAAAGTGTATAAAAGTTTTCCAATAAGCAGGGTGTATCAGGCGAGCATACCAACATGTCCGGCAGGTATATGGATGTTCGGATTTGCATCTAAGAAGTATCATCCGATTAAGGATATGGATGAAGAAAGATGGAATAAAAGAAATATAAAGACATGGTATTATACAACCAATCTTCACAGGGGAGCATTTATGCTTCCAAAATATGTTGAGGAATTGTTAGAAGAAGAAGAAACAATATAAATATTATAAATTATGAACTCTCGGAATCTTGAGT
>DEGR01000083.1:0-31138 GCA_002351535.1 Lachnospira sp. UBA2821
CAATAATCCGAGAGGCTATTTGTATCTCCATTTGGAAATTCAAATCTATTTAAAGAATTCTTTAAATAGATAATAACACACTTGGAATAAAATGCAAGAACTATTTAAAGAAAATTTTAAATAGTTGAATTTACAATTTGTTTAAAAAACGTTGAATACTTGATGAAAAGACAGATGATAAAATAATTGAAGTAATATTTACAATAATATCTGAAAAGAGGTACAATAGGTCAATGAATAATAAGTATAATAAATATAATAGCTTTAAGAAAGCATTTGCAGTAGCCGGATGTGTCGTTATATGCTGTGTTTCGGCCGGGTTATGTTCGTGTCAGAAGAATCCGGATGAGTCAATTGTTAAAAATAAGGATTTTGATAAGCTTGTAGATAAGGCTAAAGATGAAAAAAATGGTGTTAAAAATGTGGGTGAAGTGTTTAAAGAAAATGAAACATACAAAAACACATTTGTTGATGAGAACTTCGGAGTGAGTGTTAATGTAGATGCTGTAGTGTCTATACCGGAGGCAGAAAAACTCAGTGTACTAAGGGTAAAGCAAAAAAATATATCACAGGATTTTCTTGACAGTGTCAAAGCAAAATATTTTGGGAATGAAAATATATATGATGCAGCAGCATTGGAAATTAAGACAAAGAAAACGATAGAACAGGATATAAAGTCTTTGAAGCAAGAAGCAGAGGACGTTACGAAAAAGAAGGCAGATGGCACTATGTCGGAGGAGGAATATAGTTCATATTTGGAAGAATATGAACAAAATATCAGCAGTCTTAAGGCAGAGTATGAGCAGGCACCTGATAGGGTTAATTTGGACGATTATATAATTGACGGAAAGATTTACAGAGCAGAAAAAGTTAGGGACAATAATGAATTTTATAAGTGGGCCTATGATTTAAATCAAAATGGCGAAATATTTTGTGGTGTGAGTAATGGAAGTGATAATGTATATAAAACATTATATGTACAGAATAATGAAAATTATGGTAACTGTCTTCGTTACAGAATGAGTAAAAATGATTATGTGTGGGCATATAGTACTGTTGTTGGAGCTGATATTACAGGGAGAGAACGTTATACAGGTGAAGTGGATTTTAAAGAGAATAAGCTTACTCTTTCAAAGGATGATGCAATAAAACAGACAGAAGAATTTATGAATTCGGAGGGGCTTGGTGAATATAAATTATACTCATGTGAACAGACGCAATCTGTTGAAGATTTAAGATATAGTGATAAAAACATACTCAACAATATATATGAGATTACATATATGAGAAATATTGACGGGGCATTTGTACTGCCTAATAGCGAAAAACATAGTGAGGGATGGAATGGGGACTCTTATTCTAAGAAAATATGGGCTGTTGAAGCTGTGGTATTTCAGGTAGATGATGACGGAATAATAGGAGTTGATTACAGTGCACCGATAGAAATAACTGATACAGTTGTTGAAAAGGCAATACTTAAAAAATTTGATGAAGTTAAAGAAACTTTTGAAAAGATGGTTACAGCTATATATGCAGAAAATACGCCTGAAAATGCTAAAAAAGAAATTGAAGTTACAGATATCAGATTAGGATATGCAATTATAAGTGAGGAAGGAAGTTTTGACACAGGATTACTCGTGCCTGTATGGGATTTTAATGGTATAATTAAACAATATGGAAGAACAGAAGAAAAAAGTATAATGACAATTAATGCCATTGATGGAACAGTGATTAACAGGGAATTAGGATATTAAATGAGGATTATAGTAATAATATGACAAAAAGAAGATTAAAGATACTTATAGTAGAAGATGAAGAAGCTATAGCAAAAATGATTGCGATGAATCTCAGAGTAGCGAATTATGATACAGATATATTTCATGATGGCAGGGAAGCATGTGAAGCTTTGCGGGAAGAACATTTTTATGACCTGGCACTTTTAGATATTATGTTACCCGGAATGGATGGATTTGAATTATTAGAAGAGATGAAGAAGTATGAAATTCCGGTAATATTTCTTACTGCCAGGGATGATATTGAGTCTAAAATACAAGGACTAAGAGGTGGGGCCGAGGATTATATAGTGAAACCGTTTGATGTCTTGGAGCTTTTGGTAAGGGTTGAGAAAGTGCTTGAACGCAATAATAAGCTCAGTGATACAGAGAAAGTGCTTGATATAGAGATTAATTATAAAGAGCATACTGTTAAGCAGAATGGACAGGAGATAGTGTTAAAACCTATGGAATACTCGCTTCTCGAATTACTGGTCAAGAATAGAAACATGGCTATATCAAGAGAAAAGATTCTTAATATTGTGTGGGGAACAGATTATTATGGAGAGACAAGAACTGTTGATGTCCATATCGGACAGTTAAGAAAGAAGTTAGGCTGGAGCGGGTATATTAAGACAGTCAGTAAACTTGGATACAGACTTGAGGTATAGAGTATTAGTGCAGTTCAGAAAAAATCAGATGGAGAGCGGATTGGGTGAAAGATTTAAAAATACGTACAAGAATTACACTTATAAGCTGCATAATGGTTTTGTCAGCAACTATCGCAGTTACCGGTCTGTTAATAGTTATTACATACAGGAGCATGCAGAAAGAAGCATATGCAGAGGCTTATAAGAATGCATACGAAAAATCTATGGATTTTAAAAATGCAGTCGGCATATACAGGAATTATGATGATAAAGATATGTATGTACAATATTATATGAAAACGTCGACGGACGGACATATAATATGCATGTCTTATGTGAATGGAACTGTGAAGGAGATATACAATGTCACGGTGTTTAGCAAAGAATATATTTTAAATGGAAAATATATTCCGGGGGGAAGCTCAGAGTACAGATACGTTAAATATAAAGGTGGAAAATATATAATATTTGAATCCGGGATAATAGATAATTATTGTTTATATATAATAGAAAATGTATCGTATGTTGATGGAAAAATATACCGCATTGCATTATATGGAGTGGTAATAACAGGTGTTGTATTTTTGATAACCTATATTATATTAGCATTATTATTGAGACGACAGTTCAGACCACTTTTGAAATTAAAGAAGACTACTGCACTGATGGCAGAAGGAAAATATGATGTAAGGGTTGAAGTTAATAAGAATGATGAAGTTGGACAGTTAGGAAAAAGTTTTAATAAAATGGCGGAGGCTGTGGAGAAAAGAGATAGCAGTCTTAAGATGTTTATGGGGAATCTTACACATGAATTAAAGACGCCCATGACAGCTATTATGGGATATTCGCAGACTATGCTTAGTGTAAATCTTTCTGAGGAAGAAAAAGAAGAGGCACTTATGTATATAAATGATGAGTGTTCCAGATTAGAGAGACTGTCTAAAAAGCTTATGAGACTTCTTGAGATAGAGAATAATGGAAATAATCTGGAACTCAAATGCATAGATGTCAAATGGCTTTTTGAAGAAACAGGAAAGATTACACATACAGTAATTGACAGTAAAGGTATATTATTTGATTATTCAGATGATGGTGGGACTATATATGCAGAGCCTGACCTTATGCTTGATGTTATGGTGAATCTTGTGGATAATGCAGTTAAAGCAAGTGATAAAGGTGGCAGAGTTGAACTTTCATACAATAACAATGTAATAAGTGTTAGAGATTATGGCTGTGGAATATCTGAAGAAGAACAGGAAAAAATACTTGAACCATTTTATATGGTAGATAAATCAAGAAGCAGAAAAAGTGGAGGTGCAGGGCTTGGACTTGCATTAGTAGCAGAAATATTAAGACAGCAGGATATAAGTCTTAAAATAGACAGTGTTGTAGGAGAGGGAACGAAGATAAGTTTACAATTTGTTGACAAAACGATGAATACATGATGAAAAAGGGCGTGTTACAATATAATTGTTGTAACACGTTTTTTAATATACATAAGACTGGGGTACTGATGAATAGTTTTGAGACAGATTTAAAAAGGGCTGTAATATCATGGAGATTTGCAGCAGGAATATTAATACAACTTACTATCCTGTTAACAGTGGGAATGGATGATAAGCTTTTCTATATAAGTGTTCCGATAGTGTGTACATTTCCTTATACTACGGCGTGGCTTTCTGACTATCAGGGTGGTTATATTAAATTTTACATAATAAGGAGTGGAGTAAAGTCATATATATTTGGAAAAATATCTGCATGTGGTATAAGTGGCGGACTGCTTGAAGTTACTGCATGTAAGCTGTATTTTATAATGGCTGATAAAGAAAAAATTCAAAATATAAGCTGCGATTACAGGCTTATATTTATATCGGGAGTGCTGTGGGCCGTATTTGCGGCTGCGCTTGCAGCAATATCAAATAGCAGTTATGTGGCATACGGCGGTTCATTCATAATATATTATATGCTTGTAATATTGCATGACAGGTATTTTGAGGAAATGTACTGTCTGTATCCGTATGAATGGATTAAATGTGAGCATACTTGGATATTAGGAAAAGACGGAATTATATTTATGCTGTCAGGGATAATAGGAATAATTATATTCGTATATTATGACACACTAAGGAGGCGCATGGAAAATGTTTAGGATTGTAAGGCAGATATGGATGACAGCCATAACTAATTTCAGAGGCTGGTGGAGAAATCCCAAAGTAATAATATCGTTCTGTTGTGGATTCATTATATGTTTTCTGCTGTCTGATAAAGTGGTAATGTTTTCGCAAAAAAATGATACATCTCTTCAGGCATTAGAACCGTTCATATGGACATTTGGAGATTCAGGTTCGATTATGTTAATATCGCTTCCGTTGCTTCTTTTGTTCTCGGATATGCCGGATATGAACAATCACGTACCGTTTTTTCTTATAAGGATTAACAGAAAGATATGGATGCTTGGACAAATACTGTATATGGTAATGGCAACATCTTTTTTCATGGTATTTGTGCTTGTTTCGACATGTGTATTGGCACAGAATAAAACATATACTGCAAATATGTGGAGTAATACGGCAGCAATTCTTGGATATTCTGATATAGGGCAGGAGATTGCTGTTCCGTCATTTGTAAAAGTGCTTGAATTATCTTTTCCGTACGAATGTACATTACATATATTCGGATTAATGATTGGATATTCTGTATTACTATCCGGAATAGTTCTTTTACTTAATCTGTTTAAAAAGAATGCCGGAATGATAGGAGGCGTAACATTTAGCGGAGCATCAATGGTTGTTACGCCGGAGGTGATTGCAAAATGGTTCGACATTTCACCTATGCGGATGAACATAGCCAATATAATATTCGGGTGGGTATCACCACTTAATCATGCAACTTATTATATGCATAACTTTGGATATGATAACCTTCCGGAATTATGGTTTTCATATTTATTTTTTGGGGTATGTAGTGTTGTGATATTTGGAATAGCGGTATTAAGAATACGAAAATATCCGTTCGCATTTACGGGAACAACAAGATGACGCAATAAATTGCCTGGAAATGAGGATTAGTGTGAAAAATCACATTGATATGCTGATTTTTTACACAGCTGATTGTGCCGCAGGCGTCGCAATTAGTTTTTTATCGCAGAGCAAAATTTGAGATTTTGCCCGCGATTCCTCCGACGCATAGCGTCTGCGGAATGGAGATTAGTGTGAAAATGAGTATGAGTGAAAATAGCAGATTGGCTGACAATGTAGTCGTTGTCGAGCATTTGTATAAGTCATTTGGAAAGGAAAATGTGTTAGAAGATATTAATCTTACTATAGGAAAAGGAAAAATATTTGGAATAGTTGGAAATAATGGAAGTGGAAAAACTGTTCTGATGAAATGCATATGTGGTTTTCTGCGTGCCGACAAAGGCAGGGTAACGGTCTGTGGAAAGGTGATTGGCAGGGATTGTGATTTTCCGGAGAAATTGGGAATGATTATAGAGACCCCCGGATTTTTACCCAATGTAAGTGGGTACAAAAATCTTAAAATATTAGCAGGTCTGAGAGCTGATATAGGAAAGAAAGAGATATTGGAAAGTCTGGAAAGAGTAGGGCTTAATCCGAAGATGAGAAAACATGTATCAAAATATTCTCTTGGAATGAGACAGAGACTCGGTATAGCACAGGCTATAATGGAAAATCCTGATGTTCTTGTACTTGATGAACCATTTAATGGTCTTGATAAGACAGGGGCAGAGCATATGAGAGAATTGTTAAAAGAACTGAAAGCACAGGGCAAATCTATTTTGCTTGCGAGCCATAACGCACAGGATATAGAACAGCTATGTGATGATGTACATGAAATGGAGGACAAGTGGGGATGAAAAAATTTATATTATTTTTAGTGAGCATTGTTATATTGGCTGCCCTGGCTGAATTACAGATATTTGCGGATGATGATAATTCTGCCGGAGCAGGTATAGAAAATTCTGCAAATATCAGAATTGATAATCAGAACGTTTATGATGGAATGGACAAGGCATATTGTGACGGTTATGTGCCGGGAACATCGAATGGTTATGCATACATTGTTCTGCCGCTTCTATATGATGGCAATATTAAGGGAAATGTAATAACAGCCAGACTTAATCTTGGTGAGTCTGAGAGCAATCCTTTTGTATGCAAGAATTACGAGAAAAATGTGTACTTAACAGAGATGGGGATTAATAATAATTCAGCAAAGATTAAGTGTTATCCGGTTGTGTTTTCACTTGAGTTAAAACAGGATAGAATAAATGGCAGTTATCCGGTAACATTTAGTATAGCAGGTAAAGATGAAAATGGGGCAGATGTATCCGGTGATTTTAATGTATATGTAAATATTACTGATGGAAAAAATGCAGGAGCAGATGTACAAAATGCTGATTCACAGTCATCATTTGTACCTAAACTTCTTGTTGAATCATATACATTTTCAAAGGATGTTATTAATGGAGGAGATGATGTAACGGTTCATATAAGGCTTCATAATATGAGTGATTCTGTAAATATAAAGAATGCAACTATATCAATAGAGGAACCGGAAGCAAATTTTACCCTGCTTGATAAAAGCTCTACGCAATATATAGGTGATGTTGCAGCAGGCGGTGCTACGGATGTGGCATATACATATAATGTTTCAGCAGTCACACCACAGGGGCAGTATAACTTTGCTGTTTCTGCTGATTATGCCGATGAAAAAGGTAATCCGTATACATCAGCAGGTACAGTAAGGATGAAAGTTAATCAGCCGGTCAATGTCGAGTTTGGTGAATTTTCACTTGGAGAAAGCCTTCAGGTTGCAGATGTTGCAAATGCAACAGTACAAGTGATGAATCTTGGAAAGGGCAAAATATATAATGTAAGAGCCGAGATTGAGGGAGATGGACTAAAGCCTGAGAAAACGATATTCGTAGGTGATGTAGAACCGGGACAGGAAGCAACGGGTGAAGCATATGTTAATATTACGGGACTGTCGGATGAATTCATGCCCTATGGAGATACAACAGGTAAGATAACATATTATTATACAGATGAGTCAGGCAATCAGTTACAGAATGAGCAGGAATTCAGCCTTAAGATAGAATCACCATTTTCGGAGGAAAAAGGGAAAGATAATAAAGATGATAAGCCGGAGCAGTGGTGGTGGATAATGGGAGTGATATGTGTTGTAATTGTTGCGATAATAGTAATAATTCTGATAAGGAAAGTAAAAAGACGAATGATTGATAATTGTATTGCGGATGAGGAGTAAGGTATGGGATTATTAAGTAAAATTCTTCGGGCGAGACGAAGGGATGACCGGGTTAAGATAGTCATGATATTTGGTGCAATAGGAATCACATTTATAATACTTGCCGTTAATGGTGGTGTGAAAATGTATAAGCGCATTAACTGCGTGGCTGACTATATTGTCTCTGTAAAATGTAGCAGCACAAAGCTTAAAAATAATATACAGGAACTTAAGAAAATTGATGGTGTTATGGCGGCAGGAAGTATAAGCAGGGGAAATGTCGAGATATATGCAGGAAAAGATACGATAAGTTATGAGAGTATAAAGCTTGATAAGACATTTGCGAGGGAACTTTATGGAATAGATAATACATCTGCCGGAGAGAGAATATATATCAGTAACGGTGCATATTTAAAACTTAAAAGATATATTCCTGACATAGATAACGGCAGTAACAGCCACATAAAATATATGTCAGATGAAGTAAGCAGTAGTGCTAAACTGATATTACTGGATGATGAACATAGTGTCAGCGGGGGAAATAATAGTGAAAAGAATAAAGAATTTGTAGTAATTATAGATGATGGAAAAAGAACATCATACAATAAAGAAAGTGAAAACACGCAGAATGAAGTGCTGATAAGATTCAAAAGATATGATATTTCAGGAAACACAGTGAAAAAGCTTGAGAAGAAAGGGTTTACAATAGAGAACGAAGGGGAAGAGTTAAAAAGAAAGTCAGAATGTGATAAGACGATTCTGTGTATTAAATATAATTTATCAATAGGCATATTATGTATGGTTTTCGTAGCAATATTGCTGTCTCTGATTTGCAAAACAGATGTTTCTGTGATACAATCATAATAAATGTGTAACTGTTCTGGGAGATATATTATTCAGAAGAAAGCAGTAGAGAGTAGGAGAAAATTTATGGGATGCAATTGCAATAAGGATAATGAAAACATAGATACCGGGTTTGACAAATGCGACTTTATGAATGTTCATGAGGATGTTGTTAAGAAGGTTCTTGGAAATATGCCGTCGGATGAAAAGTTATATGAGCTTGCAGAATTTTTCAAGGTGTTTGCTGATTCAACAAGAATAAAAATATTATATGTTCTGTCACAGGAAGAGATGTGTGTGTGTGATATAGGACAGATTCTTGGGGTAAGCCAGTCAGCAGTTTCGCATCAGCTTAGGATATTAAAGCAGATGCAGCTGGTCAAATTCAGGAGAGAAGGCAAGACTGTATTTTATTCATTATCAGACGGACATATAGAATCAATTCTTAGTCAGGGATATGAGCATATTAATGAATAAATTAACAGACTGACAGGTCGAATGATTAATATGAAAAATCAGAAATGAGGTTTAACATGTTAAAGAAATACCAGAGACTGATATCAGGAACATTTATATCTGTTATGCTTATTATATGTGCATTGTCAGTACCATTTGGAAAATATATAAGTCCTGATGTGATAAGCGCAGATGACATGAGACTTATATGTTATCTGATAGCATATATTATTCCGGGTTCGACAGTGTTTAATAAGTTGATAACGGAGATTAAAGATAAGAAATATAAAGCAATAGGTGTATATGTTACGATTGTAACACTTATAATATTTGGCATGGTAAATGAGATTGCTGCGATAGTTATTATGACGTTATATGCATTTGTGAAAATGAAGATGGAAAAAGAATAACGGTTAAAGATAAAATTATAAGAGTCATATCAGATTTGAATTCAATCTGATATGACTCTTTTGTACGGTTATACTTTATTTGAACTGATTAGTATTTTCATCATATACACAATCAATAGCTCTCATTCTTCCGACAATATCGTTAATGTCAACAGAATTCGATACACAGAATTCTACAAGATCATCATAGTTATCGCGAAGCTGTGTGTTAATATAACTTAAGAGAATGTGAGGGTCTTTTGGTAATGAATTAGTGGACATATTAGCCTCCTGTCTGTGTCAATTTATAATTGATAATTCATATTTATCTGTCGTTAAGTGGTGTGTAATCGATATGTTTTGCAACATTTTTATATGCAGGACGTATTATCTTGCTTGCGTTTACCAGCTCTTCAATTCTGTGTGCACTCCATCCGCTTATTCTTGCGATAGCAAAGATAGGTGTGTAAAGTTCAATTGGAAGTCCGAGCATTCTGTATACGAATCCGCTGTAGAAGTCAACATTGGCGCTTACACCTTTATATATCTTTCGTTCTTCTGCAATAATCTTAGGTGCAAGTTTCTCAACACATGAATAGAACTTGAACTCTTTGTCGTAACCTTTTTCTTTGGAAAGCTTCTCAACAAATCCTTTTAATATACCGGCTCTAGGGTCTGATATTGAATAAACAGCATGCCCCATACCATATATAAGACCGGCTTTATCAAAACGTTCTTTATGAAGAAGACCACGAAGATAATCGCTGATTTCATCTTCGTCTTCCCAGTCTTTTATTGTTTCCATCATATCGTCAAACATCTGGATAACTTTAAGATTAGCACCACCGTGTTTTGGACCTTTAAGAGAACCAAGCGAAGCAGCGACCGTTGAGTATGTATCGGTTCCCGATGAAGATACAACATGAGTAGTGAATGTTGAGTTATTTCCACCGCCGTGGTCAGCATGAATAACAAGACATACATCAAGAATACGGGCTTCTAATTCGGTATATTTTCCGTCAGGTCTTAATAAATGTAAAATATTTTCAGCAGTTGACATCTCAGGACTTGGTGAATGAATGAAAAGACTCTGACCGTCGTGATAATGTCTGTAAGCCTGATAGCCGTATACAGATAATTCGGGGAACAGTGCGATAAGCTGTAAACACTGTCTTAGTACGTTAGGTATCGATACATCATCAGCCCTGTCATCGTAAGAGTAAAGTGTAAGTACACTTCTTGCAAGAGTGTTCATCATATTCTGACTTGGTGCTTTCATGATAATGTCACGCACAAAACTTGTTGGAAGTGTACGATAATGACCTAACAAAGCATTGAACTCTTTAAGTTCTTCCGGAGTTGGAAGTTTTCCAAAGAGAAGAAGATAAGTGGTTTCTTCAAAACCGAAACGTTTGTCTTCTACGAAACCTTTAACAATGTCTTCAATGTTAAGTCCACGGTAATATAACTTACCGGGACATGGAATCATTTCACTGTCCTCTATGGTATATGATTTGACCTCAGCGATTTCCGTTAAACCGGTGAGGACACCTTTTCCATTAATGTCTCTTAGTCCCCTCTTAACTTCATACTTAGAATAAAGCTCAGGATTGATAGAGCTGTTTTCCACACATTTGTCTGCGAGCGAAAGGATTTCAGGAGTGATTTCTGAATAAGGATTAGCATTATTGTTCTGTGTCATTTAATCAAACCTTTCTTTATATTATTAGCCACAATGACCATATATGTAAATATTATAGCACAAAAATCAATATGTAACAATAAGCAAAATCTTAAGAGAATATAAAATAAAAATGATGGACAATCTGTACTGTTAATTCGTTTGGAAGATTCGAAAATATATACCTGCATTAATTACCAGTTTGATTTGTTTGTCTATAAGTATTTGTGTCATTACAAGTAGCATGACTTTATTATCATATTTGGTAAGTAAGGTGATTGTATATAGCTTGGTTGGCATTGTTGTCATTGCAGGAAATTTAGAAATAGCACATTGGATTATTCCTATATTTACCAAAAAGATGAACAAAATAGAGGCATAGCATGAAAGTGGCGGTGAGATTTCAGTCAAGGCGTGGAAACACTAAAGCGGTTGCAGAAATTATAGCCAAATGGGTAGGAGCAAATGTAGAAAAGTTATGTCCATCTGGGAATTGAGGATGCAAAAAAGAAACTAATTACATATTAAAATTTGAGTTACATTGGGTTATACGGACTAATATTATATGAAGACTGAAGACTAAGAATGAAGAATACACGGCATCGTTGGCAGCAAGGATGTGCCTCAAGACCATTGAAGAAGTTATAGGACAGATAGAATGCCAGATACATTGACATTAAATACAGTAAAATGTATAATATAGAGACCAAATAAAAGCAAAGGAGAAGGAAAAATGAAGAGAAGATTTAAACCATTAGTTTATGCATTGGTAATGACATTATTAATTAGTACCTGTTTAACGGCAGCTCCTCAGGAAGTTATGGCGGCAACTGCTAAAGTGAGTTCAAGTGAGAAAGCAAATATTAAGAAGTTATGTAGTAATTTCGAAACATTTGTCGGACAGATGTTGGCAGACAACGATTCTGATAATAAAATAGCTGTCGGAAAATCACAAAAATGGGTTTTCCAGAGCTGGCAGAAAGAGGACTTGACTTATAAGGATAACATGGTAGTACCACTTGGATATATGGGAGGCAAAAAAGCTGCTGAGAGAGTATTTGGAGTGAAAAAATTTTATGTGCCTCACAAAAAAGGAGATTGGGGAAATGCCTATCCTAAGTTAACAGTAAAATCCATTAAGAAAGAATCATCATCCAAATATATAGCTACATGTGATGTTAAATGGGTAAATAGCGAAGATAATACTTCAAAAAAATGGGCAACAGTAACAGTTACAATGAAAAAGAAAAAAGGAACACATTACGGATTTGTTGCAAAAAGCGTTAATATTAAAAAATTAAAAAACGTATTTTAGTATATAATTGTTTTTATAACAGGGTGTCATCTTAATGAGGTGGCACCCTGTTATATTGTTGGAGTATGATTTTCAGTCAGATGTAATAATCTTGAAAAAAAGGCGGGGACATGGTAAAACTGATATAAAGGCAGGTATTATAATATGGATTTATTTGATTATATGAAGACTAAGAATGAAGAAAGCACGGCACCGTTGGCAGCAAGGATGCGCCCTGAGACTCTTGAAGAAGTTATAGGACAGGAGCATATTATAGGGAAGGGCAGGATACTTAACAGAGCCATTGAAGCTGATAAGTTAAGTTCGGTAATATTTTTTGGACCACCGGGAACAGGTAAGACAACACTTGCCAAGGTGATAGCAGCATCTTCTAAAAGTGATTTTATGCAGCTTAATGCTACGGTTGCAGGCAAAAAAGATATGGAGGAAGTCACGACAAAGGCTAAAGAGAATCTCGGAATGTTTGCGAGAAGAACAATATTATTTATAGATGAGATTCACAGATTTAATAAAGGACAGCAGGATTACCTTCTTCCATTTGTAGAGGACGGAACGATAATACTTATCGGTGCCACAACTGAGAATCCGTATTTTGAGGTCAATAATGCACTTATATCCCGCTCACTTGTATTTGAGTTAAAACCATTAGATATGGATGGCATTAAAACGATTATCAGAAGAGCGCTTAAAGATGAGAAAAAGGGAATGGGAATATATGATGCTGATATGGATGAGGATGCGGTTGACTTTCTGGCAGATATAGCAGGAGGAGATGCAAGACAGGCACTTAATGCACTGGAACTTGCGGTGCTTACTACTGAGAGGTCTGAAGACGGGAAGATACATATTACGTCAGAGGTGATGGAAGAGTGTATTCAGAGAAGAAATGTTAAGTATGATAAAGAAGGGGATAATCATTATGATACTATATCGGCATTTATTAAAAGTATGAGGGGGTCTGACCCGGATGCGGCAGTGTATTATCTTGCAAGAATGTTATATGCCGGTGAGAGTGTTACATTTATAGCGAGAAGAATTATGATATGTGCTGCTGAGGATGTGGGACTTGCCGACCCGGCAGCATTAAGGGTTGCCGTCAGTGCCGCTGAAGCAGTTCATCAGCTTGGAATGCCGGAAGCAAGAATACCACTTGCAGAGGCAGCGATATATGTGGCTTCGGCTCCAAAGAGTAATTCCGCATACAATGCAATTAACTCAGCCATGAAATATGTGGAGGAGCATCCGGCGTATGATATCCCCGCTTATCTTAAAGTCGGCTCTTACAAAGGAGCACAGGATTTGGGGCATGGAATAGGTTATAAGTATGCACATGAGTATGATGAACATTATGTAAAGCAGCAGTATCTGCCTGATGAGACAGTTAATGAAAGGTTCTATATTGGTGGTATGCTTGGAGCAGAGAGAGAAAGAGTTGAAAGATTGAATAAGTTAAGAAAATGTGATACAATTATTAAATGACATGCTTGTAGTTAACATATAGGAAATTGTAAGAGGTTTATTGTGAAAGATTTTATTGGAAAGCTCTCGAGAGGTGTAATTGAATATGAGAAACCGGTTGTAGAGGCTTCTGTTACCGATATAGATAAGACAATCCATGCAGGTGAAGCATATGAAGGAGCTTTTTCGGTTCTGTGTGAGAATGAGTCTGCGTTAAAGGGAATAGTATATTCCACCAGTGAATTTGTTGTTTTGGATAATAATACATTTACGGGCAAGGGAAGCATTATTAAATACAATGTTGTAACGGATAATATGGAGCCGGGATGTAGTGTAGAGGGTGTATTCAACATTGTGTTTAATGGTGGAGAGATAACCATTCCTTATAAGTTCAATATTGTTAATGTGCCTATAGAGAGTAGTGAAGGAATTGTTGACAATCTGTTTACGTTCACCAACATTGTCCGGCAGGAATATGAAGAGGCGGTTAAGATATTCTATGACGAAAGATTCCGTACTAATATTATTGGCAATGACCTGAATATGAATGCGTTGTATGACGGACTTATAAAGAGTTGCAGCACAGATGTGGCCTTGGAAGAATTTCTTATTGCTACGAGTAAAAAGCAGCGTGAAGAATTTACAATAGAAGATACGACAAGAGAATATGATTCTTTAGAGCATGACTATGGAGATATTATAATTATTAATAAAAGTGGCTGGGGATACATCGATATAGAAGTTGAGGTTCAGGGAGGTTTTATCAAAGATTATAAGAAGAGACTGACTCCTGCTGATTTCAATGGAAAAGTATGCGAATATACATTTACGATAGATGTTGATGCGCTTCATGACGGTAATAATTATGGTAAAATAGTATTCAGTAATACATTTAAAAGTGTTGAAGTTGATATATCTGTAGATAATGTTCATGACCATGACGTTATGAGGATGGAGTGGAAGAAGGGACTGGCAAAGCTTACAGACATGTATCTGATGTTCAGAATGCGTAAATATGGTGTTAATGACTGGGCGGACGACTCGATTCGCATTATCGAAAAAATGAGAGGAATTGATGATACATCAGCATTTATTAAGCTTGTACAGGCACAGATATATCTTTCAAAAGGCATGGAAGAGCAGGCTTCATGGCTTCTTGGAAATGTTGCAGAAGAGATTCTTGATGAGAGAGAAAAGAATGTAGAGCTTTATGCATACTATCTCTATGTACGGACACTTCAGAAGAGAAGTCCTGAGATGACGGCAGATGTTTTACATAAAGTTAAGCATTACTATGAGAATGGCTATAATTCATGGAAACTTTTGTGGATTCTTTTTTATCTTGACAATGCATACGAGAACAATAAGAGTCTTAAGATAACGAGAACAAAGGAACAGTTCAGTCATGGCTGTGTAAGCCCCTTAATGTATTATGAGGCGTTGAATGCATTTAACAGGCAACCGGTATTATTAAGGGTTCTTAATAATTTTGAGATACAGGTGCTGGCATTCGGATGCAGATATGAGGGTATTAATCTCAAACTTGCACTTCAGGTAGCGGATATTGCTCTTCTTGAGAAAAGATTTAATCCGCTTGTATTCAGAATTCTTGAACAGCTTTATTACAGATTTGAGAATAAGGAGATACTTACAACTATATGCAGCATGCTTATTAAAAATAATAAGCTTGACAGGAAGTATTTCAAATGGTACGAACTTGGGATAATTGCGGAAGTTAAAATAGCCGGACTATATGAGAAATATATCTATAGCATGGAGAGTGCCGGACAGATTACATTGTCAGAGACAATGCTTATGTATTTTCTTAATAATGATGATGTGCTTGGAGATAAAAAGCAGATTCTTTATGTTGGAATAGTTGAAAATGCTGATAAGATTCCTGATATATATAAGAATTATAAAGATAAAATAGAACTGTTTACGATAAAGCAGTTAGAAAAAGGAAATGTAAGTGAGGAACTTGTATATCTTTATAATAAATTTATCAGGGAAAGTATAATTACCAAGGAGAATTCATCCAGGATAGGTGCCGTTCTTAACCTGTATCAGATAGAGTGTTTTAATGACAACATCAACGAGGTCATAGTGTTACATAAAGAGCTTAATGATGAAGAAAGATATGTTCTTCACAATGGCAGGGCTTATGTCAGGATGTACACGGAGGATACGGTAGTTGTTTTTGGAGATAATGAAGGAAACAGGCATGCCAAAGAGGTTAATTATACAATTAAGAAGTTATGTGATAAGAATGAAAATATATTAAAATATTCATCATTATGTGAAGAAATTAATAATGCCGACCTTTATCTTATGGCGGCTTCAGCGGAGAAAATACTTAAATACCATCATACATCCGAGAAGGCGGTATATCTGTTTAAACGTATTGCGGGATGTGAAGCTTTCAGGGCGGAGTATAAGAAGCTTATCATGAAGGATATAGTGGAGTTCTATTATAATAATTATGATGGAAGTGAACTTGATGGTTATCTTCGTAACATAGACAGCAGATTTATGGATAGTCCGACGAGAAAAAGGGTTATTGAACTTATGCTGCTTCGTGGGCTTGATGATGAGGCACAGCGTTTTATCGGAAAGTATGGGATAGCGTCATTAAGTTCAAGAAGACTGGCTAAATTTGCTAACAGAAGACTCAGCAGTGAGGATATGATGAATACGCATGATGAGCAAATGCTTGGCATATGTATTTATGCTTTCAGAAGAGGAAAGTATAACACAAATATTCTCAAATATCTGTGCAGATATTATAATGGTTCCACTAAAGAGATGATTGATATATGGAAAGAGGCAGCAGCTTTTGATTATTATGACAGGGAGTATGAAGAAAGACTTATTGCACAGATATTGTTTACAGGGATGCAGATGAGCAGTCTGGTGAAAATATTTGATTCTTATTATGAGCATGGTGCATGCGGTGAACTAAAAAGAGCATTTTTGTTCTATGAGGCACATGTTTATTTTGTTAAAGAACAGCCGGTTGACAGTGGAGTGTTTAAATATCTTGAAATGGAACTCGAATATGAGAATGATTTAAATGATATGTGTGCAGCAGCATTTCTCAAGTATTATTCGGAAAACGATGCATCTGAAGGTACATTGAAAGTATGCGAAAGACTTATACATGAGTTTATCGAACATGACATTTATTTTGACTTTTTCAGAAAGTACTGGGGCAAGGTTAAAATGTCATGGAGTGTAATGGAAAATACTGTAGTTGAGTACAGGACGGATTATAATAAAAAGGTATATATTCATTATATTCTGACAACCGAAGATGTTGAGCATAAAGAATTCATAACCGAGGAAATGACACAAATATTTAAGGGTGTATTTGTGTGCAGGATTATGATGTTTTTTGGAGAAAATCTAATGTATTATATAACTGAGGACGGAGATTCAGGGGAAAGCCTTACAGAGAGCAGGAATTATTATATTGCCGATGAGAATGTTGATGTTAACGAGACAAGATATTCCAGATTAAATGAAATTCTTGTCTGCAAAGAAATGAAAGAGGAATCTACAATACGTGAGATGATGAAAGGCTATTACGAAGAGAACAGACTTGTTGAAAAACTGTTTTAGAGATTACGGAATGGAGGTATCAGATTGGGAAAAAATATTATTGCTGCGGCTTTTGATTTTTGTGATGATTTCTGTCAGATAAGCACATTTGACGGAATAGGTAAAGAACCTAAGTCTGTAAGTACAATATATAATGACAGAAGATATCTGATACCATCTGTTATATGGATTGATGAACTGAGTGGTCAGATGGTGTTCGGTGATGAGGCAGTCAGATGTGCTGAAAAAGGTAATGGGATAAAGGTTACAGATATTGTTTCGGCACTTGACAAAGAAGAGGAAACAGAGATAAAAGATAAAAAATACAATTCTAAGGAATTATTTTCAAAATATGTATCTTATCTCTTTAAGGTTCTTTACGATAATACAAAGTCAGCGGGACCTGAATATGTGGCAGTTACTTTTGAGAATGCTGTTGACAGAAAAATGATGGATATAATAGTTGATGTTATGAAGGAAAATGACATTAGTGAAGACAATATATGTGTACAGACACATACCGAGAGTTTTATGTATTATGTTATATCACAGAGTAGTGACATATGGTCAAATGATGTGGCACTGTTTGATTTTAGTGAAAATTATTTCAAATACAGAAGAATGTATGTTGATAAAACCAGACTGCCTTCTATAGTGAGATGCGAAGAGCAGAATCTTACAGAGCTGATACCATATGAATTTCTCGACAATGAGGACGGAAAGGTAATGGCAGATGATACGCTTTGCAGGTATGTACAGGAGCATTTTAAAGAGCATGTAGTCTCAGCAGCATTTATTACGGGAAGTGGATTTTATAAAGAATGGGCTGACAGGTCGATGGGAGTAATATGCAGCAAAAGAAGGGTGTTCAAGGGATATAATCTCTTTGTAAAAGGTGCCTGTTATGCTGCGATGGAGAAAGCAGGAAGAGTTAAATATGAACACATTAAGATAATGTGCGGGCAGAGAACAGACATGACAGTATCGCTGGTAGTCGGTAATGATGATAATGAGAAATATGTGGTTATGTCTGAGGAAGGCACTAACTGGTATGAAGCGGGAGCATATACGGAAGTTATTGTTGATGGTGCTGATATGCTTAAATTTCGTGTTGATTCTGTATCTGAAAATATTAGAAAAGTATATGGAATAGCACTTGATGAATTTCCGGACAGACCGCCAAGGACAACGAGACTCGGAATATCGGTTAAATATAATTCGCCACAGGAATGTGTTATCAGGGTGGTGGATAAAGGTTTCGGAGAGTTTTTTAAGTCATCAGGTAAAGTGATAGAGGAAGTAATATCTAAGGAATGGAGATAAATATGGGTGGAATTATTTTATGCAGCCATCAGGCTGATGTACCGTACCGTATAGAAGAACTGAATATAAATATTTATTCCATAGAAGAGATGGCTTATTATCTGTATAATAATGTTTATTTTATTACAAGGGAATTCTTTAATGAAACGCTGGTTGCACATATACGTGATGTGTGGCATATGGATGAGCTGTCCGAAAAATTACACAGGCATCTGGCTATGAATGACAGTTATGCGGAATGTATGCTTACAATTATAAAAGCTTCGGCTTATTATAATGAAGATGAGATTGGTGATGTGGAGCTGCTTCTTAATAAAATTGGAGACAAATCTTTAGAAGAGAGACAAATTTTAAGGGCACAGACTTATATGGAGAGACATAAGTATAATGCTGCGGCGGAAATATATAGAACAGTTATAGATTCTCATAGACGGAAAAATGTGTCAGATGAAGAAATAGCGCATGTGTGGTACAATATGGGGATTATTGATGCACATAGATTTATGTATGGTGATGCGGCAGGGTGCTTTGAAAAGTCAGAAGAAATAATAAAAGATGTGACGACGGAAGAAAAGTTTATTATATGTTGTATATTGGGAAGATTAGAAAGACGGCTTGAGAGATTTGCTGTTAAATACAATATATCTGACGAAAATGTTGAGAGAATAAGACTTAGAGTTATAGAGCAGAAAAATGATATAAGAGAAGATGACAGAACTATCAGACTTAATTCTTCGCTCATATTTGACGGAAGTGTTAATCTTGATGAATATTACAAAAATATTGACAACATTCTTGAAAAATGGAAAGATGAATACAGAGAGGAAATGGAATAGGTTAAATGGGATTTTTTAGAAGGAAGAAAAAAAATGAAACAGAAAAACCCGTAAATAATAATATTCCCGACATGTCAGAAAATATAACGGATAAGGATATTGATACAGCCCAGGAAAATCTGGAAGATACGGTTGTGAAATATGATACTCCTGAAAAACGCAGGAGATATATAGAAAATTATTGCGAACAGATGATTGAGGCAGAGAAAAGACTTACTGATGTTAAGCAGGAGTATCAGATGGTAAATGCATATCTGTCTGATGTCCAGATAATCTCGGATTTACCGGAGGAAGAGAAGACAAAAGTTGTTAATCTTGCAAAAAGAATTGTTGTATTTGAGAATGACAGGGAAGAATATAGCCGTGCAAAAGATAAACTTACATATATGCAGTATTCATTTCTCGACGATAACAAAGATGAGATTAAAGATATGATTAAGTCACTGGATGAAGATGAAGCATATTGCAGAACTGTAAGGACAGATATGAAATATCTCGAAGGGGAGAAGATGGGGCTTAAGATGGAGAGGCATGAATTATCTTTAAGACTCGAGACACTTGGTAATATAAGCAAAATGGGAATATTATCTATACTGACACTTACATTTATTATCGTGATGTATGGAATGACCACGGGAAATAATACGGATATGATGATATATGCCATAGTTGCCGCTTCAGCAGTGCTTGTTGCACTTGTATTCGGACTTCACAGAAAGACACTTTATGATATACGATATACAGAACTTAAAATAAACAGAGCCATAACTATGCTTAATAAAGTTAAGATTAAGTATGTAAATGTTGCTTCGAGACTTGAGTATGAATACGAGAAATATGGTGTAAAAAGTTCGGTACAGCTTGGAAAAATGTGGAATCAGTATCTTCAGGAGAATAAAAGACGTGAAGTATATAAAAGAACTTCAGAGAAGCTTATAAGTGCTGAAGAAGATCTTGTCAGTGAACTTGAAAAATATAATATTAAAGACCCGGATATATGGATTCAGCAGGCGTATATGATTATATCACCGGCAGAACTTGACGGATTGCTGCATAAGCTTGAGAAAAGAAGACAGAAAGTAAGAGTTACAATGGACTATAACCTTGATGTTATAGATAAGTCGAAGTTTGCAATACAGGAATTTATAGACAAGAATAGAAAGTATGCAAGAGAGATAATGAAGGTTATAGATGAATATAATGCTTGACAAATGGATTCCGTATTATTAAACTATTGTAAGATAAATGCTATGACGAAGAGGAGTAGGAATCTAACCCTTTACAGAGAGTGCGGTTCATCGGCTGTAAGACTGCACAGGCAGTGGGTTCTGAAGGTAGCTTCCGAGCAACTGGCTTGAAAGTATATAGAATTATGGTATTAATAGAACTATATAATTATTAGAGACAGTCGGTTTCGTCCCCGTTACAGGATATGATAAGTGATAAGATAAAGGTGGTACCGCGTATATACGCCCTTTACCGGAAAGTCCGGTAGAGGGCTTTCTTTTATGTCAGTGTGATTTGATAAGGAGGAGAAAGATGGCTAAAGAATTAGAGAAGAATTATAATCCGGCCGAAATAGAGCAGAAACTCTATGATAAGTGGATAAATAAGAAGTATTTTCATGCAGAGGTGGATAGAAGTAAGAAACCGTTTACTATAGTTATGCCACCACCAAATATTACAGGACAGCTTCATATGGGACATGCGCTTGATAATACGTTACAGGATATTCTTGTAAGATATAAGAGAATGCAGGGATATGATGCACTCTGGGTTCCGGGTACGGACCATGCTTCAATTGCGACAGAAGCAAAGATTGTTGAAAAAATGAGAGAAGAAGGAATATCTAAGGAAGACATTGGAAGAGAGAAATTCCTTGAGAGAGCCTGGGAGTGGAAGAAACAGTATGGTGGAAGAATTGTAGCGCAGCTTAAGAAGATTGGTTCATCATGTGACTGGGACAGAGAGAGATTTACAATGGATGAGGGCTGTAATAAGGCAGTTAAAGAAGTATTTGTTAATCTTTATAATAAAGGGCTTATTTACCGTGGTGAGAGAATCATTAACTGGTGTCCTAAATGTCTTACCTCCATATCAGATGCAGAGGTGGAATATGAGGATCAGGCAGGACATTTCTGGCATCTCAGATATCCGCTTGCTGACGGAAGTGGATATATAAACCTTGCCACAACACGTCCGGAGACACTGCTTGGAGATACGGCAGTTGCGGTAAATCCTAAGGATGACAGATATAAGGATATGGTGGGTAAGATGCTTATTCTTCCTATTGTCCACAGAGAGATACCTATAGTTGCAGATGATTATGTTGACATGGAATTTGGAACAGGTGTTGTTAAGATTACACCTGCTCATGACCCTAACGATTTTGAAGTGGGATTAAGACATAATCTTGAGGTTATCAACGTTCTTACCGAGGATGCAAAAATTGTTGATGATTATCCTAAGTATGCGGGAATGGACAGATACGAGGCAAGAAAAGCAATTGTTGCAGACCTTGAGGCAGAGGGTGCTTTAGTTAAGATAGAAGATTACAGCCACAATGTCGGTACATGTTACAGATGTCATACAACTGTAGAACCAAGAGTATCAAAACAGTGGTTTGTTAAAATGAAACCGCTTGCTGAACCTGCAATAAAAGCAGTTAAAGAGGGAAAGACGAAGTTTGTTCCGGAACATTTTGATAAGACATATTTCCACTGGATGGAAGGAATAAGAGACTGGTGTATATCAAGACAGCTCTGGTGGGGGCATCAGATTCCGGCATTTTACTGTGATGATTGTGGTGAGATGGTTGTTACTAAGGAAAATGAGGCTGTATGTCCAAAATGTGGTAAGAATATGCGTCAGGATCCTGATACACTTGATACATGGTTCTCATCAGCGCTCTGGCCTTTCTCAACGCTTGGATGGCCTGACAAAACAGAGGAACTTGATTATTTCTATCCGACTACAACTCTCGTAACAGGATACGATATCATATTCTTCTGGGTTAGCAGAATGATATTCAGTGGTCTTGAACATGTAGGAGAAGTTCCGTTCGACACAGTTCTCATTCACGGACTCGTAAGAGACTCACAGGGACGTAAGATGAGTAAATCGCTTGGCAATGGTATTGACCCGCTTGAAGTAATAGATAAGTACGGTGCTGATGCATTAAGGTTTACTCTTATTACAGGTAATGCTCCGGGAAATGATATGAGGTTTTACTGGGAGAAAGTTGAAGCCAGCAGAAACTTTGCCAATAAAGTATGGAATGCATCAAGATTTATTATGATGAATATGCCTGAAGGGAATATAGAGAAAGTGGATACTTCTGAACTTACAGACGCAGATAAGTGGATACTTTCTAAGGCAAATACATTATGCAAAGAAGTTACGGAGAATCTTGACAAATATGAGATTGGTGTTGCAGCAGCAAAACTTTATGATTTCATATGGGAAGAGTTCTGTGACTGGTATATTGAGATGGTAAAACCACGTCTTTATAATGACGAGGACACAACTAAGAAGGCAGCTTTATATACTCTCAAAGAAGTGCTTACTATTTCGCTTAAACTTCTTCACCCATACATGCCATTTGTAACAGAGGAAATATTCTGCACACTTCAGAATGAGGAAGAGTCAATTATGATATCTAAATGGCCGGAATATTCAGAGGACAGACATTTTGAAAAAGAAGAAGAAGCTATTGAGATAATCAAAGAGGCAGTAAGAGGAATAAGAAATACAAGAGCAGGAATGAATGTTCCACCTAGCAGGAAAGCACTTGTATACGTTGTATCTGATTCGGAGAAGATAAGAAATATATTCGAGACAGGAAATGTGTTCTTTGCAACATTATCTTATGCAAATGAAGTCAGGGTTCAGGCTGATAAGACAGGTGTGGCTGAAGATGCAGTATCAGTTGTTATTGCAGGAGCTACTATTTATATGCCATTTGCCGAGCTTGTGGATATAGATAAAGAGATTGAGCGTCTTAAGAAAGAAGAGGAGAGGCTTAATAAAGAACTTGCACGTGTAAACGGCATGCTTTCTAATGAGAAATTCATAAGCAAAGCTCCGGAAGCTAAGATAAATGAGGAGAAAGAAAAGAAATCCAAGTATGAGACAATGATGGAACAGGTTAAGGCACAGCTTTCACATTTGTCTAAATAATAACTGTTCAGGAATGAGGGGTATATGAAAGATAATGCAATTCGTTTATTAAATTTTATAATGCATAATCTCTTAAGAATACTTGCGGGCATTTTTATGCTCGCAGGTATTTTTACAATATCGGTAAATTCCGGTATTCTCATGGGTTTTGATTATGCATATACTCTTGATGATTTAAATGTGAATAATCTGAAGAGTGGAATGTGTGTATCAGATATGCTTAATTACACATATGGACACATTACTTCGGAATATGGTCTTACAGGTTCCAAAGAAGTGTATGTTGTTGGTATAGGTGGCAAAAAGAACCAGTATATTCTTCTTAAAAAGAATGTAAGTAATACATTTACGGCATTTAAGACGGAATATGATAAACTCCCTGTTGTAAGTATGAATTCAAAGCAAAAACCTAAAAGTGTTAACTCGACAAGAATATATGGAATAGTTAAAAGAACTGACAGGGATAAATTCTTTTTTAAATTCTTTGAAGATTCACTCAAATTGTCAAGGCTGAAACTTAATAGTGTTGTTTCAACAAAATATCATATTGAAATCGTAACACCTGATGAGATAAAGCATAAGATAGTTACGGGAATATGGGAAGTTATAATAAGTGGTATATGTATTGTATACATTATTTACAGAAGAAAAAAGAAAATAAGGATACTTGTACAGGAAGAGAATATACTTGCAGATAAGAGAAAAAAGAAAAATCTTCTCTATGATTACATTAAGAATATCAGAAATGATGTGGACATATCTTATATAAAGATTAACAGAAATGAATGTATAGAGAAAATAGAAGACAGGAAGAATATTGACAGTTTTATAGAAAGCATAAATACATGGAAGATTGCTGACCGGTCTGCTGGGAAAGAGGCAGAGGATTGTAAGGTGACAGGCTATATAGAGATATGTTTTGAAGACTTTAACATTATACAGATAGAAATACTTCCGAATAATTTCTTAAGATATATGTCGCAGACATATATATATATATGAGAGGCCGGAGTGATTTGCACGCAAAATAGTACATGAAAATTTATTTACATTAACGTGAAAAGATGATAAAATTTTGTCAAATGGGGTTTTCAGAAAGTAAAATATTGCCCCTAAGATAAAAGGAGGATATATATTTATGGCTAGAGCAAAACAGTCAATGGATGGTAACACAGCTGCAGCACACGTTGCATATGCTTATACAGAAGTAGCAGCTATCTATCCTATCACACCTTCCAGCCCAATGGCAGATTCAGTAGATCAGTGGTCTGCAGCAGGACAGGAGAACATTTTTGGTAATCAGGTTAAGGTTGTAGAGATGCAGTCAGAGGCAGGTGCCGCAGGTACAGTTCATGGATCTCTTGCAACTGGTGCTTTAACAACAACATTTACAGCATCACAGGGTCTTCTTCTTATGATTCCTAACATGTATAAGATTGCTGCTGAGCAGCTTCCTTGTGTATTTGATGTTTCTGCACGTACAGTATCTACACAGTCTCTTAACATCTTTGGTGATCATAGTGATGTTTATGCTTGTCGTCAGACAGGATTTGCTATGCTTGCTGAGACAAACCCACAGGAAGTTATGGACTTAAGTCCTGTTGCACATCTTGCAGCATTAGAGGGAAAAGTTCCTTTTATTAACTTCTTTGACGGATTCCGTACATCTCATGAGATTCAGAAGATTGAGAAATGGGATTATGAAGATCTTAAAGAAATGTGTCCAATGGATGCAGTTAAAGCTTTCAGAGAGCATGCTCTTAATCCTGAGAAACCAGCTATGCGTGGTTCTCATGAAAACGGAGATGTATTCTTCCAGCATCGTGAAGCATGTAACTCAGTATACGACGCTTTACCAGCAGTTGTAGAGAAGTACATGAAGAAAGTAAATGAAAAACTTGGAACTGACTATGATTTATTCAATTACTATGGTGCGGCTGATGCAGACAGAGTAATTGTTGCTATGGGTTCTATCTGTGACGTTGCAGAAGAAGTAATTGATTACTTAACAGCTAAGGGCGAAAAAGTTGGTCTTATTAAAGTTCGTTTATATCGTCCTTGGGTATCATCAGCACTTCTTAAAGTAATTCCTAAGACAGCTAAGAAGATTGCAGTTCTTGATCGTACAAAAGAGCCAGGATCACTTGGTGAGCCACTTTACCTTGATGTGGCTACTACACTTCGTGAAGCAGGATTAAATGATGTAATCCTTACAGGTGGACGTTATGGTCTTGGATCAAAAGATACTCCTCCTTCATCAGTATTTGCAATCTATAAGGAACTTGAGAAAGATGCTCCAAAAGCACGTTTCACAGTAGGTATCGTTGATGATGTTACTAACTTAAGCTTACCAGAAGTTAAGCCGGCTCCTATTACATCAGCTAAAGGAACTAAAGAGTGTAAATTCTGGGGTCTTGGTGGAGATGGTACAGTTGGTGCTAACAAGAACTCTACAAAGATTATCGGTGACCACACAGACAAATACATTCAGGCATACTTCCAGTATGACTCTAAGAAAACAGGTGGTGTTACAATATCTCACTTAAGATTTGGTGACAACCCAATCAAGAGCCCATATTATATTAATCAGGCTGATTTCGTTGCATGTCATAACCCATCATACATCACTAATGGATTTAAGATGGTTCAGGATGTTAAGCCAGGCGGAGTATTCATGATTAACTGCCAGTGGTCAGATGAAGAACTTGACAAACACATGCCTGCAGCTTCTAAGAAGTATATTGCAGATAACAACATTCAGTTATATACAATCAATGCTATTGATAAAGCTATTGAGATTGGTATGGGTAAACGTACAAATACAATTCTTCAGTCAGCTTTCTTCAAATTAGCAGATGTTATGCCTATTGACCAGGCCGTAGAGTATATGAAAGCAGCAGCCAAGAAGTCATACAGCAAAAAAGGTGACGCAGTTGTTGAGATGAATTACAAGGCAATTGATGCAGGTGTAGATGCTGTTCATAAAGTAGAGATTCCGGCTTCATGGTCTAATCCGGAGGCAGATGCTCCAGCAAAAGAGCTTACAGGACGTCCAGAGACAGTTAAGATGGTTAAAGAACTTCTTCAGCCAATCGCATTAATGGATGGTGACAGTCTTCCAGTATCTGCATTCAAAGATATTGCAGACGGACAGTTCGAGACAGGTGCATCAGCATACGAAAAACGTGGTACAGCAGTTATGGTTCCAGAGTGGGATCCTTCAACATGTGTACAGTGTAACAGTTGTGCATTCGTATGTTCACATGCTACAATTCGTCCATTCATCTTAGATGAGGGTGAAGTTAAGGCAGCTCCTTCACAGATTAAGCTTGCAGATTCTAAACATGCAACAGGAGAAGGAATGAAGTTCACAATGAGCGTTTCTCCATTAGATTGTATGGGATGTGGTGAGTGTATCACAGTTTGTCCTGCAGCTGATAAGGGAGCAATTAAGATGGTTCCACAGGCTACACAGTCTGAGCAGCAGCCTGTATTTGATTATCTTGTAGCTAATGTAAGCAAGAAGGGAATCAAACCAGCATTTACAGATGCAACTCCAATTGGTTCACAGTACAACCAGCCATTACTTGAATTCTCAGGAAGCTGTGCAGGATGTGCTGAGACATCATATGCAAGATTAATAACACAGTTATTTGGTGAGCAGATGTATATTTCTAATGCAACAGGATGTTCTTCTATCTGGGGTGGTCCTGCAGCAACATCACCATATACAGTAAACAAAGATTCTAAGAAGGGTCCAGCTTGGTCTAACTCATTATTTGAGGATAACGCAGAGCATGGATTAGGAATGTATATCGGACAGAAATATGTTCGTGATGAGGCAATTGCAGCAGCTAAGGCATGTGCAGAGTCTGACAAGGCTTCAGCAGAACTTAAAGCAGCATTTGCTACATTTATGGATACAAAGGATGATACAAAAGCTAATGCACCAGCAGCAGAAGCATTGATTGCTGAGCTTGAGAAGGCAGCAGCAGCCGGATGTGATAAAGCTAAGAGTGCTGTAGATAAGAAAGATTACCTCTCTAAGAAGTCTGTATGGATCTTCGGTGGAGATGGTTGGGCATATGATATCGGATTCGGTGGACTTGACCATGTTCTTGCTTCAGGTGAGAATGTAAATGTCATGGTATTCGATACAGAGATGTACTCTAATACAGGTGGACAGGCTTCTAAGGCTTCTAATATCGGTGAGGTTTGTCAGTTCGCAGCAGCAGGTAAAGAGATGGGCAAGAAGAGTCTTGCTGAAATTGCTATGAGCTACGGATATGTATATGTAGCACAGATAGCTCTTGGTGCTAACCCAGCTCAGGCTGTTAAGGCTATCGCAGAGGCAGAGGCATATAATGGACCATCACTTATCATCGGATATGCTCCATGTGAGCTTCACGGTATTGCTAAGGGTGGAATGAATCATTGTCAGGATGAGATGAAGAAAGCTGTTAAAGCAGGATATTGGAACTTATTCTCATTCAACCCTGCACTCAAGGAAGAAGGAAAGAATCCATTCACTCTTACATCTAAAGAGGGTGATGGAACATATCAGGATTTCCTTAACAATGAGGCACGTTATACAAGACTTATCAAACCATTCCCAGAGAGAGCTGAAAGATTATTCAACAAATCTGAGCAGGTTGCTAAGGAACGTTACGAGCATTTACAGAAGCTTGTTGAGCTTTACAAATAATAGAATAACAACAGTAATGTTTATATGATATTATTCCCGGAAGACGGTTGCTTATGCAACCGTCTTCTATTTTATATAATTTTTATTGCTATACTATAAATAGAAATGTTATAATAATACAAGTGTGCGACAAGGTCGTTAAGAAATGAGGATTAATAAAAGAAATGAAAAAGATGAAATTTAAACTGACTACAACGCATAGAATTATGATTAGCTTTCTATTAGGAATATTAATTGGAAGTGTATTGTTGGCATTGCCTGTAAGTTCGGCAACAGGTAAATCTGTACCGTATATAGATGCATTATTTACAGCTACAACGTCTGTATGTGTAACAGGACTTGTTACTGTACCGACTTTTTCTACATGGAGTCTCTTCGGTAAGATAGTTATACTTATATTAATTCAGATGGGTGGACTTGGTATCATTACTATTATGTCAGGACTTATGATTAGTTTTCATAGAAGGATAGGAATTGCTGACAGAATATTGATACAGGATGCATTTAACTTAAATACTCTGTCAGGTCTTGTTAAGTTTATAAGAAAAGTGCTTATAGGAACTTTTGTAGTTGAAGGAATAGGAGCATTGCTTTATATGACTGTTCTTATACCTGATTATGGAACAAAGGGAATATGGATGTCGGTGTTTAATTCTGTATCAGCGTTTTGTAATGCAGGAATGGATATTATGTCTGAAGACAGTTTATGTGCATATGTTAATAATCCTGTTATAAATGTGGTCACATGTATGTTGATTATATTAGGCGGTATTGGATATATAGTATGGTGGGATGTAATAAGAGTATTAAAGAATATAAAGCATGATAAGGGACGGTGTATAAAGAAGCTGACGCTTCATAGCAAAATTGCAATTTCGGTTACAATAATTCTGATTGTAAGCGGTGCAGTTGCATTTTTCTGCTTTGAATATAATAATCCTGCGACAATTAAAAATTTTTCGTTATTTGATAAAATACAGGCTTCTGTTTTTCAATCAGTAACAACCAGAACCGCGGGATTTGCAACTATTTCACAGAAAGATTTAACAAATGCATCTGCAATTGTTTCGTTGCTTTTGATGTTTATTGGCGGTTCTCCTGTTGGAACGGCCGGCGGGGTGAAGACGGTGACGATGGCTGTTCTTGTTGTTGCAACGTTTGCAACAATAAATAATAAAGATGAAGTTGAAATATTTGGAAGATCAATATCAAAACAGTTTGTAAGTAAGGCTGTTTCTGTAGTTTGTATATCATTTATAATAATGTTCACTTCGACAGTATTACTTGCAGCAGTTACTGATGCGGATGTTATGGACATAGCATATGAGACGGTGAGTGCGACAGCAACGGTAGGGCTTACAAGAAATCTTACGCCTTTACTGAATGTTGCAGGAAAAATAATTATAATAATTACGATGTATCTCGGTAGGGTTGGTCCGATATCGCTTGTTATAGCATTTAAAATAAAAAAAGAGGACAAAAATATCATAAAGAATCCGGTCGAAGAAATTAGTGTAGGGTAAATTAATTAATGGGTAATGATAGAGAGAGGAAGTAAGATTATGAGCATGGAAAAATCATATGCAGTATTTGGACTAGGAAGATATGGAAGAGCTGTTGCAAAGGAACTTGTTGCAAATGGGGCAGAGGTTATGGCAGTTGACATAGATGAAGATATAGTGAATGATGCCATAGATGAAATTCCTTTTTGTAAATGCGCTGATGTGACTGACCCGGAGGTAATTAAGAGACTTGGTATAGCGAATGTTGATGTGGTTATTATTACAATGGGAACTAATCTTGAGGCGAGTGTAATGGCTACCATGTTATGTAAGGAAATAGGTGTTAAAACTGTTATTGCCAAATGTGCTACAGAAATGAATTATAGAATTCTTGATAAAATTGGTGCAGATAAAGTTGTGTTTCCTGAAAGTGAATCAGGAATAAGACTGGCAAAGAATCTTTTAAGTTCGGGATTTATAGATATAGTAGAATTGTCAAAAGATGTTTCCATGATGGAGATAGAAGTTAGAACAGAATGGGTTGGGAAAAGTCTTATGGAATTGGATTTGAGAAAAAAATATTCGATTAATGTTGTTGCGATTATTAAAGATGAAAATGTAACAACAAACATAGAACCAACAGAACCTTTGGACAAATCAATGAGGCTTATAGTTATTGCGAATACATCTAAATTGAGTAAATTAAAATAATTAAAAAAGTTGTTGACAAATGTCGTTCAGAGTAATATACTATACAAGCTGCTTGTGAGAACGGCAACAACAAAGAAAAAAATCTGAAAAGATTAAAAAAGTTGTTGACAAATGTCACATGAAGTAATATACTATATGAGTTGCTTGAAAAAGCAGAGGCAACAAAAATAAAAACAAAAAAGTTTTTAAAAAAGTTGTTGACAAGTACAAAACAATGTGCTAGAATGAATGAGTTGCTGCTGAGAACGGCAGACAACAAAAAAGAACATTGAAAACACAGTTATCGATGATAACGTGTGTCGGAATGTTGAAAGATATGAACATTGATAACTGAACAGTAAATAACCATCCCTGAAAATTCAAGAGATTTTCAGAACGCCAGTCGAGAGACTGGAACCTAAAACAGTAAAGATGGAAAAGTCAATGATGTGATTTTAACCATTAAAGAATAGCTAA
>DEGR01000083.1:31162-31440 GCA_002351535.1 Lachnospira sp. UBA2821
GATCCTGGCTCAGGATGAACGCTGGCGGCGTGCTTAACACATGCAAGTCGAACGAAGCACTTATTTACGATCCCTTCGGGGTGACGAATTTGTGACTTAGTGGCGGACGGGTGAGTAACGCGTGAGAAACCTGCCCTGTACAGTGGGATAACAACTGGAAACGGTTGATAATACCGCATAAGCGCACAGTGCCGCATGGCACGGTGTGAAAAACTCCGGTGGTACAGGATGGTCTCGCGTCTGATTAGCTAGTTGGTGTGGTAACGGCATACCAAGGC
>DEGR01000028.1 GCA_002351535.1 Lachnospira sp. UBA2821
CCATAAATCTTATCTGGTTCACATCAGACATTTTCTCAGACATTCTTCCGAATCTGTTCTTATTCGAAAGCACCAGCTGTTCCATCATCATCTGCATTTTATCATTAAGTTCACTGGTCTCTTTTGTAAGAGATTCCATCTGTTCCTGCAAACCAAGAAACATCTTTATAAGAACTGACTTGTCTATGCTGTTTAATTCTTCTTCCGTATACCTGATTCCCATAGTCTCAATCTCCTTAACTATGCTTTAGTATACCAGAAACAGTGTTATTATGCCACCTTTCTTCATTTTGCAGTTCGTCATTATGACGGTGGATAACACTTCTAAAAAGCCGGTAAAAATCGGCTTTTGGGAACTGTTATCCACATCAAAACAGTCTGTATGATTTTTAGTTAATACATATATACAGATTTTATGTTTTTCAGTGGATAACCACCTGTTGGGCAGTACTGTAATGTATTATGTGGATTATAGCCATAAAAAAATTTTCTGCATATTGCACAATGCTACATCTGTGTTCCGGGGTTTTCCATTTCACGTATGGGACGTTTTGCAACAATCTCAAATCCCTGCATGAGCTGCTCGTACTGTGACTGGGTTATTTCAAGTGCTTCCGATACACTTCTTGGCCATCGGAAACTGCCATTGTCAACTCTTTTATACATTAACAGAAATCCATCACCTTCCCACAGAAGGGCTTTTATTCTGTCATTGCGTTTTCCACAGAACAAAAAAATGGTATTTTTATCGTATGGATCAAGCTTAAACTGGAATCTTATAATACCTGCAAGACCATCAATCCCCCTTCTTAAATCAGTATAGCCTGTCGCAACAAAAATACGGTTGAAGCCACTGGCATTATTCAGCATCTGATACTGCCTCCATTAGATTTTTTATAAATTCTGCTGATGCACCGCTGCTGATTCTTATGGCAATACCCCTGTATTCAATTACTGCACCGGTATCCTGGATGCAGTCTTTTGTTTCGGTACGTTTGTGAATACCGTTACTGCATGTGCCTTTAACTGTAAGAGCAGTAGTGTTATCTTCTTCAGCGACAGTCAGTTCCACAAAAGCAGGACTCTGCTGCAGATTGGAATCCATATATGCATCTTTCAACCGTCTCTGCCAATAGTAGTACTGATCTTTTGATATGTTATGGCTTGCAATCCAGTCCATTACCTTTTCACCGCTTGATTTACACTCCTTTATTATCTGTGCCCATTTTCTCAGGTTGTACTGTTTTTCAGCATCCCTTGAATTCATGATGTAATAACCACCTCCATTTTTAGTACAACTTGTGCAACTTGTTAAACTTGTACAAATTGTTTTTGTTATTACAACATTATCGCAGAACACAAGATATTTTTAAAGGTACACATGATGGAGCGTTTACTATTATTTTTGCTTTTTTGCTAAATTTTTCTGTGCAGTTGCAAGCATAAGCTTAATTCTGTTAAGCTGATTTACCTGACTTGCACCAGGGTCATAATCAACTGCAACTATATTAGCATCAGGATGCTGTTTACGCAATTCTTTAATTACACCTTTTCCTACAATATGATTTGGAAGACATCCAAATGGCTGTGCACATACAATGTTTGGAACGCCCATTTCGATAAGTTCGAGCATCTCTCCGGTTAAAAACCATCCTTCACCCGTCTGATTACCAATAGAAGTAACAGGCTCTGCATTTTTTGCAATTTCTTCTATGTGGGAAGGTGGTGTGAAATGTTTACTGTTCTCATATTCAATTCTTGCCGTTTTCCTTATATGTTCAAGGAATGAAATACCAATATTACAAAGTTTTGCAGATGACTTTTTGCATCCGAGATATTTGGCTTTAAAGTTAGTATTATAAAAACTGTATAAAAGGAAATCGAGTAAGTCAGGCATAACAGCCTCAGCACCTTCTTTTTCCAAAAGGTCTACAATATAATTGTTAGCTGCAGGATGGAACTTAACAAGTATTTCTCCGACAACACCTACTCTTGGTTTAACAATGTTTTCATTAATAGGAAGAGCATCAAACTCTCTTATTATATCTCTGATATTCTGTTTAAATGTTTTCATTGATATGTTGTTCTTTGACAAATCTTCTATACATTTTTTCTTCCATTTATCATGAAGTCTGTTAGCAGAACCGGGTTCAGCCTCGTAAGGTCTCATTCTATATAGAACTCTCATAAAGACATCTCCATATATGACAGCCTGCATGCCTTTAAGAACAAGTTTCGGAGTTATCTTAAATCCTTCATTTTTCTCGAGTCCCTGAACACTTAATGATAGAACTGGGATATGCTGCATTCCGGCTTTTTCAAGAGCTCTTCTGATGAATCCCATATAATTGCTGGCTCTGCATCCGCCACCTGTCTGAGTCATAATGATTGCTGTTTTATTCAAGTCATATTTGCCCGATAATAGTTCATCCATAATCTGTCCGACAACTATGAGCGAAGGATAACATGCATCATTGTTAACATATTTTAAACCGAGGTCTACTGCTGATTTATCATTTGCACATGCAACTTTAAAGTTGTATCCGCATGAATTAAGTGCCGGTTCAAGTAAATCAAAATGAATCGGTGACATCTGAGGACAGATTATTGTATATTTGTCCTTCATTTCTTTTGTAAATTCAACTCTGTTAATATTGGCAGGAACGATAACCCGTTTTGTCTTATTCTTTTCCCTTACCTTAATTGCTGAGAGGAGTGAACGGATTCGGATTCTTGCAGCACCAAGATTATTAACTTCATCTATCTTTAATACAGTATATATTTTACCCGAATTTGTCAGAATATCATTTACACAATCAGTCGTAACGGCATCAAGACCACAACCAAATGAATTGAGCTGTATCAAATCTATGTTTTCTGTTGTCTTAACAAAGTTAGCGGCTTTGTAAAGTCTTGAGTGATACATCCACTGGTCAAGTACAATAAGCGGTCTCTCAACTTCTGCGAGATGTGATACTGAATCCTCTGTAAGAACAGCAATATCATAGGAATTAATAAGTTCAGGTATTCCATGATTAATCTCAGGGTCTACATGATAAGGTCTTCCTGCTAACACGATTCCGTGTTTACCGGTTTTATTAAGATATTCAATGACTTCCTCACCTTTTTTCTGAATGTCCTTATGTACATTCTGCATTTCTTCCCAGGCATCATCGGCGGCGGCAATAACTTCAGATGAATTAATATCATATTCTTCTTTAAACACTTCAACAAGTCTTTTTGTAAGTATTTCTTTATTTGTCATTGCCATGAATGGATTCATGAATCTTACATTCTCAAGTTTGATATCTTCTACATTATTTTTAATATTTTCAGCATAAGAAGTTACAATAGGGCAGTTGTAGTGATTGTTTGCATCAGGAGTTTCATTTCTCTCATATGGTATACAAGGATAGAAAATATCTTTGATGCCGTTTCTTATCAGCCATGTAACGTGTCCGTGTGCAAGTTTGGCAGGATAACATTCAGATTCACTCGGAATAGATTCAATACCAAGTTCGTATATTTTTCTGCTTGAGGCAGGAGATAGTACAACCCTGAAACCAAGCTTCTTAAAAAATGTAGCCCAGAAAGGATAGTTTTCATACATATTTAAGACACGTGGTATACCGATAGTCCCCCGCGTAGCTTCGTCTGATGTTAAAGATTCATAGCCAAAAAGACGCTTATATTTATATTCAAAAAGATTTGGTGCCGTATCAGTCTTTTTTGATTTGCCAAGTCCGCGTTCGCATCTGTTTCCGGTGATGAACTGTCGTCCGCCTGTAAATTTATTAATAGTTAAAAGGCAACTGTTTGTACAGCCTTTACATCTTGTCATGCTTGTAGAGAATTCAAGAGAATTGATTTTTTCGATTGGAAGCATAGTAGTCTTAACCGTTCCATCATATCGTTCTCTAGCAACAAGAGCAGCACCGAAAGCTCCCATAATACCTGCAATATCAGGTCTTATTGCCTCGCAGCCTGATATTTTTTCAAAGCTTCTTAATACAGCATCATTATAGAAAGTACCACCCTGTACAACAACTTTTTTACCAAGGTCTTCAGGGTCAGTAATTTTTATAACTTTGTATAGTGCATTCTTTATTACTGAATATGCAAGTCCGGCAGAAATATCGGCAACGGAAGCACCTTCTTTCTGAGCCTGTTTTACATTTGAATTCATGAATACAGTACATCTTGTACCGAGGTCTATAGGATTCTTTGCAAATAAAGCTTCTTTTGCGAAATCCTGCACTGAATAATTAAGAGATTTTGCAAATGTTTCTATGAAAGAACCACATCCTGAAGAGCAGGCTTCATTCAACTGGACACTGTCTACAGTATTATTTTTAATTTTAATGCATTTCATATCCTGACCGCCAATGTCTAAAATACAGTCAACATCAGGATTGAAAAATGCGGCGGCATAGTAATGTGATACAGTCTCAACCTCACCTTCATCGAGCATAAGAGCTGCTTTTATAAGAGCCTCACCGTATCCTGTTGAGCAGGAATAAACAATTCTTGCAGAATCCGGTAATAATTCATATATCTCTTTTATTGAACGGATAGCAGTAGTAAGCGGACTGCCATTGTTACTGCTGTAAAAAGAATATAAAAGCGAGCCATCTTCACCGACAAGTGCCACTTTTGTAGTTGTAGAACCTGCATCAATTCCAAGGAAGCAGTCACCTTCATAATCCTCAAGGTTTGAAGTAGCTACGCAATGACTGTTATGGCGTCTGGTAAATTCATCATAATCTGCCTGGGATTCGAATAATGGCTCCATTCTCTGGATTTCAAATTCCATCTTGATTCCTGTAGAAAGTTTCTCAATGAGTTCATCTATCGAAATCTGAACCTCTGGTTTGTGGTTCATGGCAGAACCTGAAGCGGCAAAAAGATGAGAATGCTCAGGGGCAATAATCGCATCGCCTTCAAGTTTTAATGTTCTTATAAATGCATTTTTAAGTTCTGATAAAAAGTGTAATGGACCACCGAGAAATGCTACATTTCCACGAATCGGTTTACCACATGCAAGACCACTTATAGTCTGGTTTACTACAGCCTGAAAAATAGATGCCGAAAGGTCCTCTTTTGTAGCACCTTCATTTATAAGAGGCTGAATATCTGTTTTAGCGAATACACCACATCTTGCTGCTATAGGGTATATTGCTTTGTAATTCTTTGCATATTCATTTAATCCGGTTGCATCAGTCTGTAACAGAGATGCCATCTGGTCAATAAAAGAACCTGTACCACCGGCACAGATACCATTCATACGCTGCTCAACACCATTTGTAAAGTATATAATCTTTGCATCCTCGCCACCGAGTTCTATTGCAACATCAGTCTGTGGTGCATAGTCACTAAGGGCTGTAGCAACGGCAACAACCTCCTGTACAAAAGGAACATTTAAATGTTTTGAGAGTGTAAGTCCGCCGGAACCCGTAATCATTGGAGAAAGATTAACTACGCCAAGTTCGTTTCTTGCGAGTTTAAGAATCTCTGTTAATGTTTCCTGAATATTAGCATAATGTCTTTTATAATCAGAGAATAATATATTATTATTCTCATCTAATATAGCTATTTTAACTGTGGTAGAACCAATATCGATACCAAGCGAATAATAGTTTTTCATACGTACCTCCTACGCTGCATATCATCACATAAAGTACTCTTTTTTGACAACAATTTCATATTATAATATATGTTCGTACAAATTTCAATTAAATATGTGTAAATGATTTGACAAATTGTTATGTATAGAATTATAATTGAATGCAAAATGAAAGAAAGGTATTAATGTCTGATGGGATTTTTTAATAAACTTGAACGCAAATACGGCAGGTATGCTATTCATAATCTCATGTTTTATATTATAATTCTTTATATAATAGGATTAGGAATATCTATATTTGGCGGGGATTTTTATTCGGATTTCCTCTCCCTGAAAGTATCTGCAATACTGCATGGACAGGTATGGAGACTTGTAACATTTATAATTGCACCACCTGAGAATACAAGCATTGTATTTATGATTTTCACACTGTATCTCTATTATATTCTCGGTACTACATTAGAGAGAGTATGGGGAGCATTCAGATTCAATGTGTATTTTTTAATGGGTGTTATATTTAACATTATTGCAGCATTTATAATATATTTCGTCTTTGGATATGATTATGAGCTTACAACATATTATCTTAATCTGTCATTATTTTTTGCATTTGCGGTAACATATCCGGACATGGAGTTTTTGCTGTTTTTCATATTACCGGTAAAGGTAAAATGGCTTGCTATGATAGATGCAGTATACATGGGCTTGACTATCATATTTGGATATGTATTTCAATATATGCCTTATGGGCTACAGATTAAATTGTATTATCCTTTGATTGATATAGGAATATATCCGCATCCCATTATTGCAACTGCGGCACTTGTATCAATACTTAACTTTGTTGTATTTTTCCTTATGACGAGGAATTATCATAAAATATCTCCAAAGGAGATAAAAAGAAAGAAAAATTATAAAAGACAGGTAAAAGCAGCATCAGGTTCTTCAAGACACAAATGTGCCATATGCGGAAGGACAAGCGAAGATTTTCCTAATCTCACGTTCAGATACTGCTCAAAATGTAATGGCAATTATGAATATTGCGAAGAACATTTATTTACCCATGAACACGTTAAATGATGAAAGGAGCAACATAGATACATGGAAAAGAAGACATTTGTAACATTAGAACAGTTAAAAGAGATTGATAAGACATACCCAACACCTTATCATTTATATGATGAAAAGGGAATTCGTGAAAATGCCAAAAGATTATATGATGCATTTTCATGGAATAAAGGTTTTAAAGAATATTTTGCAGTTAAGGCAACACCAAATCCATTTATAATAAATATTCTTAAAGAATGCGGCTGCGGTGTTGACTGCTCATCACTTACAGAACTTATGATGGCTGAGAAGCTTGGATTCAGGGATGATGGAATTATGTTTTCATCTAATGACACACCTGCTGAGGAATTTGTACTTGCCAAAAAGTTAGGGGCACAGATTAACCTTGATGATTTTACACACATTGATTTCATGAATGAAGTGGCTGACGGACTTCCTGAAACAATGTGCCTCAGATTTAATCCGGGTGGAGAATTCAAGATTAGCACAACAATAATGGATAATCCCGGAGATGCAAAATACGGGCTTACTAAAGAACAGTTAATCGAAGGATATAAAAAGCTTAAAGAATTAGGTGTTAAAAAGTTCGGTCTTCATGCATTTTTAGCAAGTAATACCGTAACTAATGAGTATTATCCTACTCTTGCGAAGATTATGTTCGAGACAGCAGTTGAAGTCAAAGAAAAAACAGGAGTAGAAATATCATTTATTAATCTTTCTGGTGGTGTTGGAATTCCTTACAGACCTGATCAGGAACCAAATGATATTAAGGTTATCGGCGAAGGCGTTAGAAAAGTATTTGAAGAAGTACTTGTACCTGCCGGTCTTGGTGATGTTGCTATCTATACAGAACTTGGAAGATTTATGTTAGGACCTTATGGATGTCTTGTTACAAAAGCTATCCATGAAAAGCATATTCATAAAGAATATATTGGACTTGACGCATGTGCAGTTAATCTTATGAGACCTGCAATGTATGGCGCTTACCATCACATTACAGTAATGGGTAAGGAAAATGAGCCATGTGACCATAAGTATGATATAACAGGTTCGCTTTGCGAAAACAATGATAAATTTGCTGTAGACAGAATGCTTCCTAAGATTGATATAGGAGATTTCATTGTTATTCATGATACCGGTGCACATGGATTCGCAATGGGTTATAACTATAATGGTAAATTAAAATCAGCCGAATTACTTTTACAGGAAGACGGTTCTGTTAAAATGATAAGAAGAGCTGAGACACCTGCAGATTACTTTGCAACATTTGATTTCTGCGATATTCTAAAATAATAAAGGAAATGCATGCGTATGTATAATGTGGTAAAAGAGATTTCCAAAAAGAAAAATTTAAGTAAAAATCTAAGTATTTATGGAAATTATATGTCTGATATGTATTACAGATTCGCCAGAGTATGTCTCTCGATGAATTATTTTACATATTTTCAGATGATGGAAGATATTGATAAAGATAAAAATGCTGATATTACAGCTATACATGATGAACTTAACACGATAATCAAAGACTTATTAAATGATGACTGCAATATTACTGAAGCTGTTGATAAGCTTTATAATATGCGTAACAAAATCATTGCAACAATGAAAATACTCACATCATATGCTGATATATTTGACAGATATGAATATGTTCTTAATCGTGTGGAGTACAGATTCAAGGAGTCTGATATTGATAATAAGGATGATGACAGAGAATTAACAAGAAAAATTATGAAATATATTCTTTCAGATGAAGATTCTGCTGCAATTAATATGCGTATTAGCGAGATTATCAGCGAACTTCCTGTAAGAATGACTAAAGCAAAGTTTTTCGAGAGACTTGATGAAGGAATTAACGTATATAGGGATACAGACAGAAAAAGCCTTAATGATTTCTTATATATGATAGGAACATCAGCTATGATGGACCTTCCTGACGGATTCGATGACACATTTGATGAGCTTCATTCAATTTACAAAAATGTAATGGAAGCAGATTACGACAATATTACCGAAGCAGATTACGATAATCTTCATTCAAAAATTGTATTTGCAGCACAGTTTATACAGGATTCGGTAAGTATATATATGATGCTTGCCCAAATAGTAAATGAAGTATGTGCAATTGCCGAGCTTGAAGAATATGTATCTGATAAAGGTAAAGAAAGCGAATATTGCAGCAAGTTAATCAGCTATGTCAATGATGCGTTTTTCAGTGGTGATTTTGAAGCAGCCGATTCTGCATTAGAAGAGTGCTTTATGCGGATTGAGGGTGTTCAGGAAATGCTTCATGAAAAATATATGACATTTGAATATCAGCTTGATGAATTGAAGAAGGAAACTCTCTCGGAAGAATTTAAGCCTTTATACAATAAATTATTTAAAGCACAGGTACTTGTATCAGATAGTTTATTTGTTGAATTTAATGACAATAATACAAATGATGATGAAAAACTTTCTGATGACGAATTTGCTGATATCAAGAAGAAGTTCATGGAGAAGACCCAGACTTTCCTTTCAGATAAACCAAGAGCTGTAAAAAGGGCAGTTATGTCTGTAATAATTGCTTCGCTTCCTACATTTTTCAATAATATTGAAGAATTACAGGATTATATTTATTCAAGTCTTGAGTCTTGTCGTGATAAAGCAGAAAAAACAGCAGTTGTCGAACTTATAAATATGATTATTTCAGAATAGTAAGAGGATTAAGGTGTGGGTGTGAAAACATATTGGTACAACAACTTATATGTGGGAGAGATTGCTTCTAGAAGAAAAAGAAAGATAATTAGAAATATTAAAAAACATAAAAATCAGCTAGGAGTCTATGTTATTACACTGCCACGTAATAGTGATAATCTGTTAGATATATATCCGAGTGTTATTTTGAACCAGAGATATTACGTTAACAGAAGAATTGATGTAGTTGGCATCTGTGGAAGCAGGGATGAGGCGTTTTCTGTTATCACTGAGATAGTAATGGATTGCTATAATAATTATGGAAATACTAATCTGGCTGATATGTTCAATGAAAAAGGATTTTCTAAGGGATGATATGATTTGAGAAGAGGTAGATGATGCTAAGTGTCATATTGTTAATATTAAAAATAATAGGAATATTGATATTGAGCATTGTCGGATTGCTTATTCTTCTTTTATTGCTCGTATTATTCGTTCCTATACGATACAAAGTATCCGGAAGTTATCATAAAAAAGCAGATGTTGAAGTCGGAGTTTTCTGGCTTCTACATATTTTATCCTTCAGGATATGGTATAAAAATGGACAAAGTGGCAAATTAATAAAGATATTTGGCATGAGTCCTTCATTCATAAAGAAAATATTTAAAAGAAACAATACATCCAAAAATTCAGAGGATTATACGGATGAGATTGCAGGCAATATAAGAATTGCTGAAAGCTCACGTGATGATTCAGAGGAAAATGAATTTCATACTGAGCCTGATAATAAAGATAGTCTTAACGTTAACGAAACGTCTGAATATAGTGAACGCACTGATGACAGTGAATGTACTGATGCTGGTGAACATGTATATGTTAATGATAATGTATATGTTGATGATAATGACAATATTCATGAAAATAAATTTACAGGAATTATAAATAAAATCAAAAAATTCTGGAAATCAATTAAAAAAATAAAGTTTAAATTATCAGGTATTTGTGATAAAATCAAATTAGTTTTTGATAAAGCTATTTCCTATAAGGAATTTTTGCAGTTAGATGAAACAAAAGAAGCTATAACATTTATTAAAGAACAGACATGGATACTGTTAAAGCTTATTAAACCTAAAAATGTCAAAGGATATATAGACTTTGGAACCGGAGACCCGGCATTTACCGGTAAGTTATTAGGGTTAATGTGTCTATTTCATATATATAGCACAGACAGTTTTGTAATTACTCCGTTTTTTGAAGATACCATATTGGATGGAGAAATTATATTAAAGGGCAGAATTACTATATTCAGCCTGTTAACAATTGGAATTAAGATATATAAAAATGATAATCTTAAGCAAACTATAAGTAAAGGCAGAAGTATATAAGAGGAGGAACAACTATATGGCAGAAAATAACTTTGATAACACAGTTGAATCACTTTTTAAGGGTATGGAAAGTTTTATTACAACTAAAACTATTGTAGGAGATGCTATTAATGTGGGAGACACTATAATTCTTCCGCTTATTGATGTATCATTCGGAGTGGCTGCAGGTGCATCTAATGACGAAAAGAAAAATAATGGCGGTGGTGGAATGGGTGGAAAAATGACACCTAGTGCCGTACTTGTAATAAAAGACGGAAATCCAAAGCTTGTCAATATTAAAGAGCAGGATGGACTTACAAAAATTCTTGATATGGTACCGGATTTTATAGAGAGATTTACAGGAAAGAAATCTGACGATACAGATGACAATAATGATGATAACACAAGTGATACTGTAGAAGAAATTGATTTATAAGTATTCAATCCGCAAGTTCTGCATATTATAATACAAAAGCCCGGTGGTTAATGTATGTGTATGAGAAGAATTTGCGGATTTATATTGTTTTGGATTGCTATCGGTATGGTTATTGGTCTATGGATGGACGTATGTTTCTGGTCAATAGTCCTTCTGATAGCTTTTCTGCTTATAGGATTTAATATGTTCTGTGGCTGAATGTAAGTACTTAAAGGAGAAAACTATAAATTGAAAGAAATAACAGTAAATAATATAGATAAATATGAGGTGGCAAGATATCTCGGTTATAAGGACACATTGCCTGATGTGGAAATGACAAAGATTATTCTTGAATGTGAACAGACTATGTTAAAAACCATAAAACCTAAATATATTTACAGAATATTTGATATTGAACAAATTGACGAAGGTGTGAAGATAGTCGGAACACAACTTGTACTGACAGGTGAGGCGATTAAAAAACATTTGAAAGGTTGTACAAAAGCAGCTTTGATGTGTACAACACTTTCTTCTGATGTGGACATGCTGATTCGTTCTGTAGAAGTAAATAATATGATAAAAACTCTTGTATATGATGCACTTGCCAATGTTACAATTGAACAGGTCTGTGATGAGGTAGAAAAGATTATCGAAGAAGATTTGCCTGAATATTATCATACATGGCGGTTTGGCATAGGTTATGGCGATTTACCTTTATCATTGCAGGACAAATTTTTATCAGTTTTAAATGCACAGAAAACGATAGGTGTATGTTCGACAGAAAGCTGTATTTTAACACCTAAGAAATCTGTAACATGTATACTTGGATTATCTAAGGAAAAGATGGAAAATATCAAAAAAAGCTGTGACAACTGTAATATGAAAGAAAAATGTCAGTTTAGAAAGAATGGTACTACCTGCAATTAGTTATCTCACAGTTTTTGATTATGAACCAAAATAGCTATTGATGACAGAAATGAGGATTTATATGAATATTAATGAATTGTTCGGAGATGGATTTATTATATTAGATGGTGGAATGGGCACAATGCTTCAGGCTAAAGGACTTGAAATGGGTGGTGTGCCGGAAGTTCTGAATATTACGAAACCCGATTGGCTTATAGATGTCCACCGTTCATATGTTGAGGCAGGCTCTAATGTTATATATACCAATACATTTGGTGCTAACAGATATAAAATGAAAAATACGGGGTATAGCATTGAGGAGCTTGTTGGAAGTGCTGTTAAAAATGCTAAAATTGCAGTAAAAGGAACAGACACTAAGATAGCACTTGATATAGGTCCTATCGGCCAGCTTTTAGAACCGACAGGAACATTATCATTCGAAGAAGCTTATGACATATATAAAGAGATAATTGAAGCCGGAAAAGATGCAGACCTTATAGTATTTGAAACTATGACAGATTTGCTTGAAATTAAAGCCGGAGTTCTTGCAGCCAAAGAAAACAGTTCTTTTCCTATATTATGTACTATGACATTTGAGCAGAATATGCGTACATTTACAGGATGTGGCGTGTCAAATATGGCACTTACTTTAGATGGACTTTCAGTAGACGCAATAGGTGTCAACTGTTCACTTGGTCCTGCTGAGCTTATGCCGGTTGTAAAAGAAATTCTTAAATGGACAAATCTTCCGGTTATTGTCAAACCAAATGCCGGACTTCCTGACCCCGTAACCGGAGAATATAATGTTTATCCTGAAGAATTTGCGGATTTAATGGCTGATATGGCCGATATCGGTGTCCGCATATTTGGTGGCTGCTGTGGCACAACACCAGAGTATATAAAAGCACTGAAAAATATGCTCAACAATAAGAAATTCGAGCATAAAAACATAGTAATTCCATCTGCTACATGTTCAGCTTCAGAGACTGTAATTATTAATCAGCCAAGAATAATCGGTGAGAGAATCAATCCTACCGGCAAGAAGAAATTTAAAGAAGCTCTAATCAATCATGATATGGATTACATACTTAATCAGGCTATTGAACAGATTCACGCCGGTGCAGATATTCTCGATGTAAATGTCGGACTTCCTGACATAGATGAAAAGCAGATGATGATAGAAGCTGTTAAGGCTATACAGGGAATTACAGATACTCCTCTTCAGCTCGATTCAACTATTCCGGAAGTATTGGAAGCTGCAATGAGAGTGTATTGTGGTAAACCTATAATTAATTCAGTTAATGGAGAGGAAAAGTCATTAAAGACAATATTGCCACTTGTTAAAAAATATGGTGCATGTGTAGTAGGACTTACTCTCGATGAAAATGGAATTCCACCCAAAGCGGAAGACAGAGTAGCAATAGCAAGGAAAATTCTTGACAGAGCGGTTTCTATGGGTATCCCTAAAGAAAATGTGTTTATTGACTGTCTTACGTTAACGGCTTCAGCAGAGCAGGCCGGTGTTCTTGAAACACTTAATGCTGTTAAAACTGTTAAAGAAGAACTTGGATTACATACCGTACTTGGTGTGTCAAATATTTCATTTGGTCTTCCTAACAGAGAAAGAGTTAATCATACATTTCTTGCACTGGCATTGGAAAATGGTCTTGATCTGCCTATCATGAACCCTAACAGTGCCTCAATGTCTGGAACAGTACGTGCTTTTAAACTTCTTAAATCGATTGATAAGAATTCTGTAGAATACATAAAAGCATATAATGAAGAGAAGAATGGAAAAGTCCAAAAAGCAGATAATGCTCCAACAGACAATATGACTCTTGAATATGCCATTGAAAACGGACTAAAGAATCAGGGCGCACAGATTACTGAGAAAATGTTAGCAGATATGGAAGCAATGACTATTGTCAATGAACATCTTATACCTGCTCTTGACAAAGCCGGAAGTGGTTTTGAAGCCGGAACATTATTCCTTCCGCAGCTAATACTTTCAGCAGAAGTAGCTCAGGCAGCATTTGCGGTAATTAAAGATTATATAAGCAAACATAGCGAAGGAACAGTATCAAAGGGAACGATTGTCATAGCAACTGTCAAAGGAGATATTCACGATATAGGAAAGAATATTGTTAAAGTCCTTCTTGAAAATTATGGATATAACGTAATTGACCTTGGAAAAGATGTAGATTACCAGGCTGTAGTTGATGCGGTAAAGAAATACGACGCAAAACTGGTAGGTTTGTCGGCACTCATGACTACCACTTTGGTATCTATGGAAAATACCATTAAGTTAATTCACGAAAATAATCTTGATTGTAAAATAATGGTAGGAGGAGCAGTGCTTACGCCTTCCTATGCAAAACAGATAAAAGCAGATTATTATGCAAAAGATGCAAAAGAATCTGTAGATATAGCAAAAGAGGTTCTCGGCTGAGAACCTCTTTTGCTATACTATTACATATACATAAAAAAACTACCGCTATATAGCGATAGTTTTTAGTAATTATTATGCTCTCTCAACTAAACCAGATCTTAAGCAAGCTGTACATACATACATCTTACGAGTAGAAGTAGCTCCTGTCTTAACACGTACTGATTTAACGTTTGATTTCCAGATCTTATTTGATCTTCTATGAGAATGGCTCACTCCGTTACCAAAATGAACACCTTTTTCACAAACTGCACACTTAGCCATGAATAGCACCTCCTTATATGTTTTGTCTTTTGACCTAACACCGAAAGCTATTCTATCAGATTTTGAATATTATTGCAAGCTTTTTTTAAAGTAAATAATGCTTTTTTTTTTCTGAAAAGATGTTATAATACTTATGTTATGATTATGGGAAATACTGCATTTTCCAAAAAGGAAAATAAATACAAATAAAATTATTTATAGAATGGAGGATTTGTATGAAAGGAAAGTTATCTAATGAGATGGGTAGCATTTTCATCGACAACAATGTTATAGCCAGATGTGCAGGTACTGCGGCAGTTGAATGTTTTGGTATAGTGGGCATGGCAATGGTTAATATGAAAGATGGAATTGTTAAACTTGTTAAAAGAGAGTATATTTCGAAAGGCGTTAACGTCCAGATAGCCGAGGATAACGGAATCGAGATTGATTTTCATGTAATTGTAGCATATGGTGTCAGCATTTCTGCTGTATCAGATAATCTTATTTCCAATGTCAAATATAAAGTAGAAGAATTTACAGGATTAAAAGTGAAAAAAATCAACATTTATGTTGAAGGTGTCAGAGTAATTGACTAATATTTTCAAAATCTAAGGAGGATTTGTTGTGATCACTAATATTGATAGTAAAACATTCCAGAAGATGTTTTTGGCCGGAGCCAAGAATCTTGAAGCTAAAAAGGAATGGATAAATGAGCTGAATGTATTTCCGGTTCCTGATGGAGATACAGGTACAAATATGACACTTACAATTATGGCGGCTGCTAAAGAAGTAGGCGGAATAGAAGAGCCAACAATGGAAAATCTTGCAAAAGCTATATCTTCCGGTTCTTTAAGAGGCGCCAGAGGAAACTCAGGTGTTATTATGTCACAGCTCTTCAGGGGATTCACAAGGGAAATAAAGGAATCAAAAACAATAGATGCAGTTGTATTTGCAAATGCATGCGAAAAAGCTGTTGAGACAGCATATAAAGCTGTAATGAAGCCTAAAGAAGGTACAATTCTTACTGTAGCCAGAGGAATGGCCGAAAAAGCCAGAGAAATGGTTATGGAGACAGATGACCTTGAAGTAATATTTGAGGCAGTTATTAATGAAGGGGATTATGTATTAGACCAGACTCCTGAAATGTTACCTGTTTTGAAACAGGCCGGTGTTGTGGATTCAGGCGGACAGGGACTTATGCAGGTATTAAAAGGCGGATATGATGCATTTCTTGGTAAAGAGCTTGATCTGACAATTGAAGGAGTTGTAAAACCTAATGTTAATCCGGTTAATACACCTTCTGAAGCTGCTGATATTAAATTCGGCTATTGTACAGAATTTATCATACTTCTTGAAAAAGAATTTACAATGGAAGATGAGCATGGATTCAAATCATATTTAAATGGTATAGGTGACTGTGTTGTTGTCGTATCAGATGATGATATTGTAAAAGTACATGTCCATACCAATGATCCGGGACTTGCTATACAGAAAGCGCTTACTTTTGGACAGTTATCAAAGATGAAAATTGATAATATGCGTGAAGAACATAACGAAAAACTTATTAAAGATGCTGAAAAAGCTGCTAAAATCGAAGCCGAAGAAAAGGCTGAAACATTACAGAGCGAAAGAAAAGACTGTGGGTTTATTGCTGTATCAGTAGGTGAAGGACTTGATGAAATATTTAAAGGACTTGGAGTTGATTACCTTATAACGGGTGGTCAGACTATGAATCCAAGTACAGAAGATATGCTTAATGCAATTGCAAATGTAAATGCAGATAATATTTTTATTCTTCCCAATAATAAAAATATTATTCTTGCTGCTGAACAGGCAAAAACACTTACTGAAGACAAAAATATTTATGTAGTTCCAACGAAGACTATTCCTCAGGGAATTACGGCTGTAATAAATTATGTTCAGGGCAATGATGCAGAACATAATTATGAGATTATGAAAGAAGAAATTCAGAATGTTAAGACAGGTCAGATAACATATGCCGTTCGTGATACTAACATCGATGGAAAGGATATCCATGAAAACGATATTATGGGTATCGGTGATGAAGGAATTGTATCAGTCGGTACAGAAGTCGTAGATACTCTTGTTGATATGGTATCTCATATGGTAGATGATGACACAGAAATAGTAACATTATATTATGGAAGTGACGTAAGTGAAGCTGAAGCTGAAACTGTTGCTGAAAAGATTACAGAAAAATATCCTGATATTGATGTTGACGTAAACATGGGCGGACAGCCAATCTACTATTATATAGTTTCTGCAGAATAATTATTTTAAATAATATAAAATGTCGCACTTATGGAATACCATTAGTGCGACATTTCTACTTGTGACTTTATATCATCAAGATGTGATGATACAGAAACTGTCTTTTTGCATGTCATAAATAATAAAATAAAACTTAATATTAACAGCAATGCAAAAAAATGTAATTTCTTTAATTTCATAATTCCTCCATATAGTAAATTACATATTTTATGGTATAATTATAAATGATTGTAATAGATGTGTAAAGGAAGTATTTAATGTGGATATAAGAAGCATAAAAGGAGTAGGTTCCAAAACAGCAGAACTGTTTGAAAAAATTAATATACGCAGCACTGACGACCTTATAAAATATTATCCAAGAAATTATGATTGTTACAGTGAACCGGTTCTTATTGAGAATCTGGACAGGCAGAAAGTTGTAGCTGTTAAATGTATAATATCAGCAACTCCAAGACTTATATCTGCAAATAATAAAACAATTGTTAATGTTATTGCAAAGGACGAACATAATTCTCCATTAAAACTTGTATGGTTTAATATGCCTTTTCTTAAGAACAAATTCAAAATCGGAATGAGTTTTATATTCAGAGGCAGGATTAATTACAAAGGTTGTGATATACAGATGGAGCAGCCTGAAATATTTACTCTGGCACAATACGAGATAAAACAAAGCGAAATGCAGCCTGTATACGCACTTACCAAGGGGCTTACAAATAACATGGTTATAAAGTCAATGCATTTTCTTCTCGATAACATGGATTATGAGCAGGATTATCTTCCTGATATAATCCGTGCAGATTATAATCTTGTCAGTTCCAAAGAAGCATTGAACAATATCCATTTTCCGAAGAAAATGGATGAAATGTATGCTGCACGAAAAAGACTTGCATTTGATGAATTCATAAAATTCATATATATTATGAATCATTTTAAAGAAGATAACAGGACTATTCCAAATGAATATGTTATAAATGAAGACGATAGAATTAATGCACTTATTAAAAAGCTTCCATTCAGACTCACCGACGCACAAATTAAAGTCTGGAACGAAGTTAAGTCAGATATGGCAGGTACAAAAGTTATGAATCGTCTTATTCAGGGTGATGTAGGTTCAGGTAAAACAATCATTGCCGCCCTTGCACTTATAAGTGTTGCTCTTAATGGTTATCAGGGAGCATTGATGGCTCCAACAGAAGTTTTAGCAAAACAGCATTATGAATATTTTGTTAATTTAATAGAGCAATATGACTTACCGGTTAAGATTTCATTGCTTACCGGTTCAATGACAAAAAAAGAAAAGAACCGTGAGTACGATAGGATTGAAATGGGAATATCGCATATTATCATAGGAACACATGCTCTTATTCAGGGAAATGTAACATATGATAATCTTGCTCTTGCTATAACAGATGAACAGCATAGATTTGGTGTAAATCAAAGGGAGGCTCTCGCTGAAAAAGGGCTTTCGCCGCATATTATGGTTATGAGTGCAACACCTATTCCGAGAACGCTTGCAATAATATTATATGGTGACCTCGACATATCTGTAATAGATACTCTGCCTGCAAACCGTTTACCTATCAAAAATTGTGTTGTAGATACAACGTACAGAGAAAATGCATACCGCTTTATAGATAAAGAAATATCTCTTGGACATCAAATATATGTAATATGTCCTATGGTTGAGGAAAGTGATAATTTTGAGGCCGAAAATGTAATTGAATATAGTGAGAAATTAAAAAAAAGTCTAAAGAAAAATACAAAAATAGAATATCTCCATGGCAAAATGAAACCGGCATTAAAAAATGATATAATGGAAAGATTCGCAGCCGGAAAAATAAACGTACTTGTTTCAACTACTGTAATAGAAGTAGGAATAAATGTTCCAAATGCTACAGTTATGCTTGTAGAAGATGCACAACGATTCGGACTGGCAGGACTTCATCAGTTAAGAGGAAGAGTTGGAAGAGGAGATGCACAGTCATACTGTATATTTGTTAATACTTCAAAAGATGCTAAGAATAATGAAAGACTTAATATTCTTAATAAATCAAATGACGGATTTTTTATTGCTTCGGAAGATATGAAATTAAGGGGACCGGGTGATTTCTTTGGAATAAGACAAAGTGGCGATATGGGTTTTAATGTGGCAGATGTCTATACAGATGCTGAAGAGTTAAAAAAAGCCGCTGATGTTATGAAAGCTATTACCGGTAATAAATATGTTTTATCCGAAGAAGAACATATTTTATTTGAAATCGAAATGAATAAACAGCTTGAAAAAGCAATGAATCATATAAATTTATAAATCTGGATTGGAGACCATTTATGAAAAATTTAACGATTAAAAACATTAGAGAAGCCTGCGAAGGGGTTTTATTTAACTGCAATGATGAGAAAAAAAACAATATAGAAGTTACTGACGTTGTAATAGATAGTCGTAAAGTAACAAAAGGCTGTCTGTTTATCGCCATAAAAGGTGCAAGAGTAGATGGACATGATTTTATTGAAAATGTTATTAACGAGGGAGGAGCAATGTGTGCTATAAGTGAGAAAAGGCTTGACACAAATGTCCCTTATATTTTGGTAAAATCAACACTTCAGGCAATAATGGATATTGCTGCTTATTACAGAAAAGTTATGGGAATTCCTGTTGTAGGAATAACCGGAAGTGTCGGAAAAACGAGTACAAAAGAAATGATAAGTTCTGTTTTGGAAGAAAAATATAATGTTTTAAAAACAGAAGGGAATTTTAATAATGAGATTGGTCTTCCGCTTACAATTTTCAGATTGCGTGAGGAACATCAAATAGCAATATTAGAAATGGGTATAAGCCACTTTGGTGATATGACAAAACTTGCATCAATAGCAACACCTGATATGTGTGTGATAACCAATATCGGAGTTTGTCATTTAGAGAACCTTGTTAATCGTGACGGAGTATTGAAAGCCAAAACGGAAGTGTTCGATTTTCTGCCACCGGATGGTAAAATAATACTTAATGGAGACGATGACAAACTTATAACAGTTAAGGAGTATAAAGGTATTAAACCTATATTCTACGGGATAAATGGAGATTTTGACATAAAAGGAACTGATATTGCAGCACTTGGGCTAAAAGGCTCATTTTTTACAATGAAATACGATGGTTTATCAACAGATGTATATATTAAAGTTCCGGGTGCACATATGGTTCATAATGCTTTGGCTGCGGCGGCAGTCGGACGTGAATTCGGTATGACACCTGATGAAATAAAACATGGTATTGAGAAAGTAAGAGCGGTAAATGGTAGAATTAATGTAATTGAAACAGACAGATATACGATAATAGATGACTGTTATAATGCTAATCCTGTATCATTAAAGGCCGCAATAGATGTTCTTACATATGCCAAAGGGAGAAAAGTAGCTATATTAGGAGATATGTTCGAACTTGGAGATAACGAGATAGAACTTCATGAGTCTGTCGGAGAATATATAGCAGGGAAAAATATTAACCTGATTATCTGTATCGGCAGATTGAGCAGATATATATGTGATAAAGCTATTGAAGATGGTGTATCATCTGATAATGTAATTCATTATGATAAAATTGAAGATTTTATTAATACAGCTTCTGACTATTTAAAAAAGGGTGATAATATTCTTGTAAAGGCTTCACATGGAATGAACTTTACAAAAATTGTAGAATACCTGAAATAAAAAATACAAATCTTTTATTTAAAAAGAATGCGTCAGCCAATCATATGATAGGCCGACGCATTCTTTTTATTTAAATATTATTGTAACTATTCAGAACCTCGA
>DEGR01000020.1 GCA_002351535.1 Lachnospira sp. UBA2821
ACGGGGTTCTGAACAGATACGTTATTTTTTTTATAGTGTCTATATTAATGGAATTGTTAATGTTTTATTTTGTTATTAGGACAAGTGAGGGATATGAGTATCAACAGGAAGTCAGGTTAATCGAAATGAAGAATCGTATGTTACAGAAAGCATTGGACGAAACGGGGCAGGCGTTTGGATTGTGGCAGAGAAGTATACATGATTACAAGAATAATATTATAGCATTAAGGCAGCTTGCGAGCGATGGGAATATTGAAGCAATAAGAAAATATCTGGATTGTGAAAATGAATTGGTTTCTAAAAAAATGTTTTATATTAGGACGGGAAATTCGGTTGTTGATACGATTGTGAATACAAAGCAAAGTTTTGCGGAGGAAAAAGGTATTACATTTGTTGTCAATGCTGCTATTTCGGGGAAAACTGGAATATGTGATATGGATATGGCAAATATTCTTGGCAATCTTATAGATAATGCAATTGAGGCAAGTATATGTGAGGATAATCCATATATTGACTTTACTATGCGAAGAGAGAAAACATTTGTTATTATCAGAATAGTTAATAAGTATACAGGAGATTTTTTTGATGTATCGGAAACGTCAAAAAGCAATAGGACATTTCATGGTATAGGAATTAAAAGTGTAAGAAGTATTCTTGATAAATATAATGGTGAATTTGTCATAGAGAAAAAGGGTAATGAGGTTATTGCAAAAGTTATTATTCCTGAGCAGAATTAATTATATATTTATGTGGAAATTTGGCTGAAAATATAGTATCATTTTACATAGATGAATGTTCGTGACTGTATGGGTAAAAGAGGTGAAAGAATATGGATGATACTATAAAAAAGAAAATTATTCAAATCCGTAAGAAGCACTGTGACATGTTCAGGTTTTTTGCTGATTTCGAAGATGATGTGTATATAGCTGAAGATAATGTTATTATGCCTGAACATCTGGTACATGATAATTGTGATATATTAAAGGAACTGACTACAGACGGATGTGTTGATGAAAATGATATAGATAAGCTTATCAATATGTATAGCCGTATTATTCAGGGAACTAAAGAAGATATAAATATGAATGAAATAAGCGTGAACGTCAATATGACGCTCAGGGATGGAAATAGTAAAGAAGTTTCTATTCTGTGTTATCTGGACAGGAATGATGATGGACTTATTGTAGCTTATGTTGGAACGTTAAGGATACTTAGAAAAAGTGAATGTGAGATTATGGAGATTGTGCGTGCGTTCAGCAATGATAAGAATCCATCCATTTTTATTAACAGGATAGCAGCATTTCAGAATGCCAATCCGGATAGAAAGTATGCATATATTCAGTTTGATATATGCAATTTTAAATATATTAATGAGAAGTATGGGAGTGAATCCGGTGATTGCATATTGCAGTATATAGCTGAGACGCTTAATATTATGTGTGATGATAATCATCTTCACTGCAGACTTACAGCGGATATATTTCAGATTGTTACATATTATAATACAAAAGAAGAGATTGAAGATTTTATTAATATGATTGATAAGAAGCTGTGTATGTGGAAAAATATTCCTTTTACAATGGCATATGGCGTAAATGTGGTTGATGGTATAAATGATAATTATCGTAAGAGTGGAGATGCGGCAGGGCTTGCAAGAGTTAAAAGCAAAAAGTCTGTTATTGCCAGGATAACATTTTATGAAGAGCCACTTATGGAGAATGTTAAAACTGCGGGGGCTATTGAGGAAGCAGAATATGAGGCACTTAAGAATGGTGAGTTTCATGTATTCCTTCAGCCTAAATACAGTTATGATAAAAAACATGCAGAGATTGTCGGTGCAGAGGCACTTGTACGTTGGATTGACAAGGGTGGAAGGATTAAGCCGCCTTCGGAATTTATTCCGGTTTTTGAGAAAAATGGATTTATATTTAAGCTGGACTGTTATATGTGGGAATGCGTATGTAGTATTATCAGAAGCTGGATTGATTCAGGCAAACAGCCGGTTCCGGTGTCAGTAAATGTGTCGAGGTCTTATCTTAAGAAAGTTGATGTTGCTGCGTATCTTAAGGAACTTGTCGGCAAATATCAGATACCTATAGAATATTTTCAGGTTGAGATTACTGAGACATGTGAAAGTGAAGAGACGCTCGAGTATGCTAAGCGTATGAAAGAGGCAGGATTTGTTCTTATGATGGATGATTTTGGCTCAGGATATTCTTCTCTTAATATGCTTAAAGATACACCGTTTGACGTTCTTAAAATGGACAGATTTTTCCTTGATGAATGTCTTGAGAATGATAATGGAAGAACTATAGTTTCTTATGTGATATCTATGGCGAATGACCTTGGACTGGAGGTTGTAGCTGAGGGAGTAGAGACAAGGGATGTTGCAGATTTTCTGTGTGAAAGAGGCTGCGATGTTCTTCAGGGATTTTATTTTTCCAAACCTGTTCCGCTCGATGTATTCGAAAAACTTAAAGAAAATTAGTGTTTATCGTTCAGAACGGCTTCAACGTGTCTGGCGGTTTCTGAAACGGCAAGCCCTTCCTCTCCTGTTTCTCTTAAGCAGGCGGGGATGAGCCTGCCGATTCTTTTCATTGCAGCAATTACTTCATCGGGTTCTATTGCACTTCTGACACCGGCAAGTGCAAGCTGTGAAGATATAACAGCATTAACTGCACCGGATATATTTCTTTTTATGCATGGAACTTCTACGAGTCCGGCAACGGGGTCACATGTAAGACCAAGCATATTTTTAAGGGCAAATGCAGCTGCATGTATTATATCTTCATTAGTTCCACCTTCGAGATATGCAACCGCACCGGCAGCCATGGCGCTTGCCGAACCTATTTCTGCCTGGCAGCCACCTTCAGCACCTGATATGCATGCACTTGTGGCTATGACTTCACCTATACCCCCGACTACATATAGAGCTTCTATAATACGCTCGTCAGCTACATTTTTATGTTCTTTATAAGTTAATAACACTGCAGGGATAACACCACATGAACCGGCGGTTGGCATTGCAACAATTCGTCTCATGCATGCATTTGATTCACCCATCTTAACTGCTTTTTCCATAACTTTGACCATGAAGTCTCCTACAAGACGGTTTTTATTTTTTCGGAATTGTTCAAGAATTGCCCCGTCACCGCCTGCAAGACCGCTTACGGACCTGAGGGCAGGATTATATGATTTATCGGCTTCGGTCATAGCTTCCAGCATATAACGCATATGTGAAAATGATTCTTCTTCTGATACATTACGTTCGTGCATGTCTTCCTCTAATATAACTTTCCAGAAAGGAATGTTACGGGAATCTGATATTTCTATAATTTCTGTTAATTTCGCAAAACTCATAATAATCCTCATTTCTTAGCGATTTTTTACACTAATTTTCATTTTTAGCAATAATTAGAAATAATTAGTAATAGATAGCAACAGTTCAGAGACAGTCAATATTTTATAAAAGACTATAGTAAGTTACTTTTTCAACACCTTCGAGATGTTCGAGCCATTTGATTGATTCTATAGGAACTTCCTGGTCGCATTCAATGACCATTACGGCATTTCCGCCACGTTTTGCCCGATATAGCTGCATGGAAGCTATATTGATAGATTTGTGTGCAAGCATACTTGTTACTTCCGCAACATGTCCCGGCTGGTCAAGGTTATGGACAATAAGCGTCGGGTGCTCGCCTGAAAAGTTGGCTTCAAGACCATCAACATTTGCAATATTAATCAAAGAACCACCTATCGATTCTCCGATAACAGTAAGTTTTCTGCCATTGACACCTTCAAGAACAAGCTGTACTGAGTTGGGATGGCGGTCTTCTAATTCAATATTTCCGAATTCTATATTCATGTTGGATTCCTTTGCTATATCAAGACTTTTGGGGATACGCACATCATCCGGCAGCATTCCTAATAGTCCGGCTACAATTGCAAAATGTGTTCCATGTCCTTTTCCTGTTGCAGCGAATGAACCATGAAGCAGAATTTTTACTGATGCTATTGGCTCACCTAATAATTTTCTTGTAACATAGCCTATTTTAACAGCTCCGGCAGTGTGGGAGCTTGACGGACCGACCATAACAGGTCCTATAATATCAAATAGATTCATACTAATCCCCATTTCTTAGTGAAAATATAACAAAGAGACACAATGGTTATGATACCACTGTGCCTCTTTGCACTGGAAAATATGCATGTTCTGCATAATGTATTTTGTTATAGGCTAATATAGCACAAAGTGATGAGGGGTTCAAGGGGGAAGAGTATATTGTGTATTATAGTATTAAAATGAATAATAAATTTATGAAATATGCCATATTGTAAAAAAAAATAAATATGATATTATAAGAACATAGGTTCCTATGAATGGATTAGGGAGAGGTGTTGTAATGAAGAAAGAAAAGAAGTCTATGGAAAAATCGATATTGCATCCATGGGTTAATCGTCGTTTGGAAGAGTTAAATGTACAATATGGTTATGAAAACGATATAGATAAAAGACTTAGCGAAGCACTGGAAAAGGCTAGCAAGAGTGGAAAAAGTAATGGAGGTATTCCAGACCATAATGTAAAGGGACTAGAGAATGGGAATGCTATACTGATAGAGGATAAGTGGACAATAGAAAAACTGATAGCATTAAATGGAGATGGAACGATTAATGATAGTTTAACGGCAATAAAGAATTTTGCAGTAAATGGTGCTGTTCATTATGCGAGGGAGTTGATTAGAAGCGGATATAAGAGTGTTATTGCAGTAGGAGTTGCCGGAGAAGGTGAAGGAAAGGAATCATTGGATATTCAGGTAATGGCATATTATGTTTATAATGAATTTGATATGCCAAAGAAAATTTATGAAGGAAATGATTTGGAATTTTTAAATGATGTTGATGCATTATTTAAAAAGGCTGAATTGACAGATGATGAAAAAAATGAAATACTGTCTGGCAAATATAAGTCATTAAAAAAGTCAGCGAAAGAGTTAAATGAGATAATGAATACTGCACATATTGCACCAACGGATAGAGCAATATATGTTAGTGGTTTATTGCTGTCAATGCAAAGAAAAAGACTTGTTCCTGAAAAGCTTACAGGAGGAACAACGGACGATGATTTTGAAAATATGCGTGATGGTATTAAGATATTTAATGAAATAGAACAGTATTTAAAATTTAGAAAAATACCTACGGATAAACAAAAATTGATGTTACAGGAATATGGAATTGTAAAATCCGATGAGGATCGTGATAAATATAAAGAAGAGTTAGGTGAGAGTTCAACAAAACACATTTTTACATTTATCTATAAAAATGTGTATCAGCTGGCTAATAATACACACATTGATTCGTTAGGTGAATTATTTAGCGAATTTTTAAAATATACGGTACATAATGCAAGTGAAAATGGAAAAGTTTTGACTCCACCGTATGTTACAAAGTTGATGGTTGAATTAATAGAAATTAACCGTCATAATCAAGTGCTTGACATATGTACGGGAAGCGGTGGCTTTTTGGTTGCAGCTATGGATAAAATGTTAAAAGAATGTGATGAGGCATCAATAAGTGATTTGAAAAAAGAATTAGAGGATTATGCGAGAAGAGAACTCCCGGATTTCTATGAGAAAGATGCGACTAAAGAGTTAAAGAAAAAGCTGAATTTAGATGAGAATTTGGATGAAAGACAAATTATAAAATGGCTTATAAAAAAGAATCAGCTGCATGGAATAGAAGTAGATAGTAAGATGTATGTTCTGGCGGCAGCAAATATGATAATGAGAGGTGATGGGTCTTCTTCTATTGTTAGAGCAGATGCGTTTAAAGAAAAAGAGGTATTATCAAAGAAATATGACAGATTATTAATAAATCCTGATTTTACTTATCAGGAGAACGGATTGCCATTTTTTGAGGTGGGATTAGATTCATTAGAGAAAGGTGGTTTAGGAGCTGTAATTATACAGGATAGTGCGGGAAGCGGAAAAGGTATTAATACTGCGAAAAAAATATTAAAAAAGCACACAATGTTAGGAAGCATAAAGATGCCTGGGGATTTGTTTATTCCAAATGCAAAAGTTCAAACGAGTATTTATATATTTAAAGCCGGCATACCACATGATTTTGAGAAAGATGTTACATTTGTTGATTTTAGAAAAGATGGATACAGAAGAACTAAAAGAACGGTAAGTGAGATTGATGATGTACATCGATTATATTCGGATGTTATAAAAGCATATATTAATGGAAAAAGCTATGAAGGAATTGATGTGATTCGTGATACTATTTCTGAATCAGGTTCTGATTGGAATTATGAAAATCATAAACAGTTTGATGCAGTTCCAAAAAAACAGGATTTTGATGAGGAAATATGCTCGTATTTATCTAGAGAAATATGTAGTTTTTTGAATAACAGTGTTGAAATTGAAGGTGGGAATTGTAACAATGAAAACAGAAATTTAAAAACAAAACTATTCCCGGTAGGAGCATTATTTGATGTTCAACCATCAAAGGCTTATAAAGGATATACTGAAAAAATGTTGTGTAAAAAAGTAGGTGATGTACCATTTGTGTCAAATATTTCTTATAATAATGGTATTAAAGGTTATAGCAAAATGGAGGCATTGAATCCGGGTAATACGATAACTATAAGTGATACTACAGATGATAATTCAGTATTCTATCAGGAGAAGACGTTTATAGGATTTTCACATGTACAAATACTTAAGCCATATGATACGATGTTTAAGTATTTTAATAAAAGTATTGCACAATATATTGTAGCTGCCATAAGAAATTCAAAAAAGGGTATTTTTGATTATTCTGCAAAATATAATTCAGATAATATAAAACGGACAGAAATTGCTTTGCCGGTTGGAGATGATGAACTTCCGGATTGTAAAGCTATGGAGAAGATAATAAACAAACAAACGTTGAAAAAATTATATATGCTACGGAAGGAGATAGAGGAGAAGATAAATGTATTGATATAGAAGCCAAGCCATTCGGAATTCGTAAACTCATTCCTCATGAACGGCTGTCGCCGAATAATACCACAAAAAACCGGGTCAAAAGTGAGCAAGCTGTATACGACAGAAGCCAAGCCATTCGGAATTCGTAAACTCATTCCTCATGAACGGCTGTCGCCGAATAATACCACAAAAAAACGGGTCAGAAGTGAGCAAGCTCACCCTGACCCGGTTTTTTGTGGTATTGCTTGGCTTGTAGCTTAGCCAAAGTATCTCTTTAAGAGACCTGCAAATGCTTTACCATGTCTAGCCTCATCCCTAGCCATCTCATGAACTGTATCATGAATTGCATCGAGATTAAGTTCTTTTGCTTTCTTTGCGAGTGCCATCTTACCTGCTGTTGCACCACACTCAGCTTCAACTCTCATCTCGAGGTTTTTCTTTGTGCTGTCAGATACAACTTCTCCGAGAAGTTCTGCGAATTTAGCAGCGTGCTCAGCTTCTTCGTAAGCAGCCTTTTCCCAATAAAGTCCGATTTCAGGATATCCTTCTCTATGAGCAACTCTTGCCATTGCAAGATACATACCTACTTCTGAGCACTCACCATTGAAGTTATCACGAAGTCCCTGAATGATTTCTTCGTCTACACCCTGTGCAACTCCTACAACGTGCTCTGCAGCCCACTCTAATTTACCATCTTCAACTTTGTTGAATTTACTTGCAGGAACGCCACACTGAGGACATTTCTCAGGTGCTGCATCTCCTTCATAAACATAACCACATACTGAACATACCCATTTTGCCATAATCTTATCTTCCTTTCATTAAAAATATTATTGATTGTTATTATTACCTGTTTTATTTAAATTATCGTTTTGTTAATACAAATGTATTTTAATATGCTTTGTATTTTGAAAAATTTCAAAAACGATAATCATTACTATTATGTTTTATCATATTGATAAACATTTGTCAACAAAAATGTTTATTATTTTTAAAAAAGTTATATTTACATATTTTCATTTAGGCAGTTTTCACAAATACCTACAAAATAAGTTTTGTGCGATTCAATTTTTCCACCGAACGAATTGGAGGCAAGAGTTTCTATAAAATCAATGTTTTCCATAGGGAGGTCTATTACAGCTTTGCACTTTCTGCAATAGAAATGGTTATGCGAAGAGATGTCAGCATCGAAGTGCTCACTGTTGTCACCGCATGAAATCTTCTGAATCTGCCCTAATTCCGTTAATAAAGATAGATTGCGGTATACTGTACCGAGGCTTATATTAGGAAATTCGGGGAGAATATTATTATATACAATATCGGCGGTTGGATGGTCTTTTCTTGTGCATAAAAAGTTGTAAATAGCATCTCTTTGACGGCTGTGTTTTATTGTTTTCATATGCATCCTCGTTTCTTTGCTTTTATTGAAAAATATATAATAGTAATCGTTACTAATATTAATGATATTATATACATATATTGATACTAAGTCAATGATTAGTTATATGTTCGCAGACAATTCTAAGTTTGCAATTCGGGTCTGCCATTCTAATTAAAAATCCAGCAGATTCAATATTTGTTGTACCAGTGTTGCAAAATGCATTGATATGTGCTAATCTGTCACATGAGCGGTATTCGAAAGAAACGGCATCAGATGATAATGCACACCATATATGTACATGTGCTATCATAATTATATAGCATGATGCCAGGGTCAAAAGGTCAAAAAGCCGTTCATGCTTGCATGATAAGGCTTTTGAACTTGGGACCCGCCAAACATGAGGAAGCAGTGATTTGCATAGCAAATCAACGGATTCCTCATGTTTGTAGTATTGCGTGAGCAGAATTGCGAAGCAATGTGAAGGCATCATAGTATATGATAGTTGAATGGAGGTGCTGCCATGCAGATAGGAATAATCGGGGCAGGAAAGGTTGGCTGTTCTATAGGAAAGTATTTAAGCGAAGCCGGCATTACTGTTACAGGATATTTCAGCAAAACATTACAAAGTGCGAAAGAAGCTGCAGAGTTTACACAGACTGCAGTGTTTGCCGGTGTGGAAGACCTGGTAAAGGCAAGCGATACCCTTTTTATTACAACACCTGACGGATGTATAGCAGGTATTTGGGATTGCATTGCAAAATTATCAATTCAGAACAAAATAATATGCCATTTTAGTGGTTCATTATCATCCGTTGTATTTTCAGGAATAGAAGAGACCGGAGCTTATGGTTGTTCTATTCATCCGATGTTAGCGTTCAGCGACAGATTTTCATCTTACAGACAATTGAATGAGGCGTATATGACCATTGAAGGTCAGAAAGAAGCGGTAAATGCAGTACAGGGATTGTTCGAAGGTATTGGCAATAGTGTAAGTGAAATATCTTCTGATAAGAAAGCATTGTATCATTGTGCGGCATCTATAGTAAGCAATCAGTTCATAGCATTGTACAATCTTGGAATTGAACAGCTTATGAAATGTGGATTCAGCGAAGAGGATGCAGTAGGACTTGTTACACCACTTATTAGAAATAATGTGGACTCAATGTTGAAAAATGGTGCGGTAAATGCCCTTACCGGACCGGTAGAAAGAAATGATACGGGAACTGTGAAAAAACATCTTGATTCATTGGAAGGTGATGACAGGGAAGTGTATAGATTACTTGCCAGAAGACTTATTCATATATCTGAAGAGAAAAATCCGGAAAGAGATTACGAAGATATGTCACATCTGCTTGAGGATGATTGACATGCAGACGTAGGTGAGAAAGAAAGGAATATGACGAACATGAAAAACACAGTTTTAACATTTAAGGAAGCTAAGAAAAAGGGCGAGAAATTAACAATGCTTACAGCATATGATTACTCCACTGCAAAGCTTATGGATGAGGCCGGAGTAAACAGTATTCTTGTAGGTGATTCACTCGGAAATGTAATGCTCGGTTATGAGGATACGTTATCCGTAACTATGGAAGATATGATACATCACGGTGCAGCGGTATCGAGAGGTGCCAAAAATGCACTCGTTGTTATAGATATGCCGTTCATGTCTTATCAGACATCAGTATATGATGCAGTTGTGAATGCAGGACGTCTTATGAAAGAAGGACGTGGTAATGCGGTTAAACTTGAGGGTGGAAAAGAAGTATGTCCACAGATAAAAGCAATAGTAAATGCCGGAATACCTGTATGTGCACATCTTGGACTCACACCGCAGTCTATCAATGCGTTTGGCGGACATAAGGTACAGGGTAAGACAGAGGCTGCAGCAAAGAAGTTAATAGAAGATGCAAAGGCAGTAGAAGAGGCCGGTGCATTTGCAGTAGTATTAGAGTGCGTGCCAAAGAAGCTTGCAGATCTGGTTACTAAAGAAGTCGGTATCCCTACTATAGGAATAGGAGCAGGAAACGGATGCGACGGACAGGTTCTCGTATATCAGGATTTACTCGGAATGTTCTCAGACTTTACACCTAAGTTTGTCAAGAAATATGCCAATGTAGGAGAAGTTATGAAAGAAGCATTTTCTAACTATATTAAAGAAGTGGCTGACGGAAGTTTTCCTGCAAAGGAGCATGAGTATAAGATAGATGATGATGTAATTGAGAAGTTATACTAAGAAGATATATAGAAGTTATTAGAAGTTATATTAATATTAAGAGGCAATGAACGGTGGTAAGATAATAATACCAAATGATATTCTGAATGTAGTCAAGGATGAAAGGAAAGAGACATGATTAATATAGTAAATACTGTTGAACAGGTAAGAGAACAGGTTAAGGCATGGAGAAAAGAAGGTCTTACAGTAGGTCTTGTACCAACTATGGGATTTTTGCATGAGGGACATAAAAGTCTTATAGATAAGGCTGTGGAAGAAAATGACAGAGTAGTTGTAAGTGTATTTGTTAACCCTACACAGTTTGGACCAAATGAGGATTTTGAAAGCTATCCAAGGGACATGGAAAAGGATGCTGCACTTTGTGAGGCAGCAGGAGCATCTTTGATATTCCATCCTGAACCATCCGATATGTATCTTGACGGATATTCAACATTTGTTGATATGGATACACTTACAAAGGGACTTTGCGGAAAAACACGTCCTATACATTTCAGAGGTGTATGTACAGTAGTATCAAAATTATTTAATATAGTATGTCCTGATAAGGCATATTTTGGACAGAAAGATGCGCAGCAGCTTGCGGTTATTAAGCATATGGTAAGAGACCTTAACTTTGGTCTTGAGATAGTGGGATGCCCTATTATAAGAGAAGATGACGGACTTGCAAAGAGTTCAAGGAACACATATCTTAATGCTGACGAACGTAAGGCAGCGACTGTTCTTAACAAGGCTCTTACAAAAGGCAAAGAGGCTGTAATGTCAGGCGAGAAGGATGCAGCTAAAGTTAAAGCTATAATAACAGATATAATAGAGAAAGAACCACTTGCAAAAATTGATTATGTAGAGATAGTTGACTGGAATAATCTCGAAGCGGTTGACAGTACAGAAGGTGACATTCTTACTGCTATTGCCGTATATATTGGAAAAACACGACTCATAGATAATTTTATCGTGGAAGGAAGGAACTAAAATATGACAATTAACATGCTTAAGGGAAAGATTCATCGTGCTGTTGTTACACAGGCAGAACTTAATTATGTCGGAAGTATAACTATTGATACTGGGCTTATGGAAGCAGCAGGAATTCTTGAATATGAAAAAGTACAGATAGCAGATGTTGAAAGCGGAACGAGATTCGAGACGTATACGATAGCCGGAGAAGCCGGTTCGGGAATGATATGTTTAAATGGTGCGGCTGCAAGACAGGTTCAGGTTGGAGACCATATAATAATTATGGCATATTGTGATATAACACCTGAAGAAGCGAAGAGTCATAAACCTAAGGTAGTATTTGTTGACGAGGATAATAAAGTTAAAAGACTTGCAACTTATGAAAAACATGGGGAGTTAAATCTATGCTAAAAGGAAAAACAGTCGTACTCGGTGTTACCGGAAGTATTGCAGCTTACAAGATAGCAAATCTTACGAGTATGCTTGTCAAACTTCATTGTGATGTTCATGTAATTATGACTAAGAATGCTACGAATTTTATTAATCCGATAACGTTTGAGACACTCACAAGTCATAAGACACTTATAGATACATTTGACAGAAATTTTAACTATAATATTGAACATGTTTCACTGGCGAAAAAGGCAGATGTTGTACTCGTAGCTCCGGCTTCAGCTAATGTTATAGGTAAGATAGCGAATGGAATTGCGGATGATATGCTTACAACAACTGTTATGGCGTGTAAATGTAAGAAAATAATATCTCCGGCAATGAATACAAATATGTTTGAAAATCCAATTGTGCAGGATAATCTTGATAAACTTAAGAATTATGGATATGAGATAATTGAACCTGATACAGGACTTCTTGCATGTATGGATGTCGGTGCGGGTAAAATGCCTTCTGAACAGACACTGTTAGATTATATTCTTAAAGAGATACGTTTTGAGAAGGATATGCAGGGACTTAAGGTTATGGTTACGGCCGGAGCTACAAGAGAGGCAATAGACCCTGTCAGATATATAACTAATCATTCAACGGGTAAAATGGGATATGCCATTGCTAATATAGCTTCATTAAGAGGTGCCGACGTTACACTTGTATCAGGTCCGACTTCGATAGAAAAGCCCAGATTTGTAAGTGTAATAGATGTTGTAAGTGCCGAGGATATGTATAATGCGGTTACGGAAAATGCATATGAGATGGATATTATTATTAAAGCGGCAGCAGTTGCGGATTATACACCGGCAGAAGTAGCGACAGAAAAGATTAAGAAAATGGGTGGAGACAGCAGTATTCCACTTGTCAGAACTAAGGATATACTTGAACATCTTGGACGGAACAGAAGAGAAGGACAGTTCCTGTGTGGATTTTCGATGGAAACAGAAAATATGCTTGAGAATTCGAAAAAGAAGCTTGATAAGAAGAATATACAGATGATAGTTGCCAACAATCTTAAAGTTCAAGGAGCCGGATTTGGCGTGGATACAAATGTAGTGACAATAATAACCAAAGATGGTGTGAAGGAACTGCCGGTAATGTCCAAAGAAGATGTTGCGGTGGAGATACTTGATGAAATAAATTCGTTTATACAGTAATATAAGCAGTAATATAACTATAATTTGTCTGTATCTTTACGGCATAATTGCTCAGAAATGAGGATTTATATGATAAAAAGTAATACTAATATACAAAATACAACATTAAAATATATGCGCATTGTGACATTTTTTGTCACAGTGCTTTTTGTGTTTATATTGACATCAAATACGGCAAAAGCGGCAAATGAAATGATACAGATTACCCAGAATAATCAATTTGTTGATTCGTTTTGCGGTGTGAAAGCAGAATATGTGTTAGTTCCGAGTGATACCGGGGTGTATAGTTGTGCCGGGTATGTCAAAAAGTTCTATGCGGCACTTTACGGTGTTAATGTATATAGTATTAATACATATGACGGACCGCCGGTTGTATCAAGTGATACGGCAAATGTATCTTTGAGGCAGGTTGCTACTCCACAGCCCGGAGATATTATGCAGAATAAGTCCAGAGGACATGTGGGTATAGTTAAGAGTGTGAGCGGGACGACAGCCACTCTTATTGAACAGAACTGGAAATGGAGTATGGGAGGAAAAACATACTGTAGAATCAACAGGACGCTTGATACATCAGGTTCATATTTTTACAGACTTGTAATTAATGGAAAGGATGTTGCGCCTGCATCTGAATCAGTAAATGTTCCCCCAAAAGACCATGAAGTGTGGCAGATGATGTCGTCGGGCGGGGTACATCTTAGAAAATCACGTTCTACATCATCAACACTTCTTAAAACAATGCCTTACGGAAAGATAGTTAAGGTAGTTGAAAAGAAAAAAGATGCATCGGGAAATATATGGGCAAAGACAACTTATGAAGGAAAAACAGGATGGTTTCTGACGATATTTGCATGTTATGACTGGGGAAGCATAGAGAATGTCACACCTGATACGACACCTCCGGTTATAAGTAACATCAAAGTTACGGATGTGAATATAAATGGATACACAGTCAGTTGTACCGTTACGGATAACAGAGGTGTTGTAAGGGTGCAGTTCCCAACATGGACTACTAATGACGGACAGGATGATTTGAAAAAAGATTGGAGTACCAATGCTATATATGCCGGAAGTGTAAGCGGCAGTACCTATACATTTAAGGTCAGAAGAATAGAGCATGGCAATGAATATGGTGTATATAATACACACATATATGCGTATGATGCGGCGGGTAACAGTTCAGGTGAAATAGCTGATTTGGTTGAACTTGGAATTCCAGCACTTCCTACAGAATTTTATTCATATATAAAGAATGAAAAATCAGGAAAATTTGTAACGTTTGACAGTACACAGAATTATGCATGTGTTGCAAAATATACAGGGTATGAAGGACAGCTCTGGAAATTCACAAAAAAGACAAATGGATATTATACTATAACGAATATTAAAAATAACAAAAGGCTTGGTGTGTATAAATCAAAAGATAACGCGGGGATGCATGTTAAGCTTATGACACCGAAAGATACCAACAGCCAGATGTGGAGAATATATGGAGATAATGGAAAATATGTAATAAAATCAGCATTATCGACATATGTAATGACGCTTAAAGGTGATAACACATATTCGGGTAACAAGATACGGATGAATTCGCAGAGCAGATATTCAACGTCAACATTTATGCTCGAGACAGTGGAAAAGTTAGATAATATAGAGTTTACCGGAGTTACGCAGACGGCCTACAATAAAGTTAATCTAAGATGGAATGTGACGAATGACTGTAGTGGATACATGATATATAAGATGAATAATGCTACAGGCAAATATCAGAGAATTAAGAAGATTAATTCTGCGGCTGTTGATAACTACACAACTATAGTAAATTGTGGTGAAAATGCACAGTTTGTCATGAAATCTTTTAAGAAAGCTAAAGACGGATATACATATTCTGTATATAGCAAAATAGCATCCATAGCTACAAAGATGGATATGCCGCAGAGTGCCGGGGCAGTCTTGAATGAGGACGGAACGGTTACGGTGAGCTGGGCTAAAACTGCAGGAGCACAGGGATTTGAAATATATAGAAGTACTGACGGTGCAGCATATAAGAAGATAGGAACTACAAATAAGTTAAGAAAGATTGTAGATGCGGGAGCAGATATTAGCAGGAATATACGATATAAAGTGAGGGCTTACAGAGTTTATAACGGTAAAAAAGTAAGGTCGGCATATATAGAGACAGATAATTATTTATTTAAGAGCGGAAACATAGAGTAACACGAACCGCTTAGAAAAGAGGAATGTATGGAATTTGGAAAAGGTTATTGGAAAAACTTTAAACAGGGTCTTGAAAGAGAATGGGTTATTACGAATGGAATCGGTGGATACTGCGGAAGTTCTATTATAGGAGCTAATGCAAGAAAGCACCATGCAATGCTTATTGCAAGCATTCATGCACCGGTTGAGAGATATATGGTGCTTGCCAAGATTGATGAAAAGGTTGTATTTGGTAATCAGGAGGATAAGAAACATCTGCGTGAATACAGTTTTGCGGCAAATCAGAGACCGGCATATTTAGAGGAAGGACAGAAACATCTGCAGAGATTTATATATGATGAACTTCCGCATTATATATATCAGGCAGAGGAAATGTTCTGCACTAAGACGCTTGCATTTGAGAGGGAGAAGAACACTATTACGATAGGTTATGATATTGAAAATGGTTCTGAACCGGCTAAAATGATTTTTAAACCGTTGTTTAATTTCAGGGACCATGGTGACAAGAGTGAGAAAAGCAATCTCAGATTCAATACATCATTTTCGGAAAATGAAATCAGGCTTATTCCTGAAAAACGTAAAGATGTAACGATAAAGTTCTATTTTTCAGATGGAAATGTGTCAGAGAGAAATGAAAAGTATGATGAGGAGATGGAGTACCAGATAGAGATTAATACAGGCGGTACTGCTATTGATAATCATTACACACCTTATGATATTGAAGTGGAACTTAAACCTTTTGAACATAAGAAAATATCCATGGTATGTTCAATAGAGGATGAATATACTAAGGATGCATTTGAGACGGCAAAAAGTGAGAAAGAAAGAATAAAGGGATTGAAGGACAGAGCAGGACTTAATGATGAATTCGGTGATATGCTTGTGCAGGCAGCAGACCAGTTCATTGTTAAGCGTGAGTCTACAGGATATAAGACAATTCTTGCAGGACTTCCATGGTTTACGGACTGGGGAAGAGACACTATGATAGCACTTCAGGGACTTACTCTTGTGACAAAACGTTTCGAAGACACAAGGGGAATTCTTAAAACATTTGCACAGTATGTTAAGAATGGAATGGTTCCTAATATGTTTCCTGATGAAGGAATGGAGCCGCTGTACAATACAGTGGATGCTTCAATGTGGTATTTCTATTCTGTTGACCGGTATCTTAAGGCAACCGGTGGTGAAGAGGATTATGAATTTATAAAGAAAGAAATATATCCTAAACTTAAAGAGATAATTGAAAGCTATAAGTCCGGAACAGATTTTTCTATATATATGGATAAGGACGGACTTATTCATGCGGGTGGTGGATTTGACCAGGTGACATGGATGGATGTCCGTGTGGGAGAATGGGTTGTTACACCAAGACATGGAAAACCTGTAGAAATAAGTGCTTTGTGGTATAATGCATTAAAGGTTATGGAGAAACTTGCCGAAAGATTCGGAGAAGACGGACAGTATTATGCTGATATGGCGGAAGTTACTAAAGAGTCCTTCTGCAGGGAATTCTGGAATGAAGAAAAGCAGTGTCTGTATGATGTGGTTGATGAAAATGAAAAAGATGATAAAATAAGACCTAATCAGATATGGGCAGTGTCGCTTCCATACACAATGCTTGACAGGGACAAAGAAAAGAAGATAGTATATACAGTTATGAGACACCTGTATGCAAGTTATGGACTTCGTTCGTTATCTCCGGAAGATAAGGAATATAAGGGAGAATATGTGGGAAAACTCCATGACAGGGATGCAGCATACCATCAGGGAACTACATGGGCATTTCCACTCGGAGGACTTTGTACTGCATATATGAAGATAAATGATTATTCCGAAGAGAGTAAATTATATGCAAGAAGATTAGTAGAACCGTTAAAAGACCATTTAAGAGATGGATGTGTAGGTTCGATAGCAGAAATATTTGATGGAAATGAACCTGTAATATCAAGAGGATGTTACGCACAGGCATGGAGTGTCGGAGAGATACTCAGAAGCTATGCGGAAACATTGGAGTAATACTTATATAGGGTGTCTGTATTATCACATACCTTAAGGAGAATGTGTAATGAAGAGAGTAATTAACAAGATAATAGTGTTGTTTCTTGTGTTAATAGCCACATTTGCATTATATTTTACAATGTCTTTTGAAAAGGCAGACAATGAGACTATAACTATGGGAAAGGCTACACTTCCTACGGTCAGTATGAAAGTGAATAATGAGTATATAAATATGCTGAAAGGCTACACGATGGAGATGGAGCCGCAGTATATGAGAGACTCTATTACACCGGCAGGGGCGGACAGGAAAGTAGACTTTACTATTAATAATTGTAACAATCTTATAACAGGTGTTACATTTGAGGTGAGAAGTGCAGACGCGGCAAATCTGTATGAGAGAACCGAGGCTAAGGACTGGCAGTCAGGAAAAGATACAACGGATGTTTCTATTACTGTCGATAATATGATAGAACCGGATAAAGAATATATACTTGTACTCATAATCAGCACTGACAGATATGAAAAAATATATTATTACACAAGATTTGAGCAGGTATCCGAGGCACATTATGATTCAATGGAAGAATTTGCGAAATATTTCAGTAATACAACTTTCGACAAAGCAAAAGCCGAGGAACTGATAAAATATATAGAGCCAAGCTCTTCGGAGGAAAATACAAATCTTGGTAATGTAAGTATATATTCTAATTTTGACCAGCTTACATGGGGAAATCTGTCACCTGAAAAACTGAATGGAGCTGAAGTTACTTATAAGGAACTTTTGGGAGATATAGGAAGCTTCCAGCTTGATTATAAAGTGAAAGCCAAAAATGATTATGATACTGAACAATATTATAATGTTACTGAATATTTCAGGTTAAAATGGACAGACACTAACATATATCTTCTTGATTACAGAAGAACCATGAATCAGATATTTGATGCTACGGGTCAGAGTGTTACATCAAGCCGTGTGAACCTTGGAATAGGTGAGGACTTTAGCGTTGAGTATGATGGTGATAAGGATGGCAATTATATTGCATTTGTTAAGGAGCAGAGTCTCTGGATGATGGACGTTAAGACTAATCAGATAACATCAATATTTGCATTCAGCAATACACCACAGGATGATGATATAAGAAATGTTAACAAAGAACATGATATAAAAATCGTAGATGTGAGTGAAAAAGGTGATGTTAAATTCCTCGTATATGGTTATATGAACAGAGGTGAACATGAGGGCAAAGTAGGAGTAACGTTATATCAATACAATAAGACTACGAATGAAGTTGATGAGACAATATTTATTCCGTTTACAAGAAGCTATCAGATACTTAAGGAAACAATGGGAAAACTTATGTATGTGAATGATTCTGATGTAATGTTCATTATGCTTAATGACTGTATATATTCCATTGATTTAACCGGAAATGAATATGTACAGATTATATCAGATGTCAAAGACGGATGCTATGCGATTAATGATGACAGTACAGTGATTGCATGGGAGAAAGACATGTCAGGTTCAGGTACTTCTGAAATAGAGGTAATGAATCTTAAAACAAATGACGAAATGAGTATTAAGGCTGAAAGTGGCAAGAAGATTAAAGTGGTTGGTTTTGTTGAAGATGATTTTGCATACGGTATAGCAGATGAATCAGGAATTGTGACAGATAAGAATGGAATAACAACAGTTCCTATGTCGGTGTTGCGGATTGTTGACATGAAAGGTAAGGAACAGAAGACATATTCGCAGGACGGATATTACTTTACATCTGCCGAGGTAAGCAATAATATGATTAATCTTAAGAGGGCTGTATATGCACCTGATGGTTCAGGACTTCAGACAGCTCCTGATTATCAGATATTTGGAAACGTTGAGGATGATGAAGAACTTGCTTCCGTAAAAGTAATTAATACTGACCTGAAGAAGAAAGAACTTGTGATTAACTTTGCTTCAAAGGTTATTACATCTGATAAACTTTCGATAAGATATCCAAAAGTAATTAAGTTTGATGATACTAATGCATTAAGTCTGCGAGAACTCATATCATCTGATGAAAGGTATTATGTATATGGAAGAGGTGGTATATCGGCTATATGTGATAATCCGGCAGCAGCGGTTATAGCGGCTGATTCAGTTGGTGGAGTTGTGCTTGATGATGCCGGCAACTATGTATGGGCAAGAAAATCAAGAGAGCAGTCAGTTAATCTTGGCAATGTGTCATCAACAGCATGTGCAGGTGGCAATATTGCATCGTCAGTTAATGCAATTCTTCAGGCAAATGGAATAATAACAGATGTAAGTGAGAGAATTCAAAATGGTGAATCTTCAATATCAATACTCAATGACAGTCTGAAAAATGCTACGGCACTTGAACTTCTGGGTTGCACACTTGACGAGGTGTTGTATTATGTTAATAAGGGTGAACCTGTTATGGGTATGGTTGAGAATGAGAACTGTGTGTTAATTGTAGGATATGATATGTATAACGCAGTATTAATGGAACCATCAACAGGAACCATATATAAACAGGGTCTTGAAGAGACACAGGCACAGTTTAAACAATATGGAAGCAGATTCGTTGCGATTAACTGATTCGTGGTTCATCCGACGCATAGCGTCTGAGGAAATGAGGTAAGTATGAGAAAGAACAAAGCAATTCTTGGTGTATTGATAGCAGTGATTGTAGCATTGGTTTTTACAGGTGTATACTTTGCATCAAAAAGTGACAGCAGCAAAGATACATCCGCTAAGACGACAAAGTCGGATAATAATACATCAGAGAATAAGGATAAAAAAGATAAAAGTAAAAGTGATAAGAATGTAGAAAAAAAGACAGAGGAAAAGACAGAAGCTGAGACAGAGACTACAACGGAACAGATTCTTGATACAGATAAAGTAGTTTATCTGACATTTGATGACGGACCATCGGATTTGACACCATCATTTATAGATACTCTTAATACCTATGGTGTCCATGCAACGTTTTTTGTAACATTGCAGGAAGGAAGGGAAGATATTTATAAACAGATTCTGGAGAATGGTAATAAGATTCAGATTCACACGGCATCACATGATTATGATGCTATATATCAGTCGGTAGATGCATATATAGCAGATTTTGACCAGATATATAACTATATTTATAATCTCACCGGAGTTAAATGTGATGTATTCAGATTCCCGGGTGGAAGTAATAATTCTTACGGCAAGAATATAACTATGGATATTGCGAGAGAGATGAGAAACAGAGGAATTAATTATGTTGACTGGAATTCAAGTGTCGGAGATGGAAGTGCAAGTGCTACAAAAGACAGTGAAGTTCAGAAGATAACAGCAGAGAGTGACGGAGTTCAAAGAGTAGTGCTTCTTGCACATGATGCAGGAACAAAATCAGAAACACTGGCTGCATTACCACAGATTATAGAGTATTATAAAAATAATGGATATAAATTTGGTTTGATAAGTGGAGATATGGATTTATCTGATTTTCAGTTTATGAAAGTGGATTAATTCCTTTTGAATGGGAGATTGTGTATGGCATCAAAGGACGAAAAAATTCTTAGAAAAATGGAAAAAAAACAGGCTAAGTTTGTTAAAAAACAGCAGCGTGGACCTGTCAGAAGATTCCTTGGACGTATGTTTCTTGGAATGTTTATTGCTATATTGCTGGTGATACTTGCGTGTGTTATAAGATATGGTGGAACTGTAATTAAGTATCACAATGAAGCAGTAAAGATGGTAAGAGACGGAGGAATTGAGGCTTTTAAGTCTGGAGAGACAAGCATTCTCTATGCAGATGACGGAAGTGAGATTAATAAGCTGTCAGGCGAAAAAGATATGTATTACATGACGATAGATTCAATACCATATCTTGTTAAAAGAGCATTTATAAGTACAGAGGACAGAAGCTTTTATGACCATTCCGGTGTGGATTACTCTGCCGTATTCAGGGCATTTGTTGAGCTTGTTAAGAATAAAGGTCAGGTTACGCAGGGTGGAAGTACCATAACACAGCAGCTTTGCAAGCTTGTATTCTTATCATCTGAAGTGTCCCTTCAGAGAAAAGTTAAAGAAATGTTTGTAGCCATGGAAGTGGAAAAGACATATTCTAAAGACCAGATTCTGGAATTTTATATTAACAATGTGTATTTTGCAAATGGTTATTATGGTATTCAGGCAGCGGCACAGGGATATTTCAGCAAAAACGCTACGGAACTGTCTCTGTCAGAAATAGCATTTTTATGCTCAATTCCTAATAATCCGACAAGATATGACCCGTTTACTAACTTTGAGAATACAATAAAACGTAGAAACAGAGTGCTTAAGGAGATGCTTGAGCAGGGAGATATTGATAAGAGTATGTATGATGAGGCTGTGTCTGCAACTATCGTACTCTTCCCATCAAAGACTTCTATTAATAATTATGTAGAAACATATGCTAAGTACTGTGCAACAATCCAGCTTATGAAACAGCGGGGATTTGAATTCAAATATGATTTTCCGGATGAGACATCTAAGAGTCAGTATGACGAACAGTATGAGAATATGTATGATGAGTGTTCACAAAAGCTTTATTCGGGTGGATACAGAATATATACTTCAATTGACCTTAATAAGCAGGCACTTCTTCAGTCGGATATTGATCTGAGACTCGGAGATTATACGGACGTATCAGATGACGGAATATTTAAGTTACAGGGTGCGGCAACATGTATAGATAATACAACAGGATATGTGGTAGCAATAGTTGGTGGAAGGTCACAGGATAATTATGGTTATACACTGAACAGGGCATATCAGAGTTACAGACAGCCGGGAAGTACCATGAAACCTATAGCAGTGTATACGCCTGCGTTTGAAGGAGATTACACACCTTCTACATATGTTAAAGATGCACCGATTAAAGACGGACCGGTTAATTCGCCTAACAGCTATGACGGATGGATGACTATTAGAAAGGCTGTAGAGAAATCAAAGAATACAGTTGCATGGAATCTGTTTGAGGAATTGACACCGGAAGTAGGATTATCATATCTTAAAAAGATGGGATTCAAGAAAATATGTTCTGATGACTATGTTGCAGCGGCTGCTATCGGCGGGCTGACTTATGGTGTTACTACAGAAGAGATGGCATCTGCATATGCGGCAATTGAACATGACGGAATATTTAGAATGCCAACGTGTATTAAGAGAATTACAGATTCATCAGGAAATGTTATAGTTGAAAATACCAATCCTGAGACGCAGGTGTATCAGACAAATGCTGCAAGGCTTATGACAGATACATTAAAAGGTGTTCTGGTGAGAGGAACAGGAACAAAGTACCAGATAGATGATGCCATATGTGCTGCCAAGACCGGAACAACTAATGGTGACAAAGATATATGGCTGTGTGGATACAGTGCATACTATACAACATCAGTGTGGGTAGGATATGACCTTCCACAGGAGATAGATGACAGTTATGTAGTACAGAGTCCGGGTAAGATATGGCAGGAATTCATGAGTACGATACATGAAAATCTGGATGAAGTCGAATTTCCTGAACCTGACGAAGATTCTTCAAAGAGTAAAAAACATGAGAGTTCCGATTCGGATAATAATGATGATTCAGATAACAATGATGATTCAGGTAATAATGATAACCAAAATAATGAAGACAATAGTGAAAGTCAGGAAGAAAGCTCTGATTCGGGTAATCAGGAAGAAACACAGGAATCATCTGAACAGAATCAGGATAACAATGGAGAAAATTCTGATGATAACAACAATCAGGGTGATGATAATCAGAATAATCAGGATAATAATGATAATAAAGATGACAAGAAGAAAGATGACAAGCAAAAAGAAACAGATAAGAAAAAAGATGATTCAGACAATCAGGATAAACAGAAAGAGACAGATAAAAAAGATAATAAATCCGATGACAAGCCGGCAGATGACGGTGGAGGAGACATATACCAGGAATCATGGGATTAACAGTGAAGATGCAGGGAAAATTTTAAATTCCCTGCATTTTTTGGTATAAACTATTATTTTAAGTAGTTTAATTTTATAAAAATATTTGCTATAATCATTTTGCAGAGAAAAATGTCGAAATGATACTATAGGTATCAATGATGCCTTGAGTATTGTTGACAAAAAAGAGGAAAGTATAAAGTTTTATGAAGAAAAATAATGACATTATAATGGATAATTGCTATATTTATCCGGCTTCAGCAAAGATTAAGATGGACACTGCGCACAAGTTAAATCAGAGAGTATACATATATGGTGTTGCAGGGTATGGGAAAACAGCACTTATAGAGAATTATCTGAAGAGGAAAAAGTATTTATATTTTGATGGTGAAACAATTACAGAAGAGTATATGAAGTTGTCCTTAGAAAAGAGCAGTGATATAAAGACTATTGTAATAGATAATATCCAGTTTGTTATTCAGGATGAAGTAAAAGATATTATTAAGGCGTTATTAGATAAGAAGGATACATGGGTTATTATGGCCGGAAGATGTAAGCCACCGGCATGGCTTTTATATTACACTATTACATCGTTCATAAAATAATTCATATTTTAACTCGTTGTTTTATTGCAACTCTATTTCGTCAAGTTTATACTTCCAATGATATACTACTGGCTCGGAATTGATTTCATCAAAATACTTGTAAATTCTCTGTACAAGTTCCTCTTTGGAATCAACTCGTATACCACGTAGCATCTGCTTGGTCATCTTACTAAAAAACCCTTCTATTAGGTTTAACCAAGAGCCATGTGTTGGTGTAAATACAAATTCAAAACGTCCTTCTGATACTGTGGAAAGGTAATTTTGTGTTTTCTTTGATTTATGAATAGAGTGATTATCCAAAACAATACGGATTATATCACCTTCCGGATATTTGGCATCCATTTTTTTCAGAAGATCAATAAAATCTTCGCTTTTATGTGAATCCCTGACTAAAGGAATTGCCTCTCCTGTTAGCAGATCAATTGCTGCGAGTAGAGAAACTGTACCTAAACGTTTATATTCATAATCACGCCATACTTCGCCACTTCCAGCTTTTGGGCGCAAGTCATCCCCTGTGGTGCTGATTGCCTGAATTCCCGGTTTTTCATCGCATGATAAAGTATGGATCATCGGTTCTCCTTCTGGAACTATGATATCTCCATTTTCATCAAACTGCAGTTCAACCTGTTTGTATACAAGTAATACATCATGCATCTTTGTTTCAAAATCTGGATCACGTTTTTCGCAATAGTATTTGATCTTAAAGGGTTTGGTTTCCTGTTCTTTCAGTATTTGCTGAATTCTTGTTTTTGAAACAGTTTCAAGTCGAGGGAAACCAGCTTCAACAGCATGCTCTTGAATGTGTTTATGAAGGCTTTTCATCGTCCATAATTCTTGCGAATACCCAAGATCAAATGGACGCTGGCAGGCAACATCAATAATCCAGGCAATCGCATCTGCGGTTATTTCCGAAGGACGACCTTTACGTTGTTTATCAAACAATGCCATCTCAGTTCCACCTTCCAGATATTTATTTACACAAAGGCGAACTGTATTTACGTCAACATAAAGTCCATCAGCAACGCATTTGTCGGACTTTCCAGCTTCTTTTTGCAATAGTATTTTAGCTCTCAAACATACTTGTGCCTGAATAGTTCTACTTCT
>DEGR01000031.1 GCA_002351535.1 Lachnospira sp. UBA2821
AATGTAGTTATAACATGTGATATATTGAGGAAAGTGAATCAAAACGGAAAACTTTGCATCAAAAAAGTAAACGATGTGGGTATTGAAATGCAAAATTTGGACATAAAACGACAAAAAATGGACATTGAATGAATGTGAAAAAAATATATGGTATATTTTAAATTTACAAATTTTAGGTGGGAAAACAATTGGAGAAACTTATACAAAAAATAGTGGAAAAACAGATAGAATATAAAACAATCAAATTGGAAGATATAAATGTTTATGTATACGGATATACACTTCTTTTTGAAGTAGTTATTAATGTTATAATTGCATTAATTATTGGAATTTTGTCTGGCAATTTAATCTTGATATGTTTGTTTTTATGTAATTATATTCCATTGAGAAGTTTTTGCGGTGGATGGCATGCTGATAAATTATGGAAATGCACCATATATTCAAATATTTCGTTGATAATTGTTATTTTCCTTTGCAAATATATTATATATGTGTTTACATATAAAGTGATAATAATTGTCTTTGGGGGATGTGTGTGTTTTATATTGTCTTGTACTCCTATGGACACAGATGCAAAGAGAATAACGGTTGATGATAAAAGAAAATATAAAAAATCGATAATCATAATAGTAATTATTCATTCGGTGATAATTGGAATAGCATATGTTGCCCGGTGGAGAGACACGGCCTTTATTATTATGTGTGTATATGTGTTACAGATGATTTTACTTATTCCGGGAGTTATAAAAAGGTTTATTCGCACGAAGGCAAAGTGAGGATGGAATAAATAAATTTGTTTCATACGAGTGTGCCCTTGGGGGATTTGGCTTGAAGGAGATTTTGGGATAGATGTTTGTAAAAGGAGGGAAATTACCTTGTTTAATGTTGCGATATGTGATGATAACAGAGAATATATTCAATATCTTATAGATGTAATAAATGATGCAAATAATACTTATAATCTTAAGCTGAATTTTTTCGAATATATTTCGGGAGAACAACTGATATGGGATTTCGAAGAGGAATATCATATTGATTTATTAATACTTGATATCCAACTTGGAGGAATTGATGGTGATGAGACTGCAAGGGAATTTCGTAAGCGGTATCCTGATTCAATCCTTGTATTTTGCTCGGGAGTCAGAGCGCCTACGATAGAATCATTTAAGGTGACACCATTTCGCTATATTTTAAAACAACAGAACAGGCAGGATATAGTACAGACTATGAAGGAGGTTTTGTGCGAGGTCAGGGGGAGATTTTGTGAGCGATATATAATGGCTCATTATAGAAGTTCAAGATACAGAATTGGGCTGGATGATATTCTGTATATTGAAAATGACAAAAGGGGTGGAAGAGTTGTTGTCCGTCCCGGGTGCAAGGTTAAGGATGCCGGTGTGAAGCTTCTGGTTGACAGTAAAACTGAGAAACTTATTGAAAAACTTTACAGTTATGGTTTTATACGAATACAGAGTACTCTTATTGTTAATATGAATAATATTGAGAGCGTTGATTCGGATGAAGTTATATTCTGTACGGGGGAAAAGATTGCTATATCGAGAGCATATAGAAAAGAATTTGCAGAAGCATTTACAAAAAGTGTTGGAAGTAAATATTAAGATACGAGGGAGATAGATTATGGTATGGCTGGATGACATTATTACTTTTTTATGTTGTATGTTAGAGGTATTTCTTATATATGACTATTTTAATAATTTTTTTGAATTAAAGATTGACAGAAAGTATGTTAAGATAGTTGCTATTTTAACATGTTTTATACTTTTTGGAATTAATATGCTTAAGAATAGTTATGTTAATCTGATTGGTTTTCCGTTGTTGATGTGGATATTTGTGACCATTTTATTCGAGAGCAGTATTGGAGTCAGAATAGGGTATTTTATATCAGCATATGTGATTATAGTGGGGACAGAGTTCCTTTATATGATAATATCGAATACAACAGCTTCAATGATTGGAAAATCAGGGGTTGCAGTTGTGAGTGAATTCGGATGGCAGGGAATATTCGTTAAGTTTCTGAATTATATAATATTTCAAATATGCAAAAAGATGTCAAATAAGTCACATAGCAAAATGAATACAGGATTGTTTTGTATATATATGATTGTTCCTGTATCTACATTGGGGACTATGCTGATGGTATTTTATTCGGGAGTGGATTACGAGGGGAAAACGGTATTGAGAATAATTCTGACTATGTTTTTTGTGTTTATGGTAGTGGGAAATATTGTGTTATTTTATGCGTTTCAGAATCACATAGAAAAAATGAATGAGATTACAAGAAAAGAGTTTGAATTATCTGTTAAAAATGCAGAAATAGAAAGATTAACAAAGATTACTGAATTGAATGATGAATATAATGAGACAGTACATAATATGACGCATTTGTTGAAAACAATAGAAGAACTTGCAAGAGAGAATAAGGTTGCGGATATTATAAAATCAGTTGAGGATATGACAGGAAGGCTTGTAAAAAGGAATATGTATGAGTTCAGCAGTTGTAAAATGCTTAATACCATTCTTTCAGAATATAAGGATAAAGCCGATGATAATTCAATTGATTTTGATGTATATGTAGAACCGGGATGTGTTATTAATCAGATGAGTGAGATGGATTTAGTGTGTGTGGTCGGAAATTTACTTGATAATGCATTTGAGGCGGCATCGAAGCTTACAGTTAAGATGGAAAAGCCTGTGGTTATATTTAGAATGTTTATGCATGAAAAAGGAAAGATGTGTATATTAAAGGTTGTTAATGATTATGATGGTGAACTGATTGAAAGAAACGGTGTTCTCCAGACAACCAAAACAGAATCGGGGATTCATGGAATAGGTGTAGCAAGCGTAAATAGAACTGTAGAAAAATATGGGGGACTGTTCTGCTATTATACAGAGAAGGGAAGGTTTGTGGCTGCGGCAATATTGCCTGTGAAAGTAAAAGAATAGATATGGTATCAGCTGTTCAGAGACATACATGAATGAAAGATAGTTAACATATTGATATACAGAAAATATTTTTCTTGACATGCAATAATCAAGGAGTTATACTTAGCACAGTTTTAAATAACGAATAAACCTACGAACGAGATAAGTAGTCAAAGTGATTGCTTTCAGAGAGTATCCGATGGTGTGAAGGATATAGCATAGCTATGGTGAATGGCCTCGCGAGGGTGGCTTGAAAGTGTGAGTAATACATTTGCACAAGTAGACGCCAACGGGATTCCTGTCCGTTATCAGAAGGATACATATGATGGTATGTAATTAGAGTGGGTATATAATACCAATTAGGGTGGTACCGCAGAAGATTTTTATAGCTTTTGTCCCTGTAGAGATACAGAGACAAAAGCTTTTTTTATTTTTGTTCAGAGCCGGGCTTTAGAGGTGTATGACTGCATACCAAAGAATTGAAAAGGAGGAAGAATATGATTTATCCGGATTTTAAGCAAGTTGAAACTTATAAAGGCAAATACAATATGGTTCCTATATGTGAGGAAATATATGCTGATATTGTTACGCCTATTACATTACTTAGAAAGCTTTCCGCAATAAGTAAAAATTACTATCTGTTAGAAAGTGTTGAAGGTGCTGAACGATGGGGAAGATATTCGTTCCTCGGATTTTCGCCTCTTATGCATATAAAATGCAATGACCATAAAGTGATTATAGAGAGTGGCGGTATTACTAAAGAAGAGAAAGAGGATTCGCTGGATGTGTTAAGAAAGTTACTTTCAGGATACAGCACACCACATATCGATAAGATGCCACCATTTACCGGAGGCTTTGTAGGATATTTTTCATATGAAATGATTGGATACGCAGAGCCTAAACTTAATCTTAAGAAGAATGATTTTAATGATTATGATTTGATGTTGTTTGATAAAGTTATCGCATACGACCATCTTACACAGAAGATAGACATAGTTGTGAATGTTAATCCGGAGGATGGAATTCAGGGGTACAATGCAGCAAAGCTTGAGATACAGAAGATTAAGCAGATGATAAACGACCCTTCACCGCTTCCTGAGACAACGGCATCATCCGATGTTGAGTTCACATGTAACCTTACAAAAGAAGAATATTGTAAGATGGTTGAAAAGACGATTGAGCATATTAAGGAAGGAGATATATTTCAGGGAGTTATATCAAGGAGATTTGAAGCAGATTACAAAGACAGTCTGTTGAATGCATACAGAGTGTTGAGAACAACGAATCCTTCACCTTATATGTATTTTATCCAGAGTGATGATGTACAGATTGCGGGAGCTTCACCTGAGACAATGATTAAACTCCAGAATGGAAAGCTTACTACATTTCCGGTAGCGGGAACAAGACCAAGGGGAAAGACGTATGAAGAAGATAAAGCTCTTGAAGAGGAACTTATGAAAGACGAAAAAGAACTTTCAGAACACAATATGCTTGTGGACCTTGCAAGAAATGATGTTGGAAGAATAGCAGAATATGGAAGTGTATATGTTGAAGATTACATGAGTATACACAGATTTTCAAAAGTTATGCATATAGCATCTGTTGTGTGTGGGGAACTGAGAGGAGATAAAGACGGATGTGATACCATATCAGCACTTCTTCCGGCGGGAACATTATCAGGAGCACCTAAGTTCAGGGCATGCGAGATTATCGATGAACTTGAACCTGTGGCAAGAGGCGTATATGGAGGAGCTATCGGCTATCTTGATTTTTCGGGTAACCTTGATGTATGTATTGCAATACGAACGGCTGTTAAGAAAGGCGACAAAGTATATGTACAGGCAGGAGCAGGAGTTGTAGCTGATTCGGTACCTGAGAATGAATATCAGGAATGTGCGAATAAGGCAGGAGCAGTTATAGATGCAGTTAAGAGAGCTTGTGAGGTGAGATAATGATATTACTTATAGATAATTATGACAGTTTTTCTTACAATCTCGTCCAGCTTATAGGTGGGATTGTGAAAGAGAGTGGTTCGAAAGAAGAGATTAAAGTTATAAGAAATGATGAGCTGACGGTGGAGGAGATTAAGAAGTTGAAACCATCACATTTGATTCTTTCACCGGGACCCGGAAGGCCATGTGATGCAGGTGTATGTGAAAGCATAATACCTGAGATGATGAAGACAACACCTATACTTGGTGTGTGTCTGGGACATCAGGCAATATGTGAGACATTTGGTGCAGAGATAACATATGCGAAGACACTTATGCATGGGAAGAAAAGTGATATTACAGTAAAAAAAGATGTGGTATTCGAAGGACTTCCTGATACATTTCAGGTTGCAAGATATCATTCGCTTGCGGCTGATAAAAATACAATACCTGATTGTCTGGAAGTTATAGCTACGGCAGATGATGGAGAGGTAATGGCAGTAAAGCATAAAGAATATGATATATACGGATTCCAGTTCCATCCGGAATCAGTATTAACGCCTGATGGTAAAATAATGGTACAGAATTTCCTGAAAATATGAAACAGGTAACAGATATAGAAACAAGAGATTAGATAACAGAAAAGAGGATAATTATGATTAAAGAAGCATTAAAAGACGTAGTAGAAGGAAAAGATTTATCATATGATACAGCTAAAGAAGTGATGAATGAGATTATGAGTGGTGAGGCATCACAGATGCTTGTTGCAGCTTATCTTACAGCACTTAGAATGAAGGGCGAGACTATTGATGAGATAACAGCAAGTGCTGAAGGAATGAGAAGTCATGCAACACCATTTCCATATGAAGGTGATTTGCTTGAGATAGTTGGAACAGGTGGAGATGAAGCTAATTCATTTAACATTTCTACAACATCAGCAATCGTTGTGTCTGCGGCAGGAATTCCGGTTGCAAAGCATGGTAACAGAAGTGTATCAAGTAAGTCCGGAGCAGCAGATGTTCTTGAAGCGGCAGGAGTTGATATTACGATAAGCCCTGAAAAGAGTGCTGATATTCTTAAGAAAATTGGAATCAGTTTTATGTTTGCACAGATATATCATCCTGCGATGAAAAATGTCGGACCTGTAAGAAAAGAACTTGGACTAAGAACTATTTTCAATATACTCGGACCACTTACCAATCCTGCACATGCTGATTACCAGCTTCTCGGTGTGTATGATGAGTCGCTTGTAAGACCACTTGCAGAGGTGTTGATAAAACTTGGTGTAAAGAGAGGTATGGTTGTATATGGTCAGGACAGACTTGATGAAATATCAATGAGTTCTGATACAACATGTGCTGAGATTAATGATGGAAATATTACAGAATACGTTATTAAGCCTGAGGACTATGGATTTACAAAATGTTCAAAGGATGCTCTTGTAGGTGGAGATGGAGCAGAAAATGCTAAAATATTAAGAGCGATACTTGATGGCTCTGAAAGAGGAGCAAAGAGAGATGCAGTAGTCATTAATTCGGCTGCAGCACTTCATATTGTTAAAGGAATTAGTATGGAGGATGCTGTTAAAGAGGTTAATGAGGTTATCGACAATGGAAAAGCATTATCACAGCTTGATAAATTCATTGAAATGACTAATGCGTAGCAAGAATACTCAAGGCATAAAAGACTGGAGAAAATGATGATATTAGATGAAATTGCTGATTATACAAGAAAACGTGTTGAAGCTGATATAAATAATATGTCCAGAGAGAAGATGATGGAGGCGGCACACAGCTTTAACAGCAAATTGCCGGCATTTGCTTTTGAAAATGCTTTAAAGAAACAGGATATTAATTTCATATGCGAAGTAAAAAAAGCATCACCATCAAAGGGAGTTATTGCAGAAGAATTTCCGTATATGGATATTGCAGCCGAGTATGAGAAGGCAGGGGCGGCATGTATATCTTGTTTAACTGAGCCGAAATATTTTCAGGGTTCGGATAGTTATCTAAGTGAGATTAAAAATGTTGTTAATATACCTGTTCTTCGTAAAGACTTTACAGTGGATGAATATATGATATATCAGGCAAAGACGCTAAATGCTGATTGCGTTCTGCTCATATGTTCTCTTCTCGATGAGAAAAAACTTGTTAAATATATTAACATATGTGATAATTTAGGTTTGTCGGCATTAGTTGAAGCTCATGATGAAGATGAGATAAAGATGGCAGTTAGTGCCGGAGCCAGAATTATAGGAGTAAATAACAGAGATTTGAAGACATTTACTGTGGATATACATAACAGTGAAAGACTGAGAAAGCTGGTTCCCGAGGATATATTATTCGTAGCCGAAAGTGGAATAAAGACGGCTGATGATATTCAGGTACTTTGTGAAGCCAGAGTGAATGGTGTTCTTATCGGAGAAACACTTATGAGAAGCAATGATAAAAAGTTAATGTTAGATACATTAAGAGGTTAAAAGCATGTAATTACATCGCAATATTTAGAAGAAAGGATATACGACAATGGAAGGAAAGTTTGGAGAGTTCGGAGGACAATATGTTCCTGAGACTTTAATGAATGCAGTACAGGAGCTTGATAAAGCGTATAATCATTATAAAAATGATCCGGAATTTATTAAGGAACTTGATGATTTGTATAAGAATTATGCAGGAAGGCCATCGAATCTGTATTATGCAGAGAAGATGACAAAGGACCTTGGAGGAGCAAAGATTTATCTTAAGAGAGAGGACCTTAATCATACGGGTTCACATAAGATAAATAATGTTCTTGGTCAGATTCTTCTTGCAAAGAAGATGGGAAAGACAAGAGTAATAGCTGAGACAGGAGCAGGTCAGCATGGTGTTGCCACTGCGACGGGGGCAGCACTTATGGGCATGGAATGTGAAATATTCATGGGAAGACTTGATACCGAGAGACAGGCACTCAATGTATTCCGAATGGAGCTTCTCGGTGCGAAAGTACATCCTGTAGACAGTGGAACGGCAACGCTTAAGGATGCCGTAAATGAGGCTATGCGTGAATGGACTAAGAGGGTTGATGATACTCTTTATGTTCTTGGTTCGGTTATGGGACCACATCCGTTCCCAACTATTGTAAGAGACTTCCAGAAGATAATAGGTAAAGAGATTAAAGAACAGATTCTTGAAAGGGAAGGAAGACTTCCGGATGCCGTACTTGCATGTGTAGGTGGTGGAAGTAATGCAATGGGAGCATTTTATGAATTCATTCCTGATGAATCGGTACAGCTTATTGGATGTGAGGCAGCGGGACTTGGTGCGGATACACCTAAGACAGCAGCTACTATTGCCACAGGAACTAAGGGAATATTCCATGGGATGAAATCGTTGTTCTGTCAGGATAAATACGGACAGATTGCACCTGTTTATTCTATATCTGCCGGTCTTGATTATCCGGGAATCGGACCTGAACATGCGATGCTTCATGAGACAGGAAGGGCACAGTATGTTCCAATTACTGATGATGAAGCCGTGGAAGCATTTGAATATTTATCAAGAACAGAGGGAATTATTCCTGCTATTGAGAGTTCACATGCAGTTGCTTATGCAATGAAGATGGCACCAAAGATGGACAAGGATAAGATAATTGTAATTAATATTTCCGGACGTGGAGATAAAGACGTAGCGGCTATTGCAAGATACAGAGGAGTGAATATTTATGACTAGAATATCAGAAGCTTTTAAGAATGGAAAGGCATTTATAGCATTTATAACAGGTGGTGATCCCGACCTTGAAACAACAGAGAAATTATTATATACTATGTCAGAGGCCGGAGCCGATATTATTGAAATCGGCATACCATTTTCTGACCCGATAGCTGAAGGACCTGTTATACAGGCTGCCAGTCACAGAGCATTGGAAGCCGGATGTACTACAGACAAGTTGTTTGACCTTGTTAAGAAGGTAAGGAAGAAGATAGATACACCAATCGTATTTATGACATATATTAATCCTGTTTATACTTATGGCAAGGATAAGTTTATGAGCAAATGTAATGAAGTTGGCATAGATGGAATTATAGTTCCTGACCTTCCATATGAGGAGAAGGGTGAACTTGCACCGGAGTGTGACAAATATGGTGTTGATTTAATATCTTTAATTGCACCTACATCTCATGAAAGAATTTCCATGATAGCCAAAGAAGCAAAAGGATTCGTTTACTGTGTATCTTCGCTTGGAGTTACGGGAGTGAGAACTGAGATTACAACTGATGTCGGAGCAATGACAAAACTTGTCCGTGAGAATACGGATGTTCCATGTGCAATAGGATTTGGAATATCTACACCTGAGCAGGCGGCTGATATGGCACAGCATGCAGATGGTGTTATTGTCGGAAGTGCAATTGTGAGAATAGTGGGAGAAAATGGCAGAGATTCTATAGAGCCTGTCAGAGAGTATGTTAAAAGTATGAAAGCAGCACTTAATTAACATGTCTCTTGGAAGATACAATATTAAAAGAATGAAGGGCGGTACAATTATGAAGAAACTGGTGATTCGCTACAGCTTGTTACTGACGTTTGTGGCAGTAGTGCTTGTGGGGGCTTTCACATTTACTACAAAGCAGACAAAAGCTGCAACGGGTTTGGCAACACCTGCTAATGTAAAGGTATATAATCCTAAGCTGGATGTGATTTATCTTAAATGGAATGCGGTGGAAGGTGCAACCGGTTACTATATTTATTGTTCAACAGAGAAGAATGGAGAGTATTCTATAATTAAGTCTGTTGCTGGAAATGGAATAGTAGTAAAGGGTTTACAGGAAGGCGTAAGATATTATTTTAAAGTTAAAGCATTTAACAGAACAGGAATTGTGAGTGATGAGTCTGCAATAGTATCAGGTAAGAGCAGAATATTTGGTATTGATATATCAAAGCATAATGGAATTATTAATTGGGCTACTGTTAAGGACAATGTTGATTTTGTCATATTGAGAGTAGGATATGGTGATAATCTTGCAAGCCAGGATGATACTATGTGGCATACAAATGTCGCTGCGTGTGAGAAATATGGAATTCCATATGGGGTATACATCTACTCATATGCGACAAGTACAGCGCAGGCACAGTCGGAGGCAGACCATGTATTGCGGCTTATAAAAGGTCATAAGTTAAGTTATCAGGTATTCTATGATATGGAAGACGCATCTACGGTGTGGACTTCTGCAACACTTAAAGCAGATATGGCACAGACATTCTGTACGGCTATTAATAAGGCCGGATATGATGTTGGAATATATGCGAATACGAACTGGTTTAATAATTATCTTACTGATGCGAGATTTAACAACTGGCATAAGTGGGTTGCCCAGTACAATGCGACCTGTACATATGGCGGTACTTATATGATGTGGCAATATTCTTCTGATGGTTCGGTTCCGGGAATTAACACAAGAGTTGATATGAACTATATGTATACCGGAGTTAATTCTGACTGGCAGGACAGACCTACGGTTGATGTGTCACATGGAGGAACTATAATTGACCCGCCAACAGGTATAACAACAAAGGTACTTAATAAGACATCTGTTAAAGTTAAATGGAATCAGGTTGATAATTCAACAAGATATATTCTGTACAGAAAGAAGCTTGGTGATGCAAATTACGGAAGAATAGCGGTTCTTATTAAGAATTATTATGTTGATAATGGCGTATATTCGGGTGAAGAATACATTTATAAGGTATGTGCATATACAGGTGTTGACGGTAAGGAATATTTTAGCGAATTCTCTAATGAGAAGTCTGCAAAGACATATATATCAAGTCCGTATTCGGTTAAAGTAGCACAGATGCCTAAGGGACTCAAAGTTACATGGAAAGGTGTATATAATGTTGCAGGATATAACGTTTACCGTAAGACAGGTGATAATGGTAAGTTCAAATTCCTTGTAAGAACAAATGTGACTGCATTTGATGATTATTCGGTCCACAAAGGCGTGAAATATGTATATAAGATTCAGGCTGTAAGAAAGACTTCCGATGGATATGTTCTCAGCAGAAATGATACCCAGAAGGGCGGAATGTATGGAGTTAAGAAGCCGGTTAATGTTAAGGCTGAAACGATATCTAATTCGAGAATCAGGGTATCATGGGAGCCTGTTACGGGTGCAACGGGTTATCAGATATATAGGGCGACAAAGGCCGGTGGATATTATAAGCTGGTTGATTCGATAAGTTCAAAGAATAACTACTATACATCAATGGGACTTAAGAAAAATACTAAATATTATTATAAAGTGAGAGCTGTGAGAGTTAACGGAGGACAAAAGATAAAATCAGGATATAGTAATATGACAGATGCTGTTACGGCAAAATAAATATAATAAAGATATGTAACGAAAAAGCAGAACATGATGAAAAATTCTACATGTTCTGCTTTTTTGATTGTATTGGTAATAAAAATAAACCACCTGCTATGCAGGTGGTAGGCAAAATCTTTAGATATCTTTTAATTTGTTTAATGCACTGTCAGGACATATGACCTTACCATGTTCTATGAAATATGCTTCATCTGTATTGGCATGTCGTATATTTTCGGCATATTCGGACATTATATTGCATACATGGTTAAATGTCTCAGGTGTATCTCCTTTTGAATGTATTACAAGATAATATTTATCATCATCGGGAAGCTTGTATAGTACGTTGTGACCATGATATATGTCACTGAGAACTTTACCTGTCTCACATACTGTATCGATATCATCAAATGCAAATACCTGAACAAAATCGATTTCTTCTAATTTAGGATTATCCGGTTCTGAAGAATGTTCACAGTTCTCTTTCAAATTCTCATTTGCTTCCTGTAACATAGATGATGCCTTTAAAAGCTCAGGGATATTTTTCTTGAGTTTATCAAATATATCAAGAACATTTGTAAATTCCTCGTTGTTCTGATAATCGTCTAATAGTTCTTCTCCTTCTTCGTCATCAGAGGCAGAAAAGTTGGAGAATCTTGTATCGAGTTCTTCGGGGTCATCCACTTTGGAAACTAATAATACAAGTGATTCAGGCGATACAGGTATTGCTTCAATCATTAAAGGTGTGTCATCGGCTATGAAACCGACTTCTGAAGCAGCCTGATTCATCATATCACTAAATAATTCTTTGGCTTTATCAGTGCCGTAAGCAAGCTCACTAAGATTAATCTTTCTTGAGATAAGGTCGTTTTTAGTGAGAGTACATTTTATCTGATTATCATTTATTTTTTCAATTTTCATATATAACCCTCATTTCTAGCGAATTATTGCAAAAAAATAATATTTATATTAATATTAGTATTAATATGTCCATAACTGTATAGACATATATATTATATATTATGATGTTTTGCGCGTAAAGATTATAATTGGTAAGTTTGTGAAAATTTAGAAAATTTTCACAAACTTATGGATATATACAAAATGGAGGAAGAAGATGGCTGACAGAAAATATAATTATGTTTTTTTTGACCTTGATGGAACAATTATCAATACCGGTGAAGGAGTTATGACGAGTGTTAAGTATTCACTTGAAAAGCTGGGAGTTGATATTCCTGATTATGAAGATTTCAGACGATTTGTAGGACCACCATTACTGGTTTCTTATAAAGAATTTTATGGAATGGATGAGGAGAAAGCAAGGGAGGCTGTGAGGCTGTACAGGGAATTTTACAGTGAAAAGGGACTTTTAATGGGATATCCGTATGAAGGGGTTATGAATACATTTAAGAAGATTAAAGATATGGGGATAAAGCTTGCCGTGGCAACTTCCAAACCTGAAGCATATTCAGTTGAGATAGCAAAGCATTTTGGATTTTATGAGTATTTTGATGCCATTTGTGGTGCAACTTTTGATGGGACAAGGGATAATAAAGCTGATGTAATCAATTATGCATTTGATACATTGGGAATTAGCGGTGATAATCATTCTGATGTATTGATGGTAGGCGACAGGAAATTTGACATAATAGGTGCTAAAACTTTTGGAATGACATCAGTGGGAGTCTTGTACGGATATGGCAGTAAAGAGGAATTTGAAGAGGCAGGAGCCGACTTTATAGTAGAAAAAGCGACAGATGTACTTGACATATTAGTATAAAAAATGTACTCTAGGATAGTATGAGTTTATAAAAAATTATTATACATTATAATAAATATAAGGAAGAGGTATGTTTATATGAAGATAGCGATTGCGGGAACAGGTTATGTAGGTTTATCAAATGCAGTGCTTTTATCACAGCATAATGAAGTTGTTGCACTTGATATTATTCAGGAAAAAGTTGACATGATTAACAATAAGAAATCGCCTATTGTTGATAAAGAAATCTCTGAATATCTTGCTAATCATGAACTTAATCTTAAGGCTACAACAGACCCTGAAGAGGCAATTAAAGGTGCACAGTATGTAATTATTTCAACACCTACTAATTATGACCCTAAGAAGAATTATTTTGATACAAGTACAGTTGAAGATATTATAGAGAAGGTTATTAAGATTAATCCTGATACAACTATGATTATTAAGTCAACTGTTCCGGTTGGATACACAAAGAACATGAAGGAAAAATACGGAATTGATAACATCGTATTTTCTCCTGAATTCCTTAGAGAAGGTAAAGCTCTTTATGATAACCTTCATCCTTCAAGAATTATCGTTGGTGAGCAGTCAGAGAGGGCAAAGATATTTGCTAACCTTCTTGCAGAGGGTGCAATTAAGGAAAATATTGATATTTTATTTACAGATTCTACAGAGGCTGAGGCCATTAAGCTTTTTGCAAATACTTATCTTGCATTAAGAGTATCATTTTTCAATGAGCTTGATACTTATGCAGAGGTTAAAGGACTTAATTCTAAGCAGATTATCGAGGGAATCGGACTTGACCCTAGAATTGGTTCACATTACAATAATCCTTCATTTGGTTATGGCGGATATTGTCTCCCTAAGGATACGAAGCAGCTTCTTGCTAACTATAAGGATGTTCCTAATGATATCATTGCAGCAATCGTTGCAGCTAACACAACTAGAAAAGACTTTATAGCTGAGCAGATTCTTAACAGAGAGCCTAAGATTGTCGGTATATACAGACTTACAATGAAGACTGATTCAGATAACTTCAGACAGTCAGCTATTCAGGGCATCATGAAGAGAATTAAAGCTAAAGGTGTTGAGGTTGTAATATATGAGCCAACTATGAAGGAAGATACATTCTTTAATTCAAGAGTTATAAGAGACCTTGATGAGTTTAAGAAGATGTCAGATGTTATAGTTGCAAACAGATTGACAGATGCACTTGATGATGTTAAGGATAAAGTATATACAAGAGATTTATATGGAAGAGATTAATTGAGTATAAATTTGAATCGGATTTAAATAGAATATGAGCTTGAATTAAAGAGCCGGGGATATCATTTGGTTGATATCCCCGGTTTTTTACAGCATGTATAAATCATCATTACAACAAGTATAAACCATGTAACGAGCGTTCCGGCAGATATGCTGACTATAGCAGTAGATTTTGGGTCATACGCATATGGATTATAATAGAATAATACATGTGCACAGTTGTATAAATTCATTAGCGAGAATGAAACATATATAATGTAGAAAACAATGTTACGTTTAATATTATATTTATAATCAAGTGCGAGGAATGCTCCCAGAACAAGTGGAATGGCAGGAAAAAGATATCTTTCATGCATTCTGACTGAGAACATAAACATTGTGCTTATTGCAAATGCTGCTATAACATAATATCTGTTTTCAATATTTTTCTTTCTGGCAATTAGAGAGTATATAATAGAAACGATTACAAGTAAAACTATTGCAATTGTTCCCCAGTGATTATATGTAATAGAAAGGAATGTTTCTTCCTGAGTGTGCCAGTTGAGTCCTAACATTCCCCAAAAGTTATATGCATTTACCGAGCAGTATGCAAATGATGAAAATGCAGAGCCGTATGATTCAGATATTGATTGTCCGGCAGTTGTTCCGCTGAAGAATGGAATGTGTAACATAGCCATGATAGCAATTGCACTAAGACCTGCTAAAAGGTGTGTTACAAACTTTTTAACGGTACATTTGTTAAGTATAACCTGGTCAAGAATTGCACATATAACAACAGGTGCAAAAATAACTCCCTGATATTTGAACATAATGGATGCTGCAAATGCAAAATATGCAGCTTTCAGTTTTTTCTCAGTTATCAGATAACACATTAATAATATGAAAAAAGTATATATCGAATCCATCTGTCCCCATACACTTGATATAAATATTGCGGCAGGATTAATAAGATATATAAAACAGGCTGCAAGCCTGCCTTTATTGGAGAGATATTTTCCTGCTATAACAAATATAAGTGCAGCGGTGAAAATATCACATAGCAGAGCAGGGGATTTCAAAAGTAAATACTGGGCTACGCTGTTATCAGCAAGACCAAATGCTGAATTAAATATACCTAATATATATACGGTAACAATATGCAATGGTGGATAAGCCAGACCATGTTTTGTATAGAAACCTGAAAACCCATCACTTTGCAGACCTTTCATCCAACTGATGAATGCACCCATGTCACCACGTTCACAATAATATATAGAACCGACTACTTTCATTACGGATGCAGTTATAAGTATAAGAATAAGATAAAAAACAGCATCTTTAAGCTGCAAGTCTTTTGTGCAATTTTTATTACCCAAAAGGTACACACCTATACAGGCACATAGTAGTAAAAATAGTAAAGTTGTAAAAATTAGTAATTTCATAATAGCTCCCTTTCGTGAATAATTACATATAAAAAATAGTATATAGTGATAATTTATAATTTACAAGGATAAAAGTATTGATAATGTACAAAAATATTCAAAAATTTTAAACAATCTTGACTTGTATCATTTATGATATTAAAATACTATTGCTATAATAAGTCAAACAAAATATTTTAGGAGGAAAATTTATGAACAAAAGTTTGAAGCGTTTTCTTGCGTTCATGATGGCAATTGCAGTTGTATCTACTACTGTATTTGGGTCAGATGTAACAACAGCTTATGCTAAAGCGGCAGCAAAAGCAGTTAAATCTGTTACATTAAAGATTGGTTCATCAAACGTAACAAAGAAAACAAAAGCGGTAAATGTAGGTTCTTCAGTTGTGGTAAAAGCAATTGTTAACCCTTCATCAGCAAAGAAGAGTGTTGCTTTCAAATCAAGCAATACAAAAGTTGCAACAGTGACAAAGGCTGGAAAGGTTACAGCTAAAAAAGCCGGAACAGCTAAAATTACAGCAACAGTAACAGGAAAAAATGGAAAGAAAAAGACAGCTTATACAACAATCAAAGTTAACAATATAGCAGTTAAATCTGTTAAGCTTAACAAAAAGAGCTTAGAACTTCACAGAGGAGACAAGGCTGTTCTTAAAGCAACAGTAGCTCCTTCAAATGCAACAGTTAAAACTGTTAAATGGTCAACATCTGACAGCAGTGTTGTAACAGTATCTAAGGGAGTTGTTTCTGCAGTTGGAGTTGGTACAGCAACAGTAACAGCAAAGTCTGGAAGCAAGTCAGCTAAATGTACAGTTGTAGTAGCAGATGTGATAGCAGTTACAGGTGTTACAATTAACCCTGAGACAGTTACACCAATTACAGTAAGTGCCACAACAGCTCTTACAGCAACAATTACACCTGAGAACGCAAGCAATAAGGCTGTAACATGGAGTTCAGCAGATCCTAAGGTTGCAACAGTTGACGGTAACGGTGTAGTTAAAGGTATTGCACCCGGTAAGACAACAATCAAAGTTGTAACAGCAGACGGAGCATTTTCTGATGAGAGAGAAGTACTGGTAACAGGAACATCTAATAAGAATGCTGCTTCATTAACAATTGATGTTGCAAATGCAATTAAAGGTTATGAGAATGTTACAAATACAGTATTAACAGGAACAGATGCAGATATCCGTGTAAGAGTACTTGATGAAGACGGTAATCCTGTAGGTAACACACAGGTTACATTTAATTCAAAATGTAATGAGTATGGTAACGGAAAAGACGTATTTAAGCTTAAGAACAATAATGTTCTTACTACAGATGCAGATGGATATGCTTCTTTCGTATTTGGTGAGAAAGAAGAATTATCATATACAGCATCTGATGCAATTTTTGAAAGTTATGTAGTAACAGCGACAGTAGTTGGTTCAAGTGTGAGCAAATCTACAGATGTTAAGTTCGGATATATCAATCTTGAAGGAATTAAAGTAGTTAACAATCATGACACAGATCCTGAAAATGATATAGTACCTTCAGATAATGCTACATCAGGAAATGATGGTGTTGATAAGACATATGCAATTAATGGTTGCAGAAATAATGAATATGTAAGCAGCCAGCAGGTAAGCAAAGGTGATACAAAAGACCATCAGGTAAGATTATCTGCAAAACCAGAACTTGTCATACCTGCTACATCAGGTAATAAGACAGTAGATGACTGGTACAAAGCTATCGATTTCACATCATCAGAATACTCAGTATACAATGATTCAAAAGTTGAAGGAACATCATATGTGATTGAAGATGTTCCGGCAGGTCTTCAGTATGCTACATTGAATTTCTCAAAAATCAACTTATCAGAGTATACAAAGATACAGATTAAAGTATGTTACGCAGGAACAGATATAGTAGTTTTCGGTCGTGACGGTATAAAAGTATATGATATGTATTCAGACAGTAATACAGAAAGTACAATAGGTTATCAGGTACCACTTCAGGAAGATACTAATGTAGATATTAAAGTATCACTTATATCTGAGGGACAGGTAAATGATGATGCTAACATCGGTTATACAATTAAGGATGCAACCGGAGTATGGGTATCAGATGCAACAAGAACCGGTGAAGAGATTGAATTAGACGGAACAGTTAAGTGGGATACAGTTACTCCACTTTACTCAAACAGAATTGAGATTGACAAAGATAAAAACTTCGATATGATTCAGCAGTTAATTGCTGATGATGGAGAAAGCCAGTATCTTAAGAAAGATTATGCAAAGAATTATCATTATTACTATCAGTTACCTACATTCCCTAGAACAGGTAATGCAATTATTACGATAACAGATAATAATAATAATGTTAAGGCATATTATGTATATCCAACTATTAACAGATACACAACTAAGACAGTAAACGGTGAGAAGGTTAAGGAGTACAAGAATGAAAATGTAATTCCTACAAAGACAGATTATCCTGATGAATATCCGGGACAGGTTGCAATTCTTGCAAGTGCTGAGGAAGTTAACTACAGTGAAAATGTTGGAACAATTACAACAGATGGTAATGAAGTTATAGTTGATTCTAATAAATCAGGTGTTACAGATTTAAGAGCAACAGTAACAATAACAGGAAAAGATGATGATAAGACTTTCGAGAGCATCAGATTAGATAAAGATAATGGTGCAGAGCTTTATACATCAATCAATTGGTGTCCAAGACCAACAGAGGATGATGAGTCAGACAGATTCTATGCAATTCAGGGTCAGCAGGTAGAAGTTGTAGCACAGCTTGTAGATGGTGAAGGAAATGCAAAGAAAGAAAAAGATGCAACAGTAGAATTTACATACGGTGCAATCAAAAAAGGAACAAATATTGAAGATTCCGATATAGGTAAAGTATTAGGTAATACAGGCGTATCGCTTCTTAACGGTACAAAACTTAAGACAGACGAGAATGGTCAGGCAAAACTTATTCTCAGTTCAGCTTCATATGAGAATTACATTAAGTATATTCAGGCAACATCTGAAAGATACGATGTTAAGCTCAGCATAGCAGGTCAGGAAACTAAGTTAGCAGATATTTTCTGGGTTGATGCAGGTGTGGCATGGAAAGATAAAGTAGATACTGATTCTAACCATGGTAATATAAGAGGATGGACATACGTTTCATACACAAATTCACCGGCAACAGTTTTAGCTAAGGATATTGATGCAAGAGCAGTAGGAACACATTGGATATTCGGTTACAAAGTAGTTGGTAAGACTGTATTTAATAACGTACAGGTTCTTGATATCAGCAACATACCAATCGATGTAACTAAAGACAGTTTAGGTGAAATGAATCAGGATGGCTGTGCTAACGGTGTAGCTAATTTATATAGTGAAACAGTAGGTTCAACAGTCCTTACAGGTAAGATTACAAAAGATCATTTTGAAACAGATAAGACTTCAGAAGTAGTATTTACAATTCAGGATGAAAGAGGAAATGTAAAAGAGTACAAGAACGTTGGTACAGGAACACCTGTAATTGACGCAACACTTGATTTACCAATATCTTGGAAAGCAGATGGTGTATATGTATCAATCGTTACACCGGACGGAGCAACACTTGATAAGAATGTTGATACAACAGCATACATCAAGATAGCAGATAAATATGGTAACCCAATTGCAAATAAGAAATTCTCTTATGCAATAACAGGATTAAACGAAAAGGCACAGGCTGAGAATGAGACAGATGCAAATGGTCTTTACGCAGTACCTCTTGCAAATGTAGCTTCTAAGTGGGCTGAGAACAACAGCTCATCAACAATTACAGCAAGTACAGATGATGGTGCTATCGTTGCACAGCCGGTATCAATCGTTTATACAAATAAAGAAACAACACACTTTGGACTTGTTGGAGCACAGTTTGAGAAGATGATTACAGATGAGAACGGTAAAAATAAGAGTGTAATCAAAGCTACATTCTCAACACAGATTTCTAAGCTGTACAAAGATTTATTCGCAGTTGCTAATGCTACAGACGGTACAACATATAAAGTTGATTCAGTAGAGTCAGTATCAGCAGACAGAAGAACAGTGCTTATAACAGTAGATGACAGTGGTGCAATTAATAACCTTAACAAAGAGGCAAGTATTACAGTTACAGTAATACCACAGTTAACAGCAGATAAGGCAGCAGACCATATGAACCATGTATTGGTTGATGATAATGGTAAGAAGCTTGAATCCGGATATAACACAGTATCATTCTTGAAACCTGCAGATATTAAACTTAATGCAAAATATGAGAATGGTGTTATTACAGTTAGTGCTACTAGAGGTAAGGATGCAATAACATTAAAGGGTTCTGAGGTTATAGTTGTATCTGATATACCATCAGTATTCAAGAAAGGTACTGAAAATGTAGGTGTAGCTAAAGGAACTAAGAATGGAACAACAGTTACATTCACAGCTACTCCTGCAGAAAAAGATACAACAGTAAGAGTATACTACTTAGATCAGGTTGCAACAGTATCTGTTACAACAGCTAAATAGTTTAAAATATGATTTAATATCATGTGAAAAGAATGTCACTCCGGTGGCATTCTTTTTTTGTTATTGATTTTTCACCAATATTAGAATATATTAGAAGGAAGATTATTGTTGATTGGAGTGGTTTAATGAACGGTTTATTAAGAAATAAATACATAATTAAGACATTATCGCTCTGCCTTGCTGTAGTGATAATATTTTGCAGTAATGATATATGTGTTTTTGCACAGGATAGTGCCACATATACGATAACTACTTCAGCTTCAGAAGGTGGAAGTATCACATCTACATGTAAAGTTTTGTCCGGAAGTGATAAAAATATAACAGTAAGTATTAATGAAGGGTATGAAATCAGTTCATTTATAGTAGATGGTAAAGATGCCGAGATTAAGAATAATACATATACATTCACGAATGTAAATGATGACCATAGCGTTGTAGTTAAATTCAGAAAGAAAACTTTTTCAGTGAATATGAATGCAGAGGGAAATGGTAAGATAACAGGTGTGAAGTCTGTTGAATATGGTTCATCTTCCGTATATACTTTTGTACCGGATTATGGATACGAACTTACCAATGTCACCGTAGATGGTGAACATGTGTCTCTTTCAGAGGGCAATACATATACTCTTACGAATGTGCGGGAGCCACATGATATAAGTGCAACATTTGAGGAGATTATATGCACAGTCAATATTGATACGGCTGTTAATGGTTCATTTGCTGCCAGATATAATTCCAGGGAAATTGAAGATGGAGAAGTAGTTAAATATGGAAGCGTAATACGTCTTGAGAATACGCCGGATGAATTTTACACGTTTGAATATTATGATATTAATGGTGAACATATAACATCTGACAGCTATAAGGTTGTAGGACCGGTAAGCATTAATGCAGTATTTACTGAGAAAATATATAATATAAACAGTACGGTGTCATCTAATGGTACGGTAACATTTGGCGGAAATACAACTGTTGCTGCAGGAGAGCCTGTTACTATAGAGGCTCATCCGGATAAGGGATATGAAGTAGAATCAATGATAGTCAATGGTAATGATGTGACGGAACAGATTGCAGATAATACATATACAACCGATGATACATGGAGCGGACTTAATGTGTCTGTGAAGTTCAGAAAGATGAAATACACTATAGAGACATCATGCAATGCCGGAGGAATTGTAACTCCTTCTATGGAGGTTGAGTATGATAATAATGTAATAGTATCATTTTTGCCGGATGAAGGTTATAGAATAAATGCAGTATATGTTGATGGAGTTATATTAGATAACCCGGGAGATGATTATGCATTTAATGATATAGATGATTCTCATTCTATATATGTGGAGTTTGCCATTATGTCATATGATGTTAACGTAACATCTAATGGCAACGGATATGTGTCAGACTCAGATGTTGTTGATTATGGAGGACAATATATTTTACAGTGCATACCGGATGAAGGTTATCAGTTAGATAAAGTTGTTGTTAACGGTTCTCCTGTTAATATAAGAAATAACAGTTATACAATATCGGGAATTAAGAAAGATTATAACATCAGTGTGTTATTCAAAGTAAATGAGATAGCAAAAGTTAATATAAGTAAAGTTTCGTCAGTGTCGCAAAAATCTTTGAAATTATCATGGAAAGAGATTGAAAATGCACAGGGATATGAAATCTATAGAAAATCAGAGACAGAAAGTTCCTATAGATTTTTAAAGAGAGTTGCCTTATCATATGGAACTCAGACTTACATTGATGAAGGGCTTACGGCAGGAAAAACATATAATTATAAAATAAGGGCATATAAGGTGAATAACGGACAATATCTGTATGGTTCTTTTTCAGATGCAAGGTCATCATATCCGAGACCTGTTAAGGTTAATGTAGTTTCGGTACAGGCACAGGGCGTATCAGCAATGAATGTCAATTGGAAAAGAATACCGGGTGTGAGCGGATATGAGTTATATGTAAGTTCTAACAGAGACGGAAAATATGTTCATCTTGTAACATTAAGCGGAAGCAAAAATACAAGTTATACACATTTTAAATGTAAAAAAGGAAAGACGTATTATTACAAGGTAAGGGCATACAGAAATGTGTCAGGACAAAAAGTGTATGGTTCATATGGAAATGTAAAATCAGGAACTACGGCATGTGTTGATACAGTTACTCACGTTAAGGCGGTAAAAGAAGGCCTTGATTATGTTCTGTTGTCATGGAAGAGAGTTAAGGACGCAGATGGATACGATATAATGTGGTGTGCTGCAAAGCATGGTAAATATGAAAAGATGGCTACTTTGAATAAATCAAAGTCTACATATAAGGATAAGTTTTATCAACCGGGATGTAATTATTATAAGATAAGAGCATACAGATACGTTGATGGAAAGAAAATGTATAGCGGACTATCTGAAGTATGTGGGGCATATGTAACCATAAGAAAATAATTATTATGAAAGAATGGAGGAAAATATATGGGAGAAGTTACTAAGACATTTTCAAATGACAGTATACTGGCATGGATGGGACTTTTTTCTGATAAGATGAATGTAGGTCCTGAAAAGTTCAAAGTTATTAATGTATGTGGTAAGCAGAAGAATGTTATACCTACTATTGATACCCATAAGAGAGTTATTATATTTGCTGATGAGAGTCATAGTGAATTGTTCTATGAATTCTGGGAAGCAGGATTTGGTGAATACGACATATGGTATGCAGAAGGTACAGATGTATCTGCTGAGGTTAAGCAGGATAAGATTAAGAATATTATTAAGAAGAAGATAACAGGTCCGACTGTTATGCTCGTTGTAAATGAGAATACAAGAGAGTCTTACAGAATTGGAATTAAGAATGAGAATTTTAGTAAAGGTCCTATTCACTATGTAGGCAACGAGATAAGAGCCGTCATAATGAGCATGCTTGGAATTGATGAACACGATACTGCTGTCATAGTAAGCGGTGAGAGCATTGTTATAGAAGCGGCTATTAATGCAAGTGAAGGTACTATTATAGCCGTTGAGAACAGTGAGGCGGCAAAGGCTTCGATGGAAGAAAACGTTGATAAGTTCGGTGTTACTAATGTGCAGATTATACCGGACTTAAGTTCTGAATCACTTGCAGATATTCCTGTTCCAAGAATTGCATTTATTGTGGCAACAAAGAACCTTGAGGAGGATATAAGAAACCTTCTTACAAAAAATCCTCATATGCAGTTTGTGGTATACACATTGGAACTTGATATAATGGCAGGCATTAAGAATATATTTAAGACATATGGCATTAAAAATATGGAAGTGACACAGATTACAGTGTCGAAGACAGATAAGAGAAGTGTATTTGTTACACAGCCATCCCCTTGGCTCATTGAAGGAGATACACTTTAGAATTTAATTATATGAAAGAATGGTTAAGAAAGGAATTGGAAAAGTGAAAGATACAGTAGAGATTCGCTGGCATGGCCGTGGTGGTCAGGGTGCCAAAACAGCAGCATTGCTTCTTGCAGATGTAGCATTTAATACAGGAAAGTATGTACAGGGATTCCCTGAATATGGTCCTGAACGTATGGGAGCACCTATTACGGCATATAACAGAATTAGTGCTAATAAGATAAGGGTTCATTCTAATATATATGACCCTGATTATGTAGTAGTAGTTGACGAGACATTATTAGATTCTGTTGATGTTACGAAAGGACTTAACCCTGATGGTGCCATTGTAGTCAATACAGCAAAGAAACCTGAGGATATAATGCCACATTTAAAGGGGTATGAAGGAAAAGTATATACAATTGATGCACACAGGATATCTGTAGCAACACTCGGTAAATATTTCCCTAATTCACCTATGCTTGCAGCTATAGTTGCCATCAGTGGTGTAGTTGACAGAGCAACATTTCTTAAAGAGATGGAAAACTCATATAAGCATAAGTTTGCAAAGAAACCTGAGGTAATTGAGGGTAATATGAATGCCCTTAAGATGGTTCTTCAGGAATTATAGATTATAAATGGAGGTTTAACTTTAAGATGGCTACAGATATTTCGAAGATAACAGAGAAAAGCCCTTGGCAGGAGCTTACTGAGGGTAATAAAGTGTATGGAGGAGCTACATCGGTTCATTTCCATACAGGAGAGTGGAGAACAAATACACCTGTATTTGATGCAGATAAATGTACACAGTGCTTACTTTGTGCACCAGTATGTCCGGACAGCAGTATTCCGGTAGAGAATGGAGAACGTGGAGATTTTGACCTTGATCATTGTAAAGGATGTGGCATATGTGCTAAGGTCTGTCCGTTTGATGCAATTACAATGAAGGAGGGCAAATAAGATGGCAATAAGAGAAAGATTATCAGGAAATGAAGCGGTGAGTTATGCAATAAAACAGATTAACCCTGATGTTATGCCTGCATTTCCTATTACACCATCTACAGAGATACCACAGTATGTATCTACATATATAGCAAATGGAGAGTGTGATACTGAATTTATTCCTGTTGAGAGTGAACACAGTTCAATGAGTGCTACAATCGGTGCTTCTGCAGCAGGAGCGAGGGCATTGACGGCTACTTCTTCATGTGGTATGGCACTTATGTGGGAGGAACTGTATGTTGCGGCATCTAACCGTCTTCCAATCGTACTTGCACTCGTTAACAGGGCACTTAGCGGACCTATTAATATTAACTGTGACCATTCGGACAGTATGGGAGCAAGAGATTCAGGATGGATTCAGATATATGCTGAGAACAATCAGGAGGCATATGATAACTTTGTACAGGCTTACAGAATTGCTGAACATAAAGATGTTCATCTTCCGGTAATGATTTGTCAGGATGGATTCATTACATCACATGCGGTAGAGAATATTGAACTTCTTGAAGATGATGTGGTTAAGAATTTTGTAGGAGAATATGAGCCTGAGAATTATCTTCTTAATGAAAAAGAGACTATGGCAGTAGGACCATATGCAGTGTCTAATTATTATATGGAGTCAAGAAAAGCACAGTCGGCTGCTATGGATAATGCTAAACAGGTAATTCTTGATATTGGTAAGGAATATGGAGAACTTAGTGGAAGGACATATGGTTTCTTCGAGGAATATAAACTTGATGATGCTGACTATGCAATCGTTATAATCGGTTCTGCAGCGGGAACTACTAAGGATGCTGTAGATAAGATGAGAGCAGAAGGCAAAAAGGTCGGACTTCTTAAGATAAGGGTGTTCAGACCATTTCCTGAAAAAGAGATTGCTGAAGCACTTAAGAATGTAAAAGGTGTTGCGATTCTTGATAGAACTGACAGCCTTAACAGTCATGGCGGACCTCTTGGTTCAGAAGTTACGGCAGCATTATTTAATGCTAAATGTACTATGGAAGTCAGAAATTACATTTATGGTCTTGGTGGAAGAGACTTCAGAGTTGAAGATGCAGAAAATGTATTCACTGAAATGGAACAGCTTGTAACAGAAGGTAAAGAAGTAGAGCAGTACAAATATATTGGATTAAGAGGCTAGGAGGCACCGTGATGGAGAATAAGAAAAGATATAATTTAAAGGAAGTTATGAATAAGCCTGAGCGTCTGGCTCCGGGACACAGAATGTGTGCAGGATGTGGTGGTACAATAGCTGTAAGAGCCGTACTCAGAGCACTTCATGAGGGAGATAAAGCTGTAATTGGTAATGCTACAGGATGTCTTGAAGTATCATCATATATGTATCCATATACGGCATATACAGACAGTTATATTCACAACGCATTTGAAAATGCGGGAGCTACTATGAGTGGTGTTGAGACTGCTTATAACAGATTAAGAGAAAAAGGAAAAATAAAGGAAGAGTTCAAATTCATAACATTTGGTGGAGATGGTGGTACATATGATATAGGATTCCAGTCTTTATCAGGTGCAATGGAGAGAGGACATGACATGGTGTATGTGTGCTACGACAATGGAGCATATATGAATACAGGTATCCAGAGGTCTTCAGCAACACCTATGTATGCAGATACAACAACAACACCTGTTGGAAAAGAGTCCATTGGTAAGATACAGTATAGAAAAGACCTTGCGGCAATTATTGCAGAACATCATGTTCCATATGTTGCACAGACTACATTTCTCGGTAATTTTAAGGACCTTCATACAAAAGCTGAGAAGGCTATATATACACATGGTCCTGCATTTCTTAATATTATGGCACCTTGTCCAAGAGGATGGAGATATGAGATGTCAGATATTATGGAAATATGTAAGCTTGCAGTAGAGACATGTTACTGGCCATTATTTGAGGTCATTGACGGAAAATGGCAGTTAAGCTACGAGCCTAAGAATAAACTTCCTATTGAGGATTTCTTAAGACCACAGGGAAGATTTAAACATTTATTTAAGAAGGGTAATGAAGAACTTATCGTTAAATTCCAGGAAGAGGTAGACAGAAGATGGGAAGACCTTCTGTTCAGATGTTCACAGGAATAAATTGATTTAACTGATATAAAATATAAAAGCAGGACATGCGTGAGTGTTATGATATTCACGCTGTGTCTTGCTTTTTTTAGTAAGATGTGTGAGTTAATCCGTAATATTTATGGCATAATACCAGCTTATTACATCACCGTCTTTTAATTTGTACATTGATGCACCGACAGACGGTGCAATGCCATTTACACGATATTTCCAGCCGCTGTATTTACCACATTCTTTCTGGGTAAGCCCTGCAATTGAACTTATATATACGTTATTTCTTGAAGCACTTCCACTATATACATATTGTATGTCTGAAGAAGCACATGCCTTTTCAAATACATCAAATACTGTAGAATTTTCAGCAGTGGTGTAACCTGTTGACTTGAGAAAATATCCGTCAGAAGGAATTGATGCAGTTGTAGTAAGGTCGGGGTTGTTGAGTATAAGGTTACATTTAATTTCCATTGTTACATTTATGTTATTAATCTGTGGTGGAGCTGTGGTGGGTGCCTGTGTTGCCGGAGGTGTAGTGACATGGTTATCTGAAGCGGGTTGTGTATCAGTGGATGCTGTCCCGGTTGAAGGATTAGTTGTTGCCATTCCGCTGCCGGGATTAATTTTAGAAGTTGCAGGAGAATCTGTATTACCATGACCCGCAGGATGTGTGCTGCCACTGTTATTACTGTCACCATTGTTATTGCTGCCACTGTTATTGCTGCCACCATTGTTATTGCTGTTACCGCTGTTGGCATTAGAGCCTTCACCATTATTGGAGTTATAGTTACTGCTGTTATTACTGTTATTATTGATATTAACGTTATTGCTGGTGTCAGAGTTAATATCACCTGTAATACCATTAATTTTGATGCCATTTTCTGAGCCTGCTATATCAGATAATAACGGATTTGGTATTGTTTCGCCGCTCCCATTGTTTACAGTTTTGTCTGAAGAAGATATTTCTTTTTCGGATTTGTCTTTCTTCTTCTCTATATTTCCGGATGTAGTAACACCCGCCTTCTTTTCAGAAGACGGGCTTTTTTCTTTTGGATGTGATTTGTTACCGCCACATCCGGATATAGTAAGTGTCAGACATATACATAACTGTATTAAACATAGCTTAATTATAGTAATATATGTTCTGTTATTTTTCATAGATTATCACTTATTTTACCTTTACTTTTTTAACAGTGCTGTAAGAGCTGCTTACTAATTTGCCTGTTGAGTCTTTTTTGTTAGCGCAGACTTTTACATAATATATTTTGCCTGATTTGAGGGATTTGATAGTAGCAGATGTTTTTGAAACTGTTACTTTTTTAGCTTTTTTAAATTTGCTGTTGTCAGCATATACGATAGTGTAACTGTTTGCACCTGTAACTTTTTTAATAGTAACTTTAGCTGATTTTTTAGCTGATTTAACATTTACGGCAGCAGGTTTTGATACCTTAACTTTACTCCAATGAGCATAATATGAAGCTTTGCTGTTAAATGTTGTTGTTGCTGTTAATTTTTTACCAGATGTCTTGTCTGTATACCATCCTGCAAATGTGTAACCTTTTCTTACAGGTGTTCCAAGGGTGGTAAGTTCTTTGAGAGTTGTGATTTCATTAACAGAAAATGTCTTTTTAGAAGACTTGTTATCAGTGAATTTTCCACCATTTCCGTAAAATGTTATTGTATTAAACTTGCACTTGTAAGCTGTTACATCATATGGTGATGCTGCCATTCCTGAGAGGGAACGTTTGTAAGTAACTAATGCTTCAAATGCATCCTGTGTTGCCAGCAGGTTGTCTTCACCCATATATGTGTAGCAACCGTCTGTTTTTTCGCTTTTGAATCCGTTAAGTGCAGAGTAAGAAGTCTTAGCCTCATCATCGTAACCGTAAGCTGTAAGCATACATAATCCGAGTGCTGTTGAGTTGGCTGATGAATCTGTACCCCATGCTGCTGCATAACAGTAACCGCCGTCCGCATTTCTGTTAGTGTTGTTAGTCCATGTGATGGCATCAATCATTTTCTGATTGAAGTCAGCATCGCTTTGTGCATAGTATGTGAGTGCAGGAAGTACCTTTCCGTTGTTATCTGTAGCACATCCGTAGTAATCAATACCTACACCTGAATCAGATGATACATAAGTAAGCGATACTGCATCTTTAAGAAGAGCTAATACTTTATCACCATCAGGCATCTCATCTTTGTATGAAACTGCTGCAGGGATGATGTAGCTGTAGTAGTAAGGGTTTCCGATAGCTGTATTGAGAGCTTCGGCACTGTCATAAGCTGTTATATAATCAGAAAATGATTTTAAATAGTTTACGCCATTATAATCAGCCGGATTAAATGATGCTATAGTAAGTATATCAATTACAGCAGCATATATAGTTGGCATCTCAACACCTTCAACGACGATTTTACCGTCATCAGTTGTATAAGATTTAACAAGTTCCATATAGCTGTTGAATTCTTTAGAGTAATTAATATCTGTCTGCATCATAAGGATAAGCTGACGATAATCAAATATACTCATTTTACCGTCTTCTGATAAGCTCTGAAGATAAGCTGATGTTGCATTTGCTTCTGAGGCAATGCTTTCTGCAGTGATTTCAGGTGTGCTGACATCAGCAGCTTTTACATATACTGCAGGTGTTGCGAAAGATGACATAGCTACACTGACAGCAAGAGCTACGCCTGTGAATGTGTTTTTGAGTTTCATTTTGTTCCTCCTTGTCTTAGAGGTGGGAAACTAATATAAGATTTTTGACCTATATCATATCCTCACCGTATGATAGTGTTATTCCTGAAATGCTTCAGGAGTGTTGGACGATATCCTGGCTTATGGCTTCATACCTAGTACCCTTCCTTCCCGCAAATCAATGATTTACAGTGGTATCAGGGGTTCGTAGCCATTACAGTAGAGTGAGCTGCTGCGGATTCTGACCGCATTCCCGATTACAGGCAGATAAACTGCCAGACCAACTTTTTAAGTTACATAAAACTGTTCATAGCTATATTTATAGTGAACAGCTATGCAAGATTATATATTAATAAGAACGTTTTCGCAACATTAATCTGCAAAGTATATTGTTTTCGACTTATATGAGGTGTATAATTATAAGATTAAAAGTTATTTACAGAATAGAGGCTAATATGATTAGTAGAGAAATGATTAGGCACATTGCGGGAGAGAGAACATTTTCAAGAGGTGCAAGTGTATATAAAATGAATAGAGTGAAGCAGTTTGATAAAAAAACTGTCGGAGAGGTTGAAGAAATTAAAGCAACTGTTAAGGGAAGTATGGATAATTATTATGACGTGTCTGTCACGCTTGACAGATTTAATGATGAAATCGTGGACTCGAATTGTGACTGTCCGGCATTTCAGGGATATGGTGGACTGTGTAAGCATTGTGTTGCCGTGTTACTTGAATACAGGGATACGGTGGAACAGCAGATTTCACTGGACCGGTATCTTGAAGAGCAGCGCATGAAAAATGAAAATGCGAAGCTTATAAGAAAAGGTGTTGTACAGGATACGACTAAAGAGATAAAGAATCTGTTGTACTCAAGAGCCATGAGAAATACGCTGGCAGTGTTGGAATTTGATACATATGGTAAAGTTGAATTAGAGCCGCATGTCATGGTTAATTATGAAGATGTGGTACTGTCGTTTAAAATCGGAATGAAGAGAAAATATGTACTTAAAGACATATTTGGTTTTGTTCAGAGAATGCGGAATAATGAAAAATTTTCTTATGGTAAAGAGTTGATGTTTGTTCACTGCATGGAGAGTTTTACAGATGAAAGCAGACCTTTGGTGGAATTACTTATGGAGTGGGCAGATTATAACGAGGAAGTTTACCGACAACCTGTATATGGAAGATATTATTTTGAATACACACTTCCCAAGTTAAGAAATATTCCTCTTGATGTATCAATTTTTCAGAGATTTCTTGATATTGTGATGGACAGGGATGTATATGTGCAGACGGAATACAGTGATGAAATGTTATGTCATGTTGAAAGGGGAAATGCACATATTCCTGTAAGTATATCAGGAGGTACAGATGGTGTGGATATAAAATTCGGGATATCTAGAATGATTTATTCTGAAAAATATTATGTTGAATTCATTCCGGGATTTGTAATATTATCTGATAAAAATGATATTAAACCTGTAGAAGACATTATAAGATGCTTTAAAGCAATCGGCAATAAAAATGCGCACATAAGTAAGGAAGACGTCCCTGCATTTTGCAGAGATATGCTGCCTCTTATGAAGGAAAAGTTTGATTGTGAAATTACCGATTTTGACGAGATGGATTATGATGTGATTAAGCCGGAGATATCCATATATATCGATATGCCGCAGGAGGGAATGATAATATGTACCGGTAAAGCAGATTATGGTGAAAAGCAGTATCAGCTATATGACAAAAATACTGATATATGGAAAAGGGACCTTAAGGAAGAGGCTGTTGTCAGCAATATAGTTGCATATTATTGTAATTCCTATGATGAAAATCTCAAAGGAATGGTTCTTACTGATGAACTGTCTGACTACGAGGATAAACTGTTTGGGTTCGTGTCAGAAGGAATTAGTGCGATACAGGAGCATGCGGATGTATATGTGTCAGATACACTTAAGAAGATAAATGTAATTAATCCTCCTTCTACCAGTGTCGGGGTGTCATTGGCGGGTGACCTTCTTGAATTCAATATAAATAGTGATGATATTTCTTTGAAAACACTGGCTGAAATACTATCAAGATACAACATAAAGAAAAAATATTTCAGATTGAAAAACGGTGATTTTGTCAGAACGGGTGAAGGTGATTTTGATGATTTTGTAAAGATGACACGAAGTCTGCAGCTCACGGATAAACAGGTTAAAGAAGGAAAAGCTATTATTCCTAAGTATAGAGCATTATATATTGATGGACAGTTAAAGGAAGCAGCCACTGTTAAAACTGACAAGGATAAGAATTTTAAGGCTCTTATAAGGAATATGAAAACTATAGAGGATAATGATTTTGACATACCTTCTGAACTCGTGGATATACTCAGGGGATATCAGAAATATGGTTATATGTGGATAAAGACGTTATGTCATAATGGATTCGGTGGAATTCTTGCTGACGATATGGGACTTGGAAAAACTCTGCAGATTATAGCATTTCTTAAATCTGAATATGCAAAGGACGATAAAGCTGTGAAAAGGACATTAATTGTATGCCCTGCGTCGCTTGTGTATAACTGGAAATATGAAATGGAGAGATTTGCACCTGAGCTTCCGGTTGATATGGTGACGGGAAAGGCAGTCCAGAGAAGAGATGCTATTAATAACATGAAAGAAAAAGTAATTATCATTACTTCGTATGATTTATTGAGAAGAGATATAAAGTTATATGAAGATATACATTTCTTCTGTCAGGTTATAGATGAAGCGCAGTATATAAAGAACCATAATACACAGTCATCAAAAGCAGTTAAGTCAATAAAGAGTGGATTCAGGATGGCACTTACGGGAACACCGGTTGAGAACAGACTGAGTGAATTGCACAGCATTTTTGATTATCTTATGCCGGGATTTTTATATACATATAAGCGGTTCAGGGAAGAACTTGAAGTTCCGATTGTTAATGAGCATGATGAAAATGCAACAGAAAGGCTTAGAAAAATGATTAATCCATTTGTTTTAAGAAGACTTAAGAAGGATGTTCTTAAAGATTTGCCTGATAAGATTGAAAACAATATGTATTTTGAGATGGAGGGTGAGCAGGCGGAACTGTATAATGCACATGTCAAAAGAATTAAACTTATGCTTGATAAAACATCTGATGAAGAATTCAAAACTAACAAAATACAGATTCTTGCAGAACTTACTAAATTAAGGCAGCTTTGCTGCAGCCCCGGATTATTGTATGAAGATTATAAAGGGGAATCAGGCAAGACTGATATGTGCATGGACATTGTGGAAGATGCAGTTTCTAATGGTCATAAGATATTATTATTCTCCCAGTTCACAACGATGCTTGAACAGATTGAGAAAGCGCTTGATAAAAGGAATATCAGTTATTATGCTCTCACAGGTGCGACACCTAAGGATAAAAGAATGGAGATGGTTGAGAGTTTTAACAATGATGATGTATCCGTATTTTGTATATCATTAAAAGCGGGGGGAACAGGACTTAATCTTACATCAGCAGATATAGTTATTCATTTTGATCCATGGTGGAATCTTGCGGTTCAGAATCAGGCAACGGACAGGGCACATAGAATAGGACAGAAGAATGTTGTAAATGTATATAAACTTATTGCGAAGAATTCAATAGAAGAAAATATAGTCAGACTTCAGGAAAAGAAAAATGAGCTTGCGGATACTATTCTTAATGGCGAAGGAATAGAAAGTGGAAGTTTCTCGAAAGACGAACTTATAGAGCTTCTGTCATATCATTAGGACATACTTTTTCCACAAAATGCACATAATTCTATAATATTTTTTAATTATCATATGCATATAGTTAAGAGATGGAAATGCTTAACAAAGATACTTTAAATGAAAAAATATGCAGAATGCAGATAGGAGTAGATATTATGCAGAATATGATAATTAAAAAGATAAGAAATGTAGCAGTATACGGATTGACATTTGGTCTTGCATCAGGACTTGTATTTACGGGTGTTACAAAGATGACCGATACCGGCACATCCAAAAAAGCATCAACAGTCCAGATGAGTACAACACAGGCAGCACTTGCATCTAATGTTTCGACAAAAAAGAGCACTACCGACAGTGGAGAATATACAGTTGAAGAAATTGCAAAAAACTGCAGTTCAAGTGTTGTATCGATAACCTGTAAAAGTGTTCAGGAGGTAAGGAATTTCTTTGGAGGTCAGCAGCAGTATGAGAGTGAGAGTGCGGGCTCAGGAATTGTAATTGCAAAAGATGAAAACAATCTTTATGTAGCGACAAATAATCATGTTGTTGATGGAGCTTCTGATTTGTCAGTATGCTTCAATGATTCTAAAGACAATGTATACTCAGCAGAAGTAAAGGGTACGGATGCAGGCAATGACCTTGCAATAGTGGCAATTAGTCTTAAAGATATAGATGAAGATGTGCTTAAATCAGTATCAATAGCTACACTTGGTGATTCCGGCAATGAAAATGTTGGAGAACAGGTTGTTGCGATTGGAAATGCATTAGGATATGGAACATCTGTTACATCAGGATATATAAGTGCCCTTGATAGAGAAGTTACTATAGATAACAATACAGCAAAATTAATTCAGACGGATGCGGCTATTAACCCCGGTAACAGTGGTGGAGCACTTTTTAATATGAAAGGCGAAGTTATCGGAATAAATTCAGCTAAATTCGCATCAGAAGAAGTAGAGGGTATGGGCTATGCAATACCTATTTCAACAGCAGAACCAATTTTACAGCAGTTAATTACAATGGAAAAGGTAGATGACAGTAAGAAGGGTGCTCTTGGAATAAAATGCAAAGATGTATCTTCGGATGTATCAGAATCATATGACATACCACAGGGTGTGTATGTATCAGAACTGACAAAAGGTGGTGCAGCAGAGAAAGCCGGAATAGAGAGTGGAGATATAATAACTGAATTTGATGGTAAATCTGTATCAGATACATCGTCTTTAGTTAATATGCTTCAGTATTATGAGGCAGGCAAGACTGTAGAAGTTACTGTTAAGAGAAGAGCATCAGGTGGATATGAAGATAAGAAAGTAAAGGTTACACTTGATAAGGCTGATTCATCTGATAGTACTGATTCATCAGCCGGCAGTTCGGACAGTTCCAACAATGGTGAATCCAAAGACGATAGTTCTAAAGATAATGGCTCTAAAGGTGACAATTCCGGTAGCAGATCCGGTGATGGATATTCTGATGGAAATTCATCCGGTGGAAATGGTTCAGATGAAATGCAGCAGTTTTTCAATGAATTTTTTGGATAGATTATGTTGATTTGCGGTAATTGAATATATAAATAATAGGCAGCACATTAACAGTTAGAAAATGTAAAACGTTAATGTGCTGCTTTGTTTATAGATATATTTTCATACTAGCATCCACAGTTTTTATCAAATCCCGGGTTGCAGGCATAGAAATTCTTAGAATCTAAATCAGCTTTAATTAATTCAAGTCCTTCCCCGAATCTTTGGAAATGAACTATCTCCCTTGCACGTAAGAACTTTATTACATCCCTTACATCAGGATTATCAACAAGCCTTAATATATTATCATATGTTGTTCTCGCTTTTTGCTCTGCGGCCATATCTTCAAAAAGGTCAGTTATCGGGTCGCCTTTTGATTGAAATTCACATGCATTAAATGGAACACCTCCGGCAGCCTGCGGCCATACGCCAAGTGTGTGGTCTGCAAAATACTTATCAAATCCGGATGTTTTAACTTCTTCAATGTCTATGCCTCTTGTAAGCTGATGGACTAATGCACCGACTATTTCAAGATGACCAAGTTCTTCTGTTCCAATATCGTTGAGCAATCCCGCAACTCGGTCATTCTTCATGGCAAACTTTTGCGACAGATATCTCATAGATGCACCCATTTCGCCGTCGGGTCCACCATACCTCTATAGGGGGAACAAGGCTCAAAACCTTTATTTATGCAGGTTTCAGAAGATAGAAGAAAATCTGTATCTCATCATTCTTCTTATCATATACGATATGATCTACCACAGAACGAAGTGCATTAGACTTTGTTCTGTTATCAATTCCTTCGCTTGTAATTATATCGTATACTGTTGAAATCTCTTTCCTAATATCCTTATTATCCTCGTTTGAAGAGGGAAGATTCTTAAGCTCATCTTCGAGAGATTTCCTTTCATTAGCAATCAGCCTTTTATTTTCTTTATATTCCTCTATGGAATCTATTCCATCCATATATGCCCTTTTTATTCTTTTTTCTTTATTATCAAGATTATCAAGCTGTTCACGTAGCAATACTGTACTGTCTACAACATGTTCATTATTGCTCTGCTGTCTCACTGTGAAATGAATATTATCACCACATGCTAATGCATCTTTAAAAGCTTGAAAAATGGCAGATTCAAGATTCTTAAGTGTTATGTAATGGGATTCTGAACAACTGCCTTTAGTATAATTAAGGCAGTTGAAATATGTGTAGTCAGTATCAGCCCTTTTAATGCCTAAGGATGCACCACAGTTGGAACATTTAACTATTCCGGAAAGCCAATGCTTTGTTCCTGTAGCTCTTGACTTGTAAGGTCTGGCACGTTTGGCAATTAAATCCTGAATATGTTCGAAATATTCATAAGAGAATAGTGCCTGGTGTGTTCCGTCTGCTATTATCCATTCATGTTTTTTCTTGATAGTATGGTTCTCGTGATTCTGTCTGTTCCAACGGACTTTGCCGGCATAAAAAGGATTCTCTAATATATATTTAATTGTACGATATTCAAACATATTCCCTTGCACCGACCTGTATCCCATATTATTAAGTTTGCGTGCAATTTCAAGATAAGTCATTCCGTTTACATCAAAATCATGGTATATCATTTGAATAATGCTTGCCTTATCATTAAGCTTAGGAATACCATTATCCTTATCCATAGTATATCCCATCGGGAGTGTAGACTGATATCCACCACGAAGTGCCTTCTCGGTCATTCCACGCATTACCTCACCGGATAATCGAATAGAGTAGTATTCATCCATCCATTCAATAATACGTTCAATCAAAGTTCCAAATGGTCCATCAACAAGAGGTTCAGACACACTAACTACATCAACATCATTCTTCTTGAGTAATGATTTGTACACTATAGACTCTTCCTGATTTCTTGCAAATCTGCTGAACTTCCATACAAGTACAATATCAAATGGATGTTCTTTGCTTTTGGCCAATCCAATCATCTTCATAAATTCAGGACGTTTGTCAGCCTTCTTGCCTGAAATACCATTATCGATATATATATTATCAGCCAGCAGAGACACATTATTCTTCTTAGCATAATCGATTAAGAGTCTTTTCTGTGCATCCGGAGAGAGTTCTTCCTGCTTATCAGTAGACACTCTAATGTAAGCACATGCAGTTTTCATTTTAAGAATATTTTTCGCCATAGCAATCATCCTTTCATTAATTTATATGCGAGTTGAACCGGTGCAACTCTAAATTAAGTACAAAAATAACACCTACTTGCAAAAGCGGTGCTAAAGATGATATAATATAGCTTGTTCAGGGCGATATTATATCATGAGCACTGCTTATGAAGTATCGTGACGAAAGCTCTTGTGTTGGTAGCACAGGGGCTTTTGTATTATGTTTGACAAAGTTGTTGTAAGTATTTATAATATACTTAACAAGGTAGTCGGAAGGTGAATGCACATCACCCGACCCGGCGAATTTAATACTTAGTTATCAAGAGATAGCCGTTTCTAAACTTTACCAGAGAGCAGGACGGCTATTTCTTATGTGTGCCACGTTGTTCTATGTAGGTCATAATCGCCACCAGCATTGTGACGAAGGTAAAAATGTCATTCCACGAGACCATAATAATCACCCTTTCCGTAAGGCTCGGATCAGATGAGAGCACGTCCTCCGGCTACCCGGTTAAATATATTATTCAGTTATTATACAAAAAAAGAGTGTTAAAAAAGTTTGAATAAAGAAAAGATTATGATAACACACTTATTAAGTATTATAAATGTCCTTCTTCCATGACTTGCATTATGTTTGACAAAGTTGTGGTAAGTATTTATAATATACTTAACAAGAGAACCGAAAGCTAGATGAAGCCTAGCCGCCGGTAAAAGTTATCTACAAAAGTAGCGCCTTACTTTTCCAGAGCGAGGGAGCTACTTTTTGCGTATGATATTAATATTAGCTTGCTCTCATTCTCTGACTTACTCTATATTGCTCTGCATCTGGAACATCAACAAATTCCACTGTTTTGTCGTAATTTTCTTTGACAACTTTTTTAATTTCATCAAGAGAGACATTAAAAAACTCTCTACGTTGATTTACCATATTTACTTTTTTATCCTTAAAAGCATTGTGTAGTGCCGCCTCCAGAGCAGGTGCATCATCTGAAAATATCATTGCATGGACATCGAATTTGAATGGAACGGATGCATCTCCCAATTCGTCTACACGTTCCTGCGGATTAAGTCTTCTTGTCATTCCAATTTTGAAAATATTTTCTCCAAAAGCACCTATATTTGAGATAATATAAACATATCCAGCTTTCATATTAGCTTGTCGATAATCTATATCTGTTAATGCTTTTTCTATATCGGATAACTTATCTTTCAATTCCGATTTTTTATTTAATAAATCGACATCATCAGGATTTTGTTTTAGTTGGGAGAGAAGTTTTTCATAAGCAGTTTGGTAATGAGTTTGTTCCTTTTCAATTTTTTTCTGCTGTTCTTCAAGTTCGCGTTGAACTTTAGCCTGCTCGCGTTGTTCTTCTCTTGCAGCTTTTGCAGCTTCCTTTTCTTCCTGCTTTTTTTGTTGATATTCAAATGCCAGTCTGAGTTCTTTTACTTTGGCATCAAGATATTTTTGAGTGATAGAAATATTCATTATAGTTCCGAGCTTTGAAATAGCTTCAGACGATTTATATATTTTGTTTAGTGAAGCATCGAAATTCGTATATTTGACTTTTGATATTATTTCATCACATTCAGTATTAAAGGCACGAAGTAGAAGCTTTTGAGTATCAGATACCATTTTTTTGCCCTTAGCTTTATTACCATCTACAGTCCAATTAGTAGTACCAGTAACGGCAATTTTATTTTTTATTAAAATCTTTTGAAGAGCACGAACCTTGGCAAGTTCTTCTTTATAGTCTAAAGCTGATGCAAAATCAAATTGAGGTGTATAAAGACCAAATTCTTGCACAACAATTTCTTCATCAAGATAAACTAATTGTCCTTTTTTTTGTTCGATTGTTGAGTTAAGCTCATTGATTTTTGAATTAAGCTCATGTATTTGAATGTTTAAAGATTCTTCCTCTTTATGTAATTCATCGACATATTTTTGCAGAGAAACAGCATCCTGCATCTCCGGTGTTAGCATTTTTATATATCTTTGGTTGTCTGTTACAAGTTCCGATATTTGATTATCAAGTGCTTTTTCCTCTTTAAGTTTGAAAATCAATAAAAGTATACCGACTAAAAGGGGTACACCATATAAAAACCATAATGCAAACAGTATACATAACACCCATGTTTTCAAATACCATTTTTTCTTAATTAAATTGTAGCTATCCATAAAGTACCTCCTGTAACTATTTATATTCACCCGGTTATTACCTAAGCTGACAATATAGGTAACGCGTGAAGAATAGATTTACTTTTATAAATTAAGTACTTGAGACTTCTTTATATCAAATTCTTCCTGTGTTATTGCTCCTATATCAAGCAGCTCTTTATATCTTTTGATTTCCTTAACAGCATCTATGCCGTTATCTGATGTTTGGGAGGTGGTATCATCCATAGCTTCTATTACTGGAACAGTATTATCCGTAGCGGGGATTGTTTCTACAGTATGACCATCAAGGTTAAAACACTTAATCTGACTGTCTATAAGTGTGTTACATGCTATAACAATGCTTGCAATCTGTCCCGTTTCTACATTTTGTAATTTAAGAGTAGCAGGTGTATTAACTTCAACCTGAGAAGATACACTGTGAGTATTTTCGTTTATATTTGTAACACCTTTGCCACCTGCACCTGCAGCAGCACCAACAAGACTTCCAACCGGATTAATCATGCCACCAATAACAGCACCGGCTACAATTTTGCCTGATTTACTCTTTTTGGTGTGTGTACCTGTTTTGGTTGAATTAGTTACTACATTGTATTGAGGTCCTGACCATGAATATTCGATAATGCGATATAATACACGTTGGTTAGTTCCGAAGAAAACCTCTCCTGTAGGTTGCTGAAACATAGTAGTAGTCTGACCTGTTTTTATCTGTTGCTGACCTGAGCAGATACTAAACATAACCTTGGTCATTTGCATTCGCTCACGATTTCTTTGAGCAACCTCTGCTTTTCTTTCTTTTTCCTTTTGGAGATAATCTCCTGTCTTCTTAATTAAATCATTGAAACCCATACATTTATCCTCCTGAAATGTGTTTTATACAAATGCATATATGCATTGTTATCCAATTAATTGGTTAAGCTGGTGAGCATACTTCTCAACAACATCAATATCATAATGCTTTTTCTCGAAATCAAGCCTCATAATGTGACTTAGTTCATGCAGATAAGCATCTGTCTGTCTTTCCCTTGTTAATCTTGTATTTATGAATATAGAATAGCTCCCATCATCATTAAGACATGATGTGGCAGGAATACTGTTTTTAAAATCCATAAACTGTAAATTAATTGCCATAGGCGGCATTATCATTAATATTCATCTCCCTTTTCTTTCCTCTTCAGAGCGGTGAGCATGGTGTGGACTGTTTTTAAGTCTTCAGGCTCTGCTGTTCTCGCTGCGTCAAAGAGAAGTCCCAGCTCCTTATTCTCATATATCTCCTGTGCTATCTTTTTAGTTTTATCATTAAGATAGTAGGAAGTGTCTGATTCATTTTTTTCTTCAATCAAATCAGAACGTTTACAATTCAAATATTTAGCAAGCATATCTACTTTATCCATACGTGGCAGGCGTGTTCCATTACACCATGTTGATATTGCAGATTTGTTCACTCCTAAATCTTTAATTATATCTATTTGTGTTTTTCCGTTTACATCCATGTAGTACTTTAGATTTTTAGAAAATATTTTTTTATAATAATCATCACTCATAATCTCATCTCCAATCTTTATATAAATAATATTACAAAATGTAGAAAAAGGCAATACAAAAAGTATAAAAAGTTTACAAAAAGTATTGACATCTACAAAAAGTAGAGTTATAATATTAAACGTAGCAAGGAGATGGCAAAAGAAAGGAGAAAAATGAAGCTTGATAAAAAAATAAACGAGCTGAGAAAAGTGGTATCAGCACTTATCCAGCTCGTCCTAGAAATAGGAACTCTCATAGCGGTAGTCAAAATGATTATCGAGAGCACCCTATAGATAGGATGGGAAGGGAGCGAAAGCTCCCCACCCTTAAGGGTGATTTTATCATAGCATCATTTTAAAATCAATATATGAAAGAAAAATGGAAAACAGTAAAGAATCTGTTGGCGTTAATTGGATTAATTATTATGTTAATATGGATTGTATGGGGACTTATTATCATGATATTTTAGTCACATGTAGCTGCCCTATCGGCTATACGGGGAAAAGAAAGGAAGTGAAAGAAATTGGCAGAAATACAAATTAGTTTGGCTGCAGCCAGAGTGAATGCAGGGATGACACAGGAAAATGTTGCTAATCGATTAGGTGTATCTAAACAGACAATTATAAATTGGGAGAAAGGAAGAAATATACCAAGAATACCAGAAGTAGAGACTCTTGCTAGAATTTATAATATTCCGCAGGATAATATTTTTTTGCCTTGTTACTCTACAAAAAGTAGATAAAAGAAACATCTTGACAAACCTCTGTGCTGACGCACATCAGAAAACCTCTTTTGAATTGATATGATTTTAATATCAGAACGAAAGGAGCAGAAAGGAGTGAGAAAGATTGAATATTTAGTAATAATTGTAGTCTTGGTTCTGAACATATACGCAATATATTCCAATTTACAAGACAACAACATAGCGTTTGCTATATCGAAGGTACTGGCAGATGGCATTTCTTTAATATATGTTTGTACTCACTGAAAATAAGAAAACACATTTTATTGAAGGCATTGTCCAATTCATTGCGACACATTTCTAATTCAAAATCAGGATTTTCATTTTCGGCTTCAAGCAGATTTAAAAATGCAAGATAGAAATTTGAATAAAGAGCCTGACAGGGTGCGCCCATAAGATGAATGTTTTGTGTGAACAAGTCAAGGAATATACTTCGTGCTTCAAAATTCAATGAGCTAAATTCATTTATAGAAAGAAAGCCGGCACAATATTTCTGATAAAAGGGAATATAGAAATTTTCTAATCGTTTTTTTATATACAGTTTTCTTTGAAGTAAGTAAATCTTTCAGAAAATTTGAATATATAGCAATGCATGAACCAATTAACGAAATTATAGCAACAATTATAGAAATCATATTAAACCTCTTTTATATTTACTCGGCTAAGGCAATAGCCTGTAAGCTGATTATAGGATGGAGATATATGAAAATCAAGGTAATCACTGACAACCAGTGATAAATAAAATATAGAAAGGCGGTGAAAGAGGCTTGATATGAAAATAAAAATATACGTGGGATACAGAAACGAATCAGGAGAATATGTTGATGCAAAAGCAATTGAGGATTTACCAAAAGATGAAGCAAGAGATTACATTAATCAGATGCAGATACAAATGGCATCAACTCTCGGATATGAAAAATCCCCCCGTGGTGGCAACCACAAAGGGGATGTGAAATAACACAACATAAATGTAACACAATTGGCAACAGAAGTAAATAAGGAGGTGTGTAATGACGGACAAAGTATTTAATTTATTTATAGCAATCGTATACATAGTAGCAATAGGTGTTGTGATTTATGGATTTGTCGCAATCAGCACAACAGACACTGTGAAGCTGGATGATTATACAAGAGAAAGTTTACTTGATGAATATAATGCAAGAGCTTATCCACCTGAAACCACTAAATATCATTTTGAACAATAAAAAAGAAGATTATCGATAAATATAAGGCTTTTAAGCCTTTTAATAACACTATTAGTATATTAAAGTTAGGACACGCAGGGGACGAGAGATGGCATACAGGAAAAAGACATATAATTGCAAGAACAGTAATGAGATAGAGATATGCTTCAAAGGTAAGTTTGGAAAGAAGGGAGAGAAAAGAGCCCCGAAGATTAAGCCGACTGCTGAAGCTGTGAAACTGAATAACCAGAAGAGAAAGGCAACGGAAGTGCGCAGGCTTCTGAAAGTCAACTTTAAGGAAAACGATTACTGGCTCACTCTTAAATATGCAGCAGGTTATCAGCCGGAAGTTGACAGAGTTAAAAAAGACATGGCTTTTCTGCTTAGAAAGCTAAGGAAGGTGTATAGGGAATATGATTCAGAACTCAAGTACATAATCAGAATGGAGATAAGTTCGAGAGGTGTTCCTCATGCACATATGGTATTAAATGATATATCCGGATGTAAGGTTGATGCTGTTGTTAAAAAAATATGGAGCAGTATACAGGGAAATGCCGGAATATACTTCACTCATTTATACGAGAAGGGTGGATTTAATCAGTTAGCTGATTATATCACCAAAGAGCCTAAGGAAGGCGAGATAAAGCAGCTCTCATTATTTGACATTCAGACAAGAAAATGCTTCGTCAAATATTCCAGAAGCAGGAATCTCAAGAAACCTGATGTGGATGTTAAAGAGTATACACGTCGGACAGTTGAGAAATATATAACAGAATCAATCAAGGTGTCAGATGGATATTATCTGGATAAAGACAGCGTAGTGTATGGAATCAATCCTTATACAGGAATGACATATTTACATTACACAGAAGTCAGGTTGAAAGACGGTAAAAAGCAGGAGCAAAAAGCCCCGTCCGTCCAACAAATATTAGACGAGAGAGGATATTGGGAGGTGAAAGCAGGTTGAGAGTAGACATATATATAAAAGTCGAATCAAGAGGCAATCCCAGAGGACATGGCAAAGGTGCAGCGGTCTTGGAATTTGTGAAAAAAGACGGTTCAGCCGTTACAAGGGTGGCAACAACAGAGGTAGACAGAGATACAAGAAATGCAGTGCACCTGATGATTGTAAATGTGGCGTTAAGAAGTCTGGTTAAGACATGTGATGTAGTGATACATACGTCAAATAACTATATACCGTGTGTTATTTCTAATGGATGGCTTGATAAGTGGAGTGCTAACAACTGGATAAAGCCGGATGGAAAGAAGCCGGCAAACGTTGAGGAATGGAAGAAACTTTACATATTCAATAACATGCACAGAATCACATGGGAACACGAAGAAACTGAAAAATACAAAGAAGAATTATATGAATTATTGAGGTATTGAAATGAAGAAAACATTAAGCATTGTAACCGATAACACACGAATCTGTTATTTCTGTGGAGCACCTGCAGAAGCAGAACATCACCTTATATTTGGTACCGGCAAAAGAAATCTTGCAGAAGCAGACGGATTAAAAGTACCGATATGCAACGACTGTCACAATATTGGGGACAGAACAGGAAGGATACATGATAATCCGATGGCTGAGAAGATGTCCAAGATGCTGGGCCAGATGTTTTATGAAGCACATATAGGCAGCAGGGAGCAGTTCATGAAGAGATATGGAAGGTCGTATTTATGATGTTATCGATGGATGAGAAGTTTGAACGTTCTGTAGCGGTCAGTAAGCTGCAGAAGTATTCATCATATTTAACTGACGAACAGGTCAGTCAGATTAACAGCATCACACATGAGTGTGAACTTAAGTGGAGAGATTTTTGTAAAAAAGGAATGGTGGGACAGGTATGTCTGGAAAATTTGGAGAATTGACATTAGAAGAATTTAACAATATGGCTGAAGGATTTAAGGCTGAAGGAGATATTGAGAGCCTTAAGATACTTGCAGGAGAGTATCTGATAGATAAATATGACCTGGAGGATTATATAGCCGGGGATATTGAAGAACTGGCAACGGGAATAACATTCTCGCTTGGAAGGCTTCAGGCAGAATACAACGATAAGGTTGGTAATAGTAAGAATCCGTGGGAAGCATTACCATTCAAAGCTATATATAGCATGTCGGTAAGCATGATATATGAAATAGCTGATGGCATATGCACCGGAAAAAAGAAAAAACTTGAAGATATAGTGAATGAGATGCAGAAGATAGCTAAAGAGAAGTCTTCAGGAAATGAAGCGGTGTGTGTATGTGGAACGGACAAGCAGCTTAGGGATATTATCAGGGCGTATTATTCTAAAGGTATTAAAGAAGCTGCAAATATTATTAACGGACTGGGGGTTGAAAATAGTGCAGGCATTTAAGTTTTTCAACTCAAACATGGATTGTACCATGGGAAAAGGGACATATCATTATGAGCCGGGTGTTAAGTATGTGGAGAATGAAGCCAACTGTGTTAAGAATGGATTCCATGCATGCGAGTATATATTTGACTGTCTCAGTTATTACAGGTCAATAAGTGACTCAATGGTATATCTGGTTGAAGCAGCAGGAGATATAGATGAGGACGGAACGGACAGCAAGATATCATGTACAGAGATAGAGCTTATTAAGCGGCTGGGAATAGCAGATATGGCATATTATGCAGCACAGTATATAATAGTGCATCCGGACAGAGATGTATTTATAAATAATAGAGATGTAGAGGTCAGTGAAAATGAAGCATCAGCTAATTTGATTGCAATAGCAATCGGAGAACACCCAAGAGCAATGACAGTTGAAGACGGAGTAATGGTTTTAATACAGAAAGAAAATGGGCATTTTACGAAAGCGAAGATATGGGCGTCAAAGGCCGGTAAATGGTATACGTTAGATTCGGAGGGCAGGATATATGAGAAAGAAGAAAATAGAGCAGCAGCCCATTAGAAAGGCAACGAAAGATGGACTGAGGGCAGCAGTCCAGATATTTGAGGATATTCTTATAATCGATTGCTATAAGGATAAGATGTATCTGGGAAGATATGCAGTTACTGAAATTGGAGAACATGCATTGCTTAAGGATGGAGAGTGGAGCAGTAAAAGCATAACAAAAGCATTTGGATTCGAGCAGTATTACAGCAGTTATGATTTCAGCAGAAATGTAAAATTTGATACAAATAAAGACCGGGACACGGTTATATATTTCACCAAAACAACAAACCGGACAAATGTAATATCTGAAATATTATATCTTGAAAGCGAGTATGGAAGACAGGTCAGAGAGAATGCTTACGAACGTAAGGTTAAAAGAATAGAAAACATTATGAGCGAAGTTCCTGCGACACCGGATGATTTTGAAAGCTGGATTGATGGTACAGTATTCAAATCATCAGCGTATTGGTTCTATGATAAAGAAAAAAGCTTATATAACTGTACAGCCTGCGGTAAGACACATAAGAAGAAAGACGGAATCCATAATCAGGAAGTGGTATGCAGCAGAACCGGCAGGAAGTGCATTATAAAGAAAAAGAATAAGAACGGAATCCTTGAAAAGGACAGAGTAGTTCTGTTCGAAAAACTTGAATCCGGAAGGAGTGTAGCAAGACACTTCAGAGTATACAAGGAAAGCATGCCATTGGGGAATGTTAGTATGGATGTATTTGAGGACGTAAGGATATTCTTCGGAGAATACAATATCAACAAAAAGAGAGAGCCGACACAATTATATTATGGATGTTATAGCAACGCAGATGAGTATGAACAGGACTGGTGGACTACTAATCCTAAAAATAAAAGAACCGGAGCGGGATATATATATCCGGATGTTAATCTTGACGGAACGGAGTTTGAGCACCTCGGAATAGAGGAAATAGCTGCTAAATGCTGGCACATTGATGTGAATAAAATAATGAGATCCGTATGGCATCCATTCGAATACCTAGTGAAGCAGAACATGGAAAAACTGGTTAATGATATAGCATATTATGTCTGCAATTGGAGCGGAGCTATATTATGTAATCAGACATTAATGCTTAGCGGTAAGAAACTTAAAGAGATATGCCGGATAGATGGCCAGAGATGGAATAGGCTCAAACAAATGAACGGAGGAATCACAGAGCTTCAATGGCTTCAGCTTGAGCAGGAAAGTGAATATAAGATAAGAGATGAGACAATAAAGTATTTTAGCGAAAATAAAATCAAAGCAAAAGATATAGAGCCACTCTTAAGTCATATTAGTGTCGAGAAAATCAGAAATCATCTCGCTAAACAGAAAGAAAGCCCTGGAAAAGCACTTGAGTACTGGCTTGATTATTTGGATATGGCTGAGAAAGCCGGTTATAACCTTGATGATGAAATAGTATATAAACCAAAGGATATAAAATACAGACATGATGAAATGGTAGATATGCTTAACAGGGCAAATAGTAAAGAAGAGGTTAAAAGAATAGAAAAGCAGTTCAAAAATATCAGGAACGTAATACTGAGAACAAAGAAAATATATGAATACCGCAATGATAAGTATGCTTTCATAATGCCAGGAAGCGTAGAGGATATTATTGTAGAAGGTAAAAACCTTCACATATGCGTATCAACAACAGACAGGTACTACGAGAGAATAAATAATGAAGAGACATATATAGGGTTCATTAGAGACATTGTTCATCCGGATATATCATATTACACTATTGAGTTCGAACCCAATGGTACGGTTAGACAAAAGAGATCTGAATACAACAGACAGCCTAATCTTCCGGAAATAACTGGTTTCCTTAAAGAGTGGCAGAAACATTTAAAGTTAAATGACAAAATAAAAGAGAAGCAGAAGAAGTCAGAGATATTGAGAATTGAAGGACTTGAAGAATTAAGAAAAAATTCACCGGATTTTGCAAGAACATTAGAAAACGACTTACTTGTTGTATAGGAGGAGAATATGGAAGAACTTAATATACAGAAATCGTACGCAGAATTTAAAAATGCACTTGATACAGAATTCAACACGGCAGCAGAGAGCTTTAACAGAATAGGCTATCTGTTAAAGGTTGCCAGAGACACAGACATCCTGCATGAATCAGGATATAAGACCGTAGCAGAATTTGCAAATGCGGAATACGGATTGAGAAAAGATGATGTATCAAGATTTATCGCAATTAACGACAGATACTCAGAGAACGGATACTCTGAACGTCTGGCAGAGAAATACAGAGGATTCGGAAGAGCGAAGCTTCAGGAGATGTTATCTCTCCCGGTAGAGATAGCGGATGAAATACCTGTAAGCACTCCAAAGTCAGTGATACAGGAAATTAAAAAAGAGTATAAAGAGGAGCAGGCTATTACAGAAATAGAGGTAATACTTGAAGATGAGAATAAAGAGCAGCAGGAAATGGATAATAATCTTGCAAAGGTTCTTCATCAGCTCCTGCATGATAGAAAGGATTTATTCAAAGCAGTAGAGAAGATTGCCCTGATGAAAAATGCAGAAATGCTTTACAATGCACTCGCACCATCCGGTGTAGAAACTCATATTGTAAGAATCGCCGGAGTAGGAAGGTTCATGTTTTCTATAACAGACTTGAACGATAACCTTTCACTCATGGAGATGAGAAGTGCAAATAAAGAATCATATGAATGGTATGATGCGGTTATGGCCGTGTATTCCATTTTTGAAAACAAAAAAGGCAAGGACCTGTATTTTGAAATATATGGAGAACCTTATGAAGACAGTAAAGTTGAACCGGTGCAACCGGAAGAACCTAAGGCAGAGGTTAAGGACACCGCAGAACAGACGAAACCTGAGCGTCTGGAAAATGAAAACCTTGCAGACACTACGGAAGAACAGTATATAGGAGATTCTGAAAAAGGAGCTGCAGAAACAGAAGTAATTGCACATAATTCACATATAGAAACTACAGATGTGGAATGCAAGCAGAAGGCAGCAGTTGTTGAAGATATTGTGGAAGAAACAGAGCCTGACACAGAAGAGATTATGAATCCATATGTCGAGCCTGCACAAGAGGATTTGGAACAATCAGAAGAAATAAGCGAAACAACTAAGATATTATGTGTTAAAGCGTTCTATAAATATTATTATGACAGAATAAACGATGCACATAGTATTTCAAGTGAAATACATTCAATTCTAAATGATGACTACAAGGGACATATCATAGTTGATGAAGATTACAGTGTGCTTATTGATAAGAAATTTATTATTGAGAAGAACAGCTGTATATTTGGAACAATATCAGAAGTACTGGTTGAAAAGTACATAGATATGATTATTCAGGAAGAACATAAAGATAAAGCGCTTGAAGAAGCAGCGAATAAAGATAAAGCGCTTGAATCGATTAGTAATACATTAACAGATATCAGGAAGAATCTTGATAATAAAAATTATATAACAGCATTACAGTATACGGAACTGCTGTTAGGCAAGCTTAAGAAAATAATCGAGGAGGATAGACAATGAGTAACAGAATGAGTGATGATGAGATATTCAAGAAGTATAATCGCGCTGGAAATGCAAGAGAGAAGAAGGAACAGATTACAATCATAGCGGAGTTAAATGGAATGACGAATGACGAAGTTAGGAAGATACTTGCCGAGAAAGGAGCAGAGCTTCCAAATGAAAGGAGAAAGACTTCACCGGTTAAGGCGAAGTCTGAACCAGTTAAAAAAACAGAAAAGGGTTCAAAGAAGCAGCAGGACATACCGGATTCAGTTAGAAACGTTATCGTGAAAGGCATGCAGGATCTTACAGATAAAGCGGAGCAGCTCCATAAAGAACTGGATGAGATTATTGCCGGCAAAGTAGAACCGCTTGAAAAGGCAATAGATGCGATTGAGAAAGAGATAACTGATTGTAGTAACTACTTGAGAGGAGAATAGTATGAGATTAAACAAGATTAATATTGATGAGATTGCAGGAGGAGGATTTCAGGAACAGTTCCAGAAGTCATTCGAGAAGATAATAGAGAATCTGAAAGATCCTAACACATCATTCAGAGATAAAAGGAAGATGGTTATAACACTCACATTTGCGCAGGACGAGAACAGGGAAGACGTGATGTGCGGAATAGCATTTAATGAAAAACTGGCACCCAGAAACATGATTAAGACACAGTATTCGATAGGAGAGGATTTAACGAATGGAAGACTTGATGTCAGAGAATATGGACCGGGAACTATACCGGGACAGATAAAGATTGACGATTATGTGGCAGAGCAGACTATAGATGGAAAAATAATAGATACTGATACCGGAGAGGTAATAGGACAGACACAGCCAATAGATTTGAGAAGAAAGGATGCATAAGAGATGATAAAAGAAGCATTAGAATACATAATAGGATTAAACGATTCAATTCAATATGAGACAATTAATGACAAACTGTACTGCAATAAACAAATGCACCTTGTGGATGAATACAACAAGATTAAACCAATCCGTTTACATTCACTAACAAGCCTGGTTGATTATGTTAAAACATGTGAGCAGAACATTCCTGATAAAATGTACCTTGTGATAAATGAATACAACTCAATATCGCTTATAGGACATCTGGATAAAGACAATCAGAGAGATAATGTTATTGAATGCAGCTCCAACACGGTACAGTTCAGATTTGGAGAGTGGCACACACAGGAGCAGTTCAACATTGCATTGCAGAGCTTGTTCGTAGATAACGAAGACAGAGCATTACTTCTTACAGTTATGGGAAACCTTGAAGCTGGAAGCGTAGCTAAATATGGAGACGATGGAGTTACTCAGAAGGCAACAATTAAGAGTGGGGTTTCGGTAAAGCAGGATATAGTAGTTCCAAATCCGGTGACACTTATTCCCTACAGAAGTTTTCTTGAAGTGGGACATCCGGCAACACAGTTCATCTTCAGATTAAAGCAGGATGACAGAACAGGAGAAGTAAAGGCGGCATTATTTGAAGCTGATGGCGGTGCCTGGAAGATGCAGATTATGGACGAGATTAAGAAGTACCTGGAAGAGAGTCTTAAAGAGTTCGAGAATATTAACATATTGGCATAGAACAGGAGAGAATGTATGAAGAAAACTGAAGACATGATAAATCGGAAAATGTACAAAGAGATTAAGAAGTACGACAGGCAGCAGATGGAAGCTTTCGCTGAATCAATCTACACCAGCGGATTCAATGACGGATGCAATGCATATGAGAAGACAATGAAGAGCAAGGAACTTGATTTCGACAAGCTAAGAGATAATATTGGAGGAATCAAAGGTATAGGCGCGAAGAAGCTGGATGATATTATGAAAGCTATTGCGGATACGGTATCGGAGGATGATATATCGTAGGATGAGCTGTACCAGGCACACATGAAATATGTATAAGAGGTGATTACATGGTTATAAAATGTATCGTATGCGGAAAAGAGTTTGATGCAGTTAAAAGTTTCGGTAAATTTCCTATAACATGCGGGGATGAATGTTTCAAAGAAAATCGCCGGCGTAAACGTATTGAATATTACGCTAAGAATAAAAACACTAATAAAAATACTAAGAAAAAGACAAATCACAATGATTTTGTAGAGATAAACGACAAAGCCCACGCGTTAGGCATGAGTTACGGACAATATGTTGGATTATACATGAATAGAGGTGAATAAGATATGATATTACAGAACTCAATTGAATTGATCCAGGAAAGAATAGCATTTATAGAAAGTCACTATCCTCATATGGTTGAATATAAGAAAGCATTAGAGATGTCAGCACAGGCACTTGAAAAGCAGTTAAAGGCAGGCGGAGAGAATATCAGTAGCAATGAATGGATAACAATATCAGAAAGACTTCCGAATCCTGAAACTTATGTATTGTTATCATTTGAAAACGTTAGCATTCCGGTTATTGGAAGATATGAGCAGGATAAAGACGGAGGAGCTTTCTATGCTGGAGACGAGGATGAAACATTGACATCCCAGGATATGTATGTGAATGCATGGATGCCGTTACCAGAACCATACAAGGAGAGTGAAGATATTGCCAGAAACAATAGATAAAAAGGCAGCAGTTGAGAACCTTCAGAAGCTTGGATACGAAGCTGCTATACGAAACGGAGTAGTAACCGTTGACGTACCTGAAGATGCAGACATTAATAAAGAATTTGAAAAATACAAGAATGCGCTTCGTGATATGAATTACAGTATTGGTGCATATACAATGAGAAAAATAAAAACCAAAGAATAGGAGATGAGCGAAATGGAGTTTTTATCAGATTTTAAGAAAAAAGTGATAGCTGGAAAAGATGTCGAAGAAAAAAGCATATATTTCATTCTCTTTAAAGACCATGAAGTAGAGAAATTGTGCCATGCAAGAATCGATGAAATAGCTGATGAAACTATTACATTTAGAACGGCAGCAAATAGAGGACCGATAACAGTTCAGCAAAGTGATATTATTGAAATCACCGGAGAAGAAAAGAGCGAGTGTTTTGAAGAGTCAATGCTGAAAGGACTGTATAGAGGAGAAATATACATATTGGAAAATAGAAGCACAACAACACTCCAGGAATATCAATCTCAGGGGAAATGTGAAGGATGTCAATTCTATGGCATAGTCGATATAGACGGAAGAAAGGACTGTACATTTCCATGGTTTGATGAGGGAGCTGATGAATGGGAATATGGCAAGAACTGTGATGAGATTTCAGAGTAATAATATTGAAAGTGATTTCTAGATAAGTGAATTTAATGAGGTGACAAGATGAAAGAATTGAGAAAGTGCCCTTTTTGTGGCGGAGAAGCAAAAGCAAAAACAGTATTAAATAAAAGTAAACATTGCAACGTTGGCTTTATTTTTGAGATTGTATGCACAGAATGTGGCACTACATATCCAAAGCAGTACGGTATAGATTTAAAGCTACAGGAAGATTTATCTATCACAATTGTAGGAGAAGATAAAAGAGAAGAAGCAATAAATGATTGGAATAATAGGGTTAGTAGTTATTAAGATAATCAAAATTTTACAGAAAGGAGTACAAAATGAATAAAGTAATATTAATGGGTAGACTCACAAGAGACCCAGATATAAGATACTCACAAGGCTCAGAGCCAATGGCGATTGCAAGATTTACACTTGCAGTAAACAGAAAACTTAAGAAAGACGATGAGCAGCAGGCAGATTTTATAAGCTGTGTAGCATTCGGAAAGTCCGGAGAATTTATTGAGAAATATGCTCATAAGGGAACAAAACTTGTGGTAGAAGGAAGAATACAGACAGGCAGTTACACTAATAAAGACGGTAATAAGGTATACACAACAGACGTTGTAGTTGAGAACTGTGAATTTGCTGAAAGCAAGGCAGCAGGAGACAACAATAATCAGGGAACAAGACCGGCACCGTACGAAGGCTTTATGACAATACCTGATGGCGTGGATGAAGAGGGGCTGCCTTTTAACTGATAAAGCTTATAGTTGAACCGGTTCAACAGCATAACATACAAATAGATGGAGGTATAAATTAATGGTATCAAAGGAAATTCTTATACAATACGCAGATCTGCAGGAAGAGGTGAAAGAACTCAGAGGGCAGATTGACAATTTAGAAAGACAGATAGAAAAAATAGAGAAAGAAGGCTGTGTCAAAGATAGCGTTAAAGGCGGACTAGGTGGAATACAGCACTTTGTTGTAGAAGGATTCCCGGTACCGGCAATTGAAAGAAAGACATCCATGCTTAGAAACAGACAACAGATGCTTAATAACAGGGAGATGCGATTGTTAGAGACACTGAATGAAGTAGAGGAGTTTATTGATGCCATAAAGGACAGTCACATGAGGAGATTAATTACGGCAAGAGTGATAGATAATTTAACATGGCAGCAGGTGGCAAATAAGATGGGAGGATACAGTACGGCAGATGGTGCCAGAAAGACATTCGAAAGATTTTTAGAAGAAAAATAAAGTTGTCCGTTTTGTCCGTAAAAAATATGTTATTATTACAATGAGCCAAGAAGGAAAAACGTATATAACTGTTACCCCTTTTTGATTTACATTTATCTCCCCCTTATAGGAAAAGGAATCATTGCAGATGCAGTGGTTCTTTTTTCTTTGCGTGAAAGTAGAAAGGCAGGTGTTGCGGAATGGCAAAATTAACGGACAAACAGAAAAAATTTGTTGAAGAATATTTAATAGACCTGAATGCAACACAGGCAGCAATAAGGGCGGGATATTCGCCAAATACAGCAGAGCAGACAGCATCAAGGTTGTTAAGAAATGTTAAGGTTCAGGAATATATAGCAAAAAGGCAAAAAGAGCTATCGCGCAAGACGGAGATTACTCAAGAGCGGGTAATCAGGGAACTTGCATTGATAGCTTTTTCTAACAATGCCGATTACGCACATGTGATTGAAAAGAATATGAAAGTCGAAGTGGATGGTACACTTGTGGATGTGTTGGATGAAAACGGTACTCCTGTAACATATAGAACTGTAGAGCCGGTGCTTACCGAAGAACTTACCGAGGAGCAGAAGAGAGCGTTAGCTGTTATCAAGAAAGGTAGAGATGGATTAGAGATTAAGTCATGCGACAAGGTTAAAGCATTGGAACTTCTTGGCAAGCATCTGGGCATATTCACAGACAAGATAGAAGCCAATGTAAATGATACAACAAGAAGCGAGCTTTCAGAACTTCTGGCTCAGCGCAAAGCAAGGGGTGATCCTGATGCTTCTAAGCGATAAATACTGGGATTACATAGATACGCCGGCAAGAGCAGAATTTCTTGAAGGCTCTACCGCATCAGGAAAGACAACAACAGTTGCTGTTAAATTCATTATGAATGTAGCAGAATCCTCTATGAAGCTCCATGTAATAGCCGGTAATACAACTGGTGTTATCGAGAAGAATATCATTAATGCGGATATGGGATTACTACAGATATTCCCTAATTTGGAATACTGTGGTAACGGTGATAAAGAGAATAAACTTCCGCATATTAAGTTCAAAACCGGCAGCAGTACCAAGATAATATATATCCTCGGATATGATAATGCCAGCAAGTGGAAGAATGCATTAGGCTCACAGTTCGGATGTGTATGGGTTGATGAGTGTAACACAGCCAACATAGACTTCATACGGGAGATATTTGGACGTTCTGAATACTTTGTAGGCACTCTTAATCCGGATGCACCTACACTGCCTATATATTCAGAGTACATCAATCATGCCAGACCGATTGATAAGTACAAGGCAGATGTGCCGGAAGAGATATGGAAGGACCTGAACGGTTGCGAACCTATTAAGGACTGGGTGTACTGGTTCTTCACATTTGAAGATAACATATCCATGACACCGGAGAAGATAGAGCAGAAGAAAATGAGTTATCCTCCTGGTACTAAGATATATAAAAACAAGATATTAGGATTACGAGGCAAGGCTACAGGTCTTGTCTTTTGTAATTTCAGCAGAAAGCATCACGTAATCACTAAGGAGCGGGCCAAACAGTTCTTAAGGAACAGAAGCAAAACGCAGGAAGAATATTTCTTAATATTCACAGCAGGTCTTGATACCGCATATTCAAGCCAGTCTCCCGACACAATAGCAATGTCGTTTGCCGGCATAACGAATAAAGGCAGATATGTGCTGCTGTCAGAAAAGGTATATAACAATACTAATCTTGATGTACCGACGGCACCATCAGATACAGTAGAGAATCTTATAGCATTCCTTGACTGGAATAAGAAAGAATATGAGCTTGCAAGAAATGTATTTGTAGATTCAGCAGACCAGGCAACACTTACAGAGCTTGCGAAGTACAAGAGAACGCATACAGACTGTATCTATAATTTCAACAATGCATACAAGAAGGTACAGATAATAGACAGAATAGAGCTGCAGCTTGGATGGATGAACTTCAATGAAGAGAAGAACATCATTCCAAGCTTCTATATCGTTGATACCTGCACCAATTATATTAATGAAATGGAAACGTATTCATGGCTTGAAGATAAGAATAATGAGCCGGAGGACGGACATGACCATATGATTAATAGTGTACAGTATGGATGGATTCCATACAGGGACAAAATAGGAATAAGTGTATTAACAGAGGAGTGAAGCGGAAATGAGGTTGATTGAAGCCATGAAGCACAGAATAAGAACATTTCTTGAAATAGACAATATCCAGCAGAATGCCATATACCTGCAGAATCTTACGGATTATGAGACAGAGTGCTATAAGAACAGGGTATGGAACTGGGGAGACAAAGATGCAATCGAACAGCTATACAAACAGCTTAACAGTAATACAGGCCTTGACTTCTGGACAGCAACGTCAGTGATGGGAATAGTAAAGAAACACACAGGACTTCCCGGCATGATGGTAAGGATACTTACAGATATTGTTATGAGGGACATGAACGATATAGAGGTTGCTGATAGCCGCAAATTCGAATGGGAAGACATGAATAAGAAGATAGATATTAATGCTGTTATCGAGGATGCGATAAAAGAAACACTGATATGTGGCGACGGAGCATTTAAGATAAACATTAATACAAAGCTGAGTCCATATCCCATTGTGGAGTTCATATCCGGTGAACTTGTGGAGTACGAGTACCAGTGCGGACAGATACGAGAGGTGATATTTAAGTCACCCAGAAGTTACAATCATAAGAAATATGTGTTAGAAGAAACGTATGGATATGGATATATAGTTACCAAACTGTATGACGGAGATAAGGAAGTGCCGCTTGAATCCATTCCGGGCATTGTAGCAATACCCGAAATAAAGTTCGACGAAACATTTATAATGGCAGTTCCGCTTATTATATTCAAGTCCAACAGATTTAAAGGGCGTGGCGACAGTATATATCATGGTAAGCATGACAGCTTCGATTCGCTTGATGAGACGTGGAGCCAGTGGATAGATGCACTCAGAAAAGGGAGAAGCAAACAGTACATTCCGGAAGATATACTTCCAAGAGACCCATTCACAGGACAGCTCATGAAATCAAATGATTTTGATAATTCATTCATAGCACTTAATTCATCAATGAAAGAGGGAGCACAGGACAAGATAGAACTTGTACAGCCTGACATTCCACATGAGAGCTATCTGAGTACATATATAACAGCGCTTGACCTGTGTCTGCAGGGAGTGATAAGTCCGAGCACGTTAGGCATAGACACAAAGAAACTTGATAATGCAGATGCACAGAGGGAGAAAGAGAAGACCACACTGTATACAAGGAATAAAATAGTTGAGACACTGCAGAAGCAGATACCGGTACTGGTAAATAATATATTCAAGGCATATGACACCCTGAATAAGAAAAGCGGTCTTGAAGACGTAGAAGTAGATGTACCATTTGGAGAGTATGCGAACCCGAGCTTTGAGAGTCAGGTAGAGACGGTAGGCAAAGCAAAAGGACAGGGGATAATGTCAACAGAGGCAGCAGTTGACGAACTGTATGGAGATACTAAAGATGAAGAATGGAAACAGGAAGAGGTTGCAAGAATCAAGGCAGAGCTGGGAATAGCAGAAGTTGACGAGGTATCAGTTGGGGATGAAGCAGTATTTGATGATGAAGACAGTAACATTGAAGAAGGCAGCATCGAGAACAGTGCGACAATAAATGATAATAAGACAGAGGAGGATGATAATATTGAAAGTCAAAGTAGCAAACAGAATATACAGAATGACTAAGAAAGAGTATGAGGGACTTCTTGGAGTAGCATCCGAGCAGGTCCCTTTTGGCATATATGCCGTTGAGAAAAAGGATTATGCAGAGTTGGTCAATATAAAGTGCAAGAGCATGACGCAGCTAAAGAATCATAAGAGAAACTTTAAGGCACAGGGATTTAAAGTATTGTCAAATGACAGCTAAAGAGGTGGTGTTAAGCCATGGATAATTATGATTATGATCTTGGAAAAGCATTTAAAAGAATAGAAGATGAGCTTATTGCCAGTATGATGCGTAACATAGAACGGCATACAGCAGAAGAAACGGAAAAAGGTTTCAACTGGTCTATGTGGCAGGTAGAACAGCTTAAGGCATTAGAGAGATACAGAAGAGAAAATCAGAAACATTTTTCACCACAGTTCAGGCACATTAATTCCAGAATAGAGAGAGTATTAAAAATAGCCAAGAACGATGGAAGGCTTAAGCAGGAAGCGTCAATTCTTAGGGCTATGAAAAAGGGTGCAAGATTCAGGAAAGCAGATAAGGAATCTACAGCCGAGTTCTTCCATATCAACGAGAGAAAACTTAATGCACTTGTTAAAGCAACTACAGATGACATGAAGACAGCGGAGACAGCGGTTCTGAGGTTTGCTAATGATAAGTACCGCAAGATTATATTTGATGCAGAGGTATACGCCAATACAGGAGCAGGAACTTACAAGCAGGCAGTAGACATGGCAACGAAAGACTTCTTAAAGGCAGGAATCAACTGCATAGAATACGCAAATGGCAGCAGGCATAACATAGCAGAATATGCAGATATGGTAATAAGAACAGCGAGTAAACGTGCTTACCTTCAGGGAGAAGGCGAACTGAGAAAAGAATGGGGAATATCCACAGTAATTATGAATAAACGTGGAAATCCATGCCCGAAATGCCTGCCATTTGTGGGTAAAGTATTGATAGATGATGTATGGAGTGGAGGAACATCAAGAGATGGTCCGTACATGCTCATGAGTGATGCAATTGCCAAAGGGCTATATCATCCAAAATGTAAAGACAGCCACACTACATACTTCCCCGGTGTTTCATCAGAGGGAGCAGAATACACCGAAGAGGAAAAGCAGCAGGTAGCAGACAGATACAATGCTGAACAGAGGCAGAACTATGCCAAGAATCAGGCAGAGAAGTTTGAAAGAATGGAAAAGTATTCTTTGGATGAGGATAATAAGAAGATTTATGCTGCCAGAAAGGAACAGTGGGAGAATGCGTTAGTAAGTAAAGAGCAAATAGAATACGAAGATATAACTGAGCAAAGTTTAAGCAATGCGGATATAAAGAAATACAAAATAGGAGATGCTAATACATTCGAATTAAATGGTAACACATACAATGTAGACGGAAAACATGTATTGATGGATTATTCAGACAAAGAGAAAAAAGTTGGTGAATTTATTGGAAAATCGTTAGGAGTGGAAGTTGCTATGTTACCAAGAGTTTTATATCCACAAAACATATCTACAGCGGATTATTTAATTCAAAATGAAAGATTTGATTTGAAAGAGCCTACTGGAAGTGGAAAAAATGTTATCTACGGTATGGTTTCAAAGAAGAATAGACAAGCAGATAATTTTATTATAGATATAACTAATTGCCCGCTATCATCAGCTGAAATAAAAAAACAGATAGGAGATGTTTATAAGTCTTCACATACTAAATTTATCAATAAAATTATATTGATAAAAGATTATAAAATATTAGGTGTTTATAAAAGAAAATAAGGAATTGATGGCCTCGCCCAAAAGGGGGCAAGGTATCAATTCCTTATTAAGATATCTTACTTATATTATATCCAATAATTAAAAAAAATCAACACGAAAGGATGAAATTATGGAAGAATTTTCAGTAATATACAAAATCCTTAAAATCCTTAAAGATACAATGGACTTGGAGGAACTTGACAATAATCTGTTATCTCCCGAAGAATTGAGATTATCTGTGCCAAAATGGTCAAGAATTATGGCATTAATGGTAAAAGAAGGGTATATAACAGGAGTGGAGGTTTGGAACAGCATGAGTTGTGGCTATCCAAGAGTCAGTCTGACAAGACCAGAGATAACGCTGAAAGGATTGGAGTATTTAGAACAGAACAGCCTAATGAAGAAAGCAGCAAACATTGCTAAAGGAATAAAGGATACAATACCGGGAATTTAGATACCACCATTTAGAAATGATATGGTGGTATTTTTATTACAACAAATTAAGGGAAGGAGCAGAAAATGAAAAAAGAAAAAGTATGGTATCACTGGTCAGATTTCCCGCTAATATCAAGGATTACATTTGTATTGTCAGTGCTTTCACTATTAGCCGTATTATTGCATTGATTTCATGGCGATAAGCACCGATGAAGGCTAATATAGATATAATAAGGGCAAGAATATCAATCCATTTATCAAGCAGATAACGTTTTAAAGCAATAGAATTAAATTCGTTTGGATGTTTTCCTTTATGGGTTAAGGTTGCAGAAATCAGTGCTCCACCGGTAGCACGTTTGGTAGTCAGATAACCTTCCTGCTCAAGAAAGTCAATGGAAGACAGTAACTCATCAGTCTGTATGTGTTCTGGGAAGCCTTTATTAACAGAAAATTTGTAATCAGGACAATTAAGTATATATAGTAAAACTTGTTTTGATATTTTATCAATCACGTAACCACCTCCTGTGTTTGAGTATATCAGATGCAGGAGATATTTTACACCCCAAGTTGCACCGGTACAACAGAAAGGATTGTGCATGAGAGAGATAATAAAAGAGATTGTTATTAATGCAATAAAAAATATAGCATATCCAGCAGGAATACTTATAGGAATAACTATTACAGCAATAATTATTTCGGCATTTATATGAGTAATTGAATTAACAAAGAAGCCACAATGGTTGAAAGGATACCCACAACAAAACCACTTGCAAATTGACTAAATGTAACATCTTTCATTGTAATCACCTCAATATAAAGCATAAGGTTAACGAAATACAACAGTTGATTAGACCATGATAAAAACATGGTCTTTTTGTATGCCCGAAGGCAATTCGAACACTATGTTCGAATATAAACTACGAGGAGACACCTGAGAAGAAAACTGATATAGTGAGACACACTGAAAACTGATACAGAGAGACACTCTTACAACTGAAAGGAGCACAAAGATTATGAAAAGAAGTAACTTAGTACCATTTAACCTGCAGTTCTTTGCAGAACCGGCAGAAGATGAAGGAGCAGGCGGTCAGACAGGGCAGCAGGCAGGCGGCAACGGTGGCATCCGGAACGGACAGCTACAGCAGAATGCACCGGCATTTGATTATGATAAGCTGGCTAATATCATATCAGGCAAGCAGACAGTCACAGAGGACACTGTTCTTAAGAACTATTTTAAACAACAAGGACTTAGTCAGGACGAGATGAACAGCGCTATATCTGCATTCAAGGCAGAGAAAGCAAAGAACACACCTGATGCCAATGCTCTGCAGAATCAGCTATCTATTGCAAATAAGGCATTACTTGAAAGCAGGATTAATAATCAGGCAACACTTGAGGCTATGTCATTAGGACTTGATGCGAAGTCTATACCATATGTTATCAAGCTTGCAGATATGAGTAATGCAGTAGACGCTAACGGAAACGTTGATGCGGAAGAGGTGAAGAAAGCACTTACGCAGGTACTTACGGATGTACCGGCATTCAAAGGAACTGCCGGAGCAGGGAATAACAATGAAGGTGACAACAATGTTGGAGGCTTCCGGATAGGACAGACATCACAGCAGGGAGCATCTGACCAGCAGGATATTCTAAGAGGAATCTTTGGAATAAGAAAATAATATTAAGAAAGAAGAGGTAGAACATTATGGCAGTAAACGAATATGTAACATTATTTTCGAACGTATTAAGAGAATTGTACGGACAGGAATCAGTATCAACAGACCTTTATCATTCTAATTCAGATATTCAGGTTGTTAACGGTAAGCAGATTAAGATTCCAAAACTTACAGTAAGTGGTTATAAAGACCATTCAAGAGCATCACTTGGCTTTAATTCAGGTGATTACACACAGGACTATGAGGTTAAATCTCTTGACCATGACAGAGATGTAGAGTTTGCAATCGACCCTATGGATGTTGATGAGACAAACATGATTGTGTCTATAGCAAATATCCAGAAGAGATTCGAGACAACACAGGCAATTCCGGAAGCTGATGCCTATACATTCTCTAAGCTCTATACCGAGTATAAGAGATGTAACGGAACGGTTAAGACAGATGCTCTTACAGCAGATAATGTATTAACTGATTTTGACGACAACCTTAAGCTCATGGAAGATGCAGGTGTTCCATTAGACAGAGTTATCTTATATTGTACAACAACATATAAGACACTGCTCAAAAACGCAACAGGCATCCAGAGAACTCTCGGTGTTGGCAGTGGAGAATCCGGTATCGACAGGAGGGTTAAATCCATTGATGATATTAATAAGATTGTCACAGTACCATCAGCGAGATTCAAGTCAGCATATGACTTCACAAGCGGATGGAAGGCAGCAGTGGGAGCAAAACAGATTGATTACATATTAATCGACCCTGAATGTCAGGTGTCAAGAGATAAATACTCTTACATCAAGGTATTTACACCGGGACATGATTCAAGAACTGCTGATAACTATTTATATCAGAACAGAAAGTTCAACGGTACATTTGCAATTGATGAGCTGATGAAAGATGGCTGCATAATTCATGCAGAAGCCTGAGAAAGCAAGAATGGAGGTGCGGCAATATGTTCGCAAAGAGAGATAACAAAGTATATCAGGTAGATAATGTAGCAATGAAGGAATACCTTGCTAAAGGGTATGACATATATGATGATGAGGGAAATGTGATTGAGCATTCCCCTAAAGCTTCAGTACCTTATGCTGAATATGAAAAGGTTGTTAATGAGCTGGAGAGCTTAAAGAAAGCCAAGGCAGGCAAGGGAAAGAGTAAGGTATCAGAGAATAGCACAGATAGCGAAGAGTAAAGGAGCATTGCCTATGTATCAGCCTTATGCAGACGAAAGATATTACAAAGAAGTATACGCAGGTAATGATATTCCGGCTGACAATATATCAAAAGCACTTACAGGTGCGTCAAGACATGTAGATGTCCTTACTTTTAATCGTATTTGCAGTAAGGGCATCAATGCTCTTACAGAGTATCAGCAGGATGTTGTAAGGGAAACGGTATGTGAGCTTGCAGAGTTCGAGTGCGAGAATGCCGAACTTATTAACAGTGTGCTTAAGTCGTATTCGATTAACGGAGTATCAATGGAATTTGGAGAATCATGGAACATAACGGTACAGAATGGTGTTGCGGTTAAACGTGATATTTACGAAAAACTCTGTAGTACAGGCTTGTGCTGCAGAAGTATATAAGGCAGGTGGTATTATGGAGTTTCCATGCCTTATAGCGAAAGAATACTGCACTACTGATATTACACTGCAGACCGAATCAGAAGAACTTAACGTATATGGAGAGCCTGAGAAGAGCTTTAAATTCGAAGGAAAATGTAATTATCAGGATAAAGCCAGAACTATATTAACGGCAGAGAAACAGCTTATCAAGGTAAGCGGTACTGCTCTGCTCCGTGGAGATATATGCCCGGAAGCAGCCAATATAGTAAGTGGCAAAGCAGTTGTGAATGGAATAACAAGAAATATATATGAGACACGCAAGCACCGCAATCCTGATGGTACTGTTAACTATACGGAGGTGGTATTGGAATGATTAGTGTAAAGAGCGTGGTTAAATTAAATATCCCTTTTATTAAGCGGTTGGATGAAAGTGCGGTAAAAGCACTTGAAATGACTGCAGAGGCATTGCATACAGAAGTAGTTCAGGCACAGGTTATACCACGAGATACCGGAGTATTACAAGGTGAGCAGACTTTCATAAGTGCGGGAGATACTGTTACAAATGAATATCCATCTGGTGAATCGGTATCGAATACCATTACAAAAGCAATTACAAGTAAAGGAAAAGTATCGCTGGTAACTACAGCACCTCAAGCACGCCGCTTGTATTTCCATCCGGAATATAACTTTAAGAAGGATGAGAATCCTAATGCACAGGGCAGATGGTATGAACCATGGATATCAGGAGACAAGAAAGATTTCTGCCAAAAGGCATTTAAGAAATTCTACAAGGAGGTATCAGGTATATAATGCTTCCACTAGCAGATGTAAGGGATTTTATTGCCGAACTGAAGATTTCAGCAGATGACCATACATATATGGGACGACTTGACAATAAGAAAGAGTGCAGCATAGGCATATATGATTCCAAAAGAAACAGTAACTTTAATATGGCATTAGGCGGTAATTCAAACAAGTCATATGACGTGAAAAGGGTAACTCTTTTGGTGCATTGGAACAAATCATTAAGAGAGACAGAGAAGAAGGCATATGAGCTTGTTGAGGCATTGTCCGGTGTCGAAGATGCAGCTATCAATACATCAACCATTTGCTTTATATTTCCCACAGAACCCATTCCGGTGGATTCTGATTCAAGTGGTGTATATGAGATGGTGGTTGATGCTGATATATATTACAAAACAGAGAAAGGAAGGTAATGAAATATGGCAACTAAAACAGGAGTATATCCGGTATACAAGAATCAGTTCCAGGTAGGAGACACAGGAGAGACAGCTCCAAAGACGAACATTGCTGATATGGAGTCGTTCTCAGTGTCATTTGATAATGGTGTTGAAGAATGGAAGCCAATGGATCAGGAAGGATGGACAAGAAGACTTATGACGGCTAAGTCGGTATCAATCAGTGTATCAGGCAAGAGAAATGTCGGAGATGCAGGTAATGATACGATAGCAGGTCTTGCATTTGTTAATGGAAGGGATGCAGAGAAAAACTTCCAGTGGACATTCCCTGACGGAACAAAGGTATTGTTCAAGGAGGCGGTAATTAATGTTACGGCACTCGGTTCAGGTGACTCTACAGCAGTAGGACCGCTTGAATTTGAAGTGTTATCTAATGGGAAACCTGTGATAACACCGGCATCAGGAGAATAAGAAAAGGAGATATAAGAATATGGCAAGAAAGATAGATATTACAGAAAAGCTGGACTTCGAGACAAGCCCGGCTTTAATTATTAATGGCAAAGAGTATCCGGTTAATGCAGATGCAGCTACAGTCCTTAAGCTTATGGCAATAGTTGATTCAGACGAGGGAATGACCAACGGTGACCTGATTAAGAATTATGAACTTCTTTTTCCGGAGAATACAAGGAAGGACTTGGACAAGCTGTCTTTATCATTTAAAGATTTAACTGTGCTTATTGAAAGCGCAATGGATTTAGTTGTAGGTGATGAGGAATCAGAGGGAGAGAAATAGTGAACCATATTATGATTTGATGGAGGATTTTGACTTAATCGTGTCAAGTTTCCTTTCGCAGTATGGTTACAGAATATATTCCAACGATTTTAAAAGTATGCGTTGGGATGAGTTCAAGGCTTTATTATCCGGGTTGTCGCCTGATACACCACTCGGAAGAATAGTGAGTATAAGAGCAGAGGATGACCCGGATATATTAAAGAACTTTACACCCGAACAACGCAGAATAAGGTCTGAGTGGAGACTACATCAGGCAGACCGGAAGACGGAGGAAGATGTTGAACATGCACTTTCCGAAATACTTAATGCATTCAGGAAAATGGCGGAGGGGAGTGGTTAACATCATTAATCCTTATAACAATAGAACAAAAAACAAAGTTAAATGCCCCTACTGTGGTCATCCTGTAAATGTATTTTATACAGAAAAAGCCATATGCAGGGGCATATTTTTAAAGTGTAAAAACAGAAACTGTAAAAAAGAATTTGAATTAAGAATATAAGACGCTGTGCCTATGTGCCTGTCTTGAAATAGATAAAGGTAGGTGGATAGGTATGGCGGATAGTGCAGGACAGATAGCTCTTGACTTGGTTGTTAACAGAAAAAAGTTCGACAGTCAGATGAGCGGACTAAAGAATATAGCAGCTAAAGCAGGCAAAGCATTGGCAGTAGCATTTTCGGTAAAGAAGATAGCAGATTTTGGCAAGGAGTGTATAGATTTAGGCTCTGACCTTGCAGAAGTCCAGAACGTTGTTGATGTAACATTTACATCAATGTCGGGCAAGGTGGATAAGTTTGCAAAGTCAGCGGCAACTTCATTTGGTATGTCTGAAACTATGGCTAAGAAGTACACAGGTACATTTGGAGCCATGGCCAAGTCTTTCGGATTCACGGAATCACAGGCATACGATATGTCAACATCTCTTACGGGATTAGCCGGTGATGTTGCATCATTCTACGATATGTCACAGGATGAAGCTTATACGAAGCTTAAGTCAGTATTTACAGGTGAGACGGAGTCACTTAAAGATTTGGGTGTTGTAATGACGCAGACGGCTCTTGATTCCTATGCTATGGCTAATGGATTTGGTAAAACTACGGCCAAGATGTCAGAACAGGAGAAAGTGGCATTAAGATATAAGTTTGTACAGGACCAGTTATCAGCGGCAAGCGGTGACTTTATGAGAACACAGGACAGTTGGGCGAATCAGACACGTATTCTGTCATTACAGATGGATTCGCTTAAGGCAAATATAGGTCAGGGACTTATAAATGTGCTGTCTCCTGTTCTTGTATATATTAATAAGCTGATTGCAAAATTCGCAAAACTGTCGGAAGTGTTCAGCGACTTTACGGCAAGACTTACAGGCAAAAAGAATCCGGTGCAGACTGCAGCAACTTCGATGACAGAGGTTGCAGATAACGCACAGACTGCATCTGACAATGTCGAGCAGATAGGCTCTTCAGCAAAGAAAGCAGCCAAAGAAGCAGAGAAATCCCTTATGGGATTTGACCAGATGAATAAAATCTCTGACAGTGGAAGTGAATCAGACGATACCGGTTCAGGTTCTAAAGGCGGTTCTACAGGTGGTTCAGGTTCTGCCGGTGTTGTGAATGCAGGTGCAATAGTCCAGAGTCCGGCACTTGATAAGACGTATGCAGGTCTGGATAAGATTAAGAAAAAGTTTGATGAAGTTAAGGGAGCATTTGTCAAAGGATTCACTCTTTCAGTTGGAAGTGTACCGGGCAATCTCAAACTTATAAAAGATGGATTAGGTTCTATCTACAAGTCACTTATGACTATCGCAGGCAATAAGAAACTGCAGAGTGCAATGTCTGATTGTGTAACTGCGTGGGCTAAGTATATAGGTGCAATGACAGGAATGATAGTGTCTGTAGGAACAGCCATAGTTGCTAATTTAGTAACAGGCATAAGCAATTCACTTGACAAAAAGAAAGGCATTATCACATTAAGGCTTACAAAGTTTTTTGACATAACTGCAGATATGGATAACATAGGAGCGGATTTATACAATGCTGTGTCAGATATATTAAGCTATGCATTTACGAGTAAGCAGGCAATTGGAATAACAACTTCGTTATGTGACATATTTATAGAGTCATTTTCAGCGGCAGCAGTTGTTATACAGGGATTGGCAAGAGACTTAACTCTCATAATTGCAGGACCTATTATAGAGAATAAAGGTCTGATTAAGAAAACCATAACAAACGTACTGTCACCGGTTAACATAGCATTAAAGGGTATATCCAATGCGATATCAGGTGTAGCATCAACGTTAGTATCTGTGTATGAGAAGAAAATACATCCGGCAGCAGTTAATATAAAGGATGGCATGTCAGCTACATTTAAAGTGTACATGGAAACGTATAACAAATATGTTGCACCAGTTATGAAACTTCTTGCAAAGAAGTTTAAAGACTTGTGGGAAAATCATATAGGACCATGTTTTCAGGAGATAATTAAGGCTATTGGAAATGTTGTTCTGATTGCAAGCAAATTGTATAAGAAAGTATTTGCACCGATAGCACAGACAATTGCAAAAGTTCTGATGCCTGTACTATCAGGATTAGCCTATATATTAGGAACAATAATTATAGGAGTAATACGCAAGGTTGTAGACAGGGTTAAACTTGTATTCAAAGTATTCAATGATTTATGCGACGGAACACTGTTGGATAATATAAGTGCATATTTCGGAAAAATATTTAAGGCAATATCGGTCGTTGTCAATGCTGTTATAAGTGTGTTCAGCAAGGTGTTCGGTACTGCTTTCAGTGTGATTAAGAGTGTATTTTCAGCTAAGAAGATTAAGAAACATTTCAGCGGAGTAGTATCAAAGATACATTCTGTGTTCGCAAAGATTGGCTCATGGTTCTCTGATAAATTCAAGAAGGCATGGGAAGGAATTAAGAAAGCATTCAGCAAAACAAAAGAATTTTTCTCAGGTATAAGAGATAAAATCAAGGCACCGTTTGCTAAGATTCATACTTTCTTCTCTGATAAATTCAAGAAAGCATGGGAACTTATTAAGAATGCATTTTCAAGGGTAAAAGACTTTTTCGACAAAGTAAAAGAAAAGATAAAAACACCATTCACGACGATACACACGTTTTTCAGGGATAAATTCGTGGCGGCATGGAATTTTATCAAACATCCTTTTTCAAGCGCGAAAGACTTCTTTGACAAAGTAAGAGAGAAAGTGAAAAAACCGTTTGAGGCAATACATACATGGTTTAAGGACAAGTTCGGTGCGGCATGGGGTTTTATCAGGTCATCATTCAGTTTTGACAGTGTAACCAACTTCTTTAAAAAAGTATGGGACAAGATTAAGAGTCCGTTTCAGGCAGTTGCCAAGTGGTTCCATGATACGTTCAGTGCTGCATGGCAAAAGGTTAAAGACGTGTTCTCAACCGGTGGCAAAATCTTTGATGGAATCAAAGACGGTATAGCTGATACGTTCAAACTTGTTGTTAACAAGATTATAGACGGAATCAATACGGTTATAGCTGTTCCTTTTAATGCAATTAATGGAATGCTCAACGGAATCCGTAACAAGGGCATTGCTGGAGCTCATCCATTTACGGATTTGTGGGATGAAAACCCTCTCAAAGTTCCACAGATTCCGAAATTGGCACAAGGTGGTTATGTTAAGGCAAATACACCACAGCTTGCAATGATTGGTGATAACCGTCATCAGGGCGAGGTTGTTGCTCCTGAAGATAAGTTACTTGAAATGGCCAAGACTGCAGCTATGATGTCAGGAAGTTCGGACACAGGCGAAATAATAGAACTTCTAAGGCAGATTCTATATGTGCTGGAACATCTTAATATAGATGTAAATCTTGTGGGAGAGTTAAGAAATCTGTTCAAGGCAATGCAGAAAGAATCAGCAAACTACTCGTTAAGAACAGGCAAAAAGGCTTTTTGACAATAAACGGAAAGGATAGAGTGATATGGCGGTATTAAAAATAAATGGAGTTGTTATGCCGGAAATACTTGAAGATGGTTATAACATTTCAAAAAACAAAATATGGTCTTCCAATTCCGGCAGGGTTAAGAGCGGGAAGATGGTGGGCACCATAATAGCGGTAAAAAGAACATTAGACATAACATTTGCTCCTCTTACTGAGGAGCAGGTGGCTGTTATAGACGCGCAGGTATCTGATGCAACAAAACCTTTCCAGAGGGTAGAATACTGGGACGAAAAAGGAACATACAGCACCATGAATGTATACTTCGGTGATGTTACATACAGTACATGTGCCGTAGTGAACGGTAAGAAGATATTCAAAGGTACAGGCATAAGTGGCATAGAACAGTAATGTTTTCACGAAACACGAAAGAAGGTGAGTTACAGATGAGTTCGTTCATCACAGGTGTTAACGAGTATTACACCCTGCGTCTTGATTTACTTGGAGGAGCTACACCATATAAAGTAGAGGAATTGAAGTATCAGCATTCTTTAATCGAGAATGGCAATCTTACGTTTGGAAATACACCATCAGCTTCGATAAGCTTTGACTTATACGAAGCAGGTCCGTCAATTGATAATAGTGAGATAACACTATGGAGGGGGACAGAGAAAGAGGATGCAGACATAAAGTATGCCTGTATAGGCACATTTAAGGTGAGACAGACATCTTATGATGGTATAAAACATTCATACGAGGGATATGATGCAATGGTGTACGCACTTAGTGGCACATATAAAAGTACGCTTGACTGGTCAGGTGGAAAGATGTGGCACACGTCAGATGTTATGAAAGACATTATGAAACAATCCGGTATAGCATATCTGGAGAATGCTAATTGTCCGTTGTCAGCAGTCCTTATAAGTGAACCCAAAAACCTGTCCTACAGAACGGTTATAGGCTACATAGCAGGACTTGACGGCTACAATGCAGTTATTGACTATACGGACACAGGCGTTCCATATATTAATATGATATGCTTCAGGAAGTGGAGCAATCCGGATGATGTAATAATAGATGATGAAAGAATATACGAAGACAGCGGATTCGAACTGGCTAATAAAGACATTAAGAAGATAGGATATGTTAAGACATCAACATCAGAGCAGAACTACCTGATATCCGGAAATGTGGACGCAGCATATGGAATAACAACATATAATCCATACATGAATCAGGACTGGAATGATGATGTTATGGAAATGTATAGCAATATCAATATGAATGTATTAGCACTGACAGTTAAATTTCTGGGGTGCTGGGATATACGGCTGGGAGATATAGTTCCCGTCACTCTTGCGGGACTTACTTATAACGTCCCTGTGATGTCTATAATTCAGGAGTGCGACGGTGGACTTGTTACTACGATTACATCATATCTTGAAGATACGACAACAGAGAATGCAGCATCACAGACGGTAGAATCCAATGCCAGCACAGATACGTCCAATAAGACAGAATCTGAATTGGCAGATATAAAAGAACGACTGAAGGAACTGGATGAGATTACACCTGAAAACATTGATAAGTGGTATGGTGAGGTGGATGGTACCGTTGAGGAAATCACAAAAGCCAAGAAAGATATAGCAGATGCACTGACTGTTATGGGCGTTGAAACAAGTGCGACAGATTCATTTTCAACAATGGCAGAGAACATACTTAAGATACAGGGTGGCGGAGGAGATAATCCGGAAGGAAGAAAGATTATAGCAAAGGCAATAACTGATATGGGAGTTGCAACGGATTACAATGATTCGTACCGTCAGATGGCAGATAATATAATGATGATTAAAACTTCTATTCAGGATATAGATAATGTTGCTTCATTAAATACGCCGGCAGAAAAGATGATTAATGTAGCCGGAGAAATATTTGTATACAAATGCAGCCAGACACTATCAGAGGAGGAAGAGTAAATATGTCAGCAATTAAAAAATATGTGATAAGCGGTTCTTATCACGCAACAACTGATTGGCATAATCAGGATGTATCAGATACAGAATTAAAAAAGATTCAGGTAAAAGTCGTAGATGGTATTATTGAAAAGATATTCAGGGGAATTAATAATGCAATGGGGGATATAACAAGAGTGGATAGTAATACAATGCATTTTTCTGCGTCGTCAAGTCAGGTGGCATTCAGAGAATCGTATCAGATTGGAGAAGGCAGATATATAGTATTTGAAATACGTACATATCATCCTGAATTTTGCAGAGACGGCTATGATGGCTATAATAATATAAACTTATTTATGCATTACTCGAATCAGATAACAAAGTCTTCGGACACCGGAGAAACTGCATCATATATAACACAGAACGACAGAAGCTATGTAGCAGTCTGCAAGGTTACCACTGATAGCAGCAGCAAAACGGTAAACGAATCAACTACCTACTATAATAAGATTTCAATTGATGCATCATTAACTGTATGTCTTCACATATTGGATAACGATGTAGTGAAGATAGCAAGTCTGTATGATGATTTTTCAGAGCGGGTTTGTGCAGGAATAATATCAGTTAATAGTGAGAAGTATGCCCTGTTGGCAGAAGGTTATTATTTCACATTAACAAGTGACACCGGAGAAACATATTATCTGTCAAGCAATATTATAGGAAACATTGGACAAATGAATGACCCTGAATATATATTTTGCCTCCCGGTATATGTTTCGACTGCAGTCAGTATTGGAGGAATGATGTTTAGAGATAAAAAAGTATCTAAGGCATTGCAGACAGGAGGGCTAAATACAAATTCAAGATATAATATCGGTGGAAAAGATTACTATTGCTTTGGCGGCAGTCTGCTGATTGAAATATAGTTCAGAGGTGTTTGATATGATAGATGGAATAAAAAGAATACTGTATTACATAAGCAGGAATGAAAACACTATTAAAGAAGTAAAGAATCAGGTTGACAGGATTCAGAAGATAAATAGTCTTGAAGGCATGCTGGAGGATACGGATATAGATGAAACTGTTCCTGAAGATAAGGATATGCTTCTGATACAAAAGGATAATACGAACAAATCAGACACATCAGAAGACACAGTAGAAAGTACAGCGAACTATACAACAGAAGATACGACAGATAATACAACAGAAGACACACCGGAAGATACAGTGAGTAGTACTGAAGCCGATACAACAACATCAGAAAAGGTCTGCTATAGAATAAGTCTTGCCACATTATGGCTTTATATAAAAACAAAGCTGTCGAATGTATTAGTAGGTGGAGAGCAGACAGAAGTATCAACAGAAGATGATGGAGTTAATGTATTTGAATTTACAGATATGTCAGGGAATAGGAAAAGCTTCAAGGTGAAGAACGGAAGCAGGGGCAGTAAAGGAGATACGGGACCGCAAGGAGTACAAGGTCCTAAAGGAGATACGGGACCGCAAGGAGTACAAGGTCCTAAAGGAGATACAGGACCAACTACAACAGTGCTTTCGAATCAGGATTATACTGTAAATTCAAGCAGTGGTCATGGATTCAGTGTTAACAACACAGCAAAGCCAAACAGCTATGCTAAATTATTTGCAGATGCTGAAAGCGGTGCTTTGGAATTGGGGTCAAATGGTGGTACATACAGTTATCAGATGGACTGCTATGCAGACAGCTTTATCAGAATGTATTGCTTTCAAAGAAATCCGTGGAAATATATGGCACATTGGACATTTGATAAAGATGGTAATTTCTCAGCAACGCGATTTACTGAGGCGGGAACTGCCCTATCCGAAAAATATATGCCAAAAACTGATGATTTGGATGTAAATAATGTTGTCGCATCTACTTTAGACGCTACTCAGAAATATAAGATAGGTAACACTGGCTATTTTCTTATAGAAAATTATGAAGCGTATGGATTGCGATACACATATTTCACAAACCCTCAATTACAAATATTACCAACAAAAGACAATGTCACAAATTTAGGTCATTCGTTGTATAGATTTGCAGAGTTCCGATGCAACAATATTTATATATCATCGGGAACGGCTGTTACATCTGATAGACGTTATAAGGAGAATATTGCTAATTTGGAAGATAAATTGATGCTTAATTTTGTAATGGCTCTAACCCCATCATCATACAAATACAAAGATGGAGAAAGTGGAAGAACGCATTATGGTTTAATTGCACAGGATGTTGAAAAGGTGCTTGAAAATATAGGGTTGTCAAATAAAGATTTTGCTGGCATTGTCATTGAAAAGCTCACAAAAGAAGTTGAAACGAAGACAGTAAACGATGACGGAGAAACGGTCATTGAAAAACATCTTGAAGAGACGGGAGAAGTTAAATACGACTTGCGATATGAGGAATTTATAGCGCCACTTATAAAAGTCGTGCAGATGCAGCAGAAAAATATGGACAGTCTTGAAGAAAGACTGTTAAAACTTGAAAATAAGTTATCAGGTAATAATTAGGATATCCATGAGGGATGTCTTTTTTTATTATATAAAATAATTGAAAGAGAGGTAGTGAAAGATGAAACAGACAATTTGCACAGCGGTAGGACTAACAGGAGCAGTAGTAACTAAGTTGTTTGGAGGATGGGATGATGCATTGATTACATTGCTAATATTCATGTTAATCGATTATGTGTCCGGATTAATCGTGGCAGGAGTATTTAAAAAATCCCCGAAAACTGATACTGGAGCACTAGAGAGCAAGGCAGGCTGGAAGGGATTGTGTAGGAAATGCATGACACTTGTATTCGTATTAATAGCATACAGGCTTGATTTGACAATCGGAACTGATTACATAAGGGATGCGGTAATTATAGCCTTTATTGCAAACGAGACCATATCCCTTGTTGAGAATGCAGGACTTATGGGAGTACCACTCCCGGCTATTATAACAAAAGCTATTGATATATTGCAGAAGAAAACAGAACAGAATGAGTAAACATATGAATAAACATATGAATAAACATATGAATAGGAGATGATACTATGATATTAAACGTACATGCAGGACATTCATTAATATGCAGGGGTGCATCAGCAATCCTTGATGAAGTGGACGAGGACAGAAAGGTTAAAAATGCAGTAATTAATTACTTAAGGCAGCAGGGACATACTGTATATGATTGCACAGATGATAGTGGCAGGACGCAGAGGGATAATCTCTCTGCGATTGTGAGAAATTGCAATACACATACAGTTGATTATGATGTATCTATACATCTTAACAGTGGCAGAAATGACTATACCGGAGACGGCAGCATAGGTGGAGTTGAAGTGTATGGATTTGATAATGGAGTAGCAGGCATATCTAACAGGATATGTAATGAGATTTCAGACACATTAGGAATTACAAACAGAGGATTTAAGATTAATAAAGGGTTATATGTATTATCATCTACAAAAGCACCCGCATTGCTTATAGAGTGTTGTTTCGTAGATGATAAAGATGATGCAGCAAGATGGAATGCTGATAACTGCGCTAAGGCAATAGTTAAAGGCATTACAGGAGCAGCAGTTAATCACCAGGAGAACGAGACTGAAGCTAAGCTAAAAGAAAATGAGTATAATAAGAAGTCTTACATTATAGCCGGAAAGGCGGAGAAAATGTATGGATTCAGAACGATAAAGCCTGTTACAGTCAGAGTTGCACCAAATGACAAGGCAGATATTATTACTACTATTCCTTCCGGAAGCAATCAGGGTATTAATCAGATTACTAAAGACGGCTGGGGACATCTGGCCAATAATGCCGGGTGGATATTGTTAAAAGGATACTGCACAGCAATCAATTCAACTGGGTATGAACTGAAGGCAAGTGAGGCGGCAGTAAGAGAGACTGCTTCCGGAAAATCGAGAAGAGTCGCTACACTGAAGAAAGGCAGCAGGCAACCTATATGCTTCATTGCGAGTAACGGATTCGGACTTATCAGCAATTTTGCAGGTTGGGTAAATTTGAAAGCATTTAAGAAAATTTAAAGTTGCACCGGTTCAACAACAATAGTATTATAAAAGTTAGAAAAAGTTACTTTTTTCCTATTTTATTATTGTTCCCCCTATAGAACAATGGTCCACCATATTGGCTTATAATTATCTGGGCAGCTACGGGGTCAGGGTTTTTGATATTTACAGGGTACTGCAGCCTTTTTTCATAACTCCACATTTACATACCTCCATTCCATGGAAGAGGACATTCGGTCCAGCTCCATCCATCACAGACATTAACATTATATGAACTTATAGGTCCGAACTTTGAGGTATATTCCTCAACAGCTTTGTTTCTTATATTCATAGTATCGTTGAAGTACTCGAGTGCTTCCTGACAGTCAGGATGGGTGTCGAGAAAAAGTCTGGCATCATCCATTGCAAAACTCAGATAATTGATTGTGCACATAAGTTGAGACTGATAATTCATCTGCATTTTTTGTTACCTCCTGTAAATGGTTTGTCGAGTCCTATAAAAATAGTCCCCTTGCAAAATCCGGTTTCAGCATCATAAAGGTTTTCGAATTTTTGCATAGGTACAGAGGCCATTGCAAGTGTACACATACATTTGTGCATATGTTCAGTGTGTGCTCCGCAGGAATCCATAGAGCGTCTGCCGGAAGAATTCGTATTGCAATTGTCAGAAGAACAACCGGAATTCATAGAATGACCGGCCGTATTTGCAGAATAGACTGTAGAAGAGTTTCTCATCTGACGTGGCTGATTTATCATGCATTTGTTTGGCATATTCTGATTTATCATGCACTTGTTTGGCATATTCTGATTTGACATGTTCGGATTAGAATACATATTAATAACTCCATTATTTAATCTTTATTAATGTATGTGATTGTAAAAAAATAGTGCATGTTTAAAAAAAATGTTTCCATACTGAGAAAAATGGGTTATAATAGTGAAGAAAATGAAAATACGGAGGTAGATTAAATGTTAGTTTCAGCTAAAGAAATGTTAACAAAGGCAAAAGCAGGAAAATATGCAGTAGGTCAGTTCAACATTAACAACCTTGAGTGGACAAAGGCTATATTATTAACAGCACAGGAGTTAAATTCACCTGTAATTTTAGGTGTATCTGAAGGTGCCGGAAAATATATGACAGGTTACAAGACTGTTGTAGGAATGGTTAATGGAATGTTAGAGGAGCTTAACATCACAGTTCCAGTAGCACTTCACCTTGATCATGGTAGTTATGAAGGATGTCTCAAATGTGTAGAGGCAGGATTCTCTTCAATCATGTTCGATGGTTCTCATTATCCAATCGATGAGAATGTTGAGAAGACAAAAGAGTTAGTTAAGATTGCTAATGATAAGGGAATGTCTATCGAAGCAGAAGTTGGTTCTATCGGTGGAGAAGAAGATGGAGTAATCGGAAGAGGCGAGTGTGCAGATCCTAACGAGTGTAAGGCAATTGCAGATCTTGGTGTAACAATGCTTGCAGCAGGTATCGGTAATATCCATGGAAAATATCCTGATAACTGGGAAGGATTAAGTTTTGAGACACTTGATGCTGTTCAGAAGCTTACAGGTGATATGCCATTAGTTCTTCATGGTGGTACAGGTATTCCGGAAGATATGATTAAGAAAGCAATCTCTCTTGGAGTAGCTAAGATTAACGTTAATACAGAGTGCCAGCTTGCATTTGCTGATGCAACACGTAAATATATCGAAGAAGGAAAGGATCAGCAGGGTAAAGGATTTGATCCACGTAAGTTACTTGCACCTGGATTCGAGGCTATCAAAGCTACAGTTAAGGAAAAGATGGAATTATTCGGATCAGTTGGAAAAGCTTAAGAAATTCCACCTTTGTACTTATATCAGTAATATAAATATGAATTTACAGAAAATGGCATATTTCGTAAGAAAGATGCCATTTTCTATTGTAGATATGCGGGCTGTCTGATTTTGGTATTTTTATACTTACGACGGAACAGACAGTTGTTTATGGTATATCTTTGTAGCAGAACGCTCAGAAATGAGGATTATTATGAAGAATAAATTTATCAATAAGAATAAGATTATTAATAACATCCGTGAAATAATGATGCTGTGTGCATTGGCTGTATTTATTTTTGCCAGTTATGAAATGACAAATGTTTACCTTGATTATGAAGATGGTGATAATGATTATGAAGATCTGGAAAGTATATTTAAGGTTCCGGATGTGTCAGGTGAGACAGAAACTAAAGTGGATTCTGATGGAAATATAATTATTGCCAATAAAAATGAAGGTGCAAAATGGGTGTGGAATTTTGATGATATGCTTAAGATTAATCCGGATTCAAAAGGATGGATAAGTCAGGGAAATCAGATAAGTTATCCTATTTTGCAGGGAACGGATAATGAGTATTATCTGGAACATACAGCTTATTATTCTGAGAATAAGAATGGTTCTATATTTATAGACCACAGATGCAAGGATGGGCTTGAGTCAAGGAATTGTATTATATATGGGCATGATATGCTTAATAATTCAATGTTTGGTTCGTTAATTCAGTATTCATCCAAGTCGTATTATGACCAGAATCCTACATTTGATATATATGTCGGGTATAAACATTACAAATATTATGTATTTGCAGCATATGAAACACCTGCTATTGGAGACACATATACATATGATTTTGCAAATGATGACGAGTTTCATGCATATCTTGAGGCATGCTGGGCCAGGAAACTCTATTCCACAAATGTAGAGAGTGTATCAACAGCAGACCATATTATCACATTATCTACATGCACAAGACATGATGATAATAAGAGATTCATTGTACAGATGGTGCGTGGCGAAGAAGTTGTTGATGAAAATAATCAATAATAACAAAAAAATAAAAAAAGTACTTGCAATTTATTCTTTTATGAGTTATTTTAATTACAGCAGAGATAAAAAGAATCTGCATCTAATTATTAATGATGATTGAACAATGGCGTTCACGGGTTTATTCGTGGACGCATTTTTTGTATAGGCAACGGGTCAGACGAACTGTGTTGGCATATATTGTTCAAACAACATATAGAATAAAATAGTGAAAGGGATGTATTAAAAGATGAGTGAAGCATTTAACGTAGCGGACATTTTTGGCGAGAATGTATTTAACGATACAGTTATGAAAGAACGTCTCCCAAAGAAAGTTTATCAGGAAGTAAGAAAAGTAATTGATGATGGTGCTGATTTAACGATTGAAATAGCTGATGTAGTAGCTAATGCGATGAAGGATTGGGCTATCGAGAGAGGTGCAACACATTATACACATTGGTTCCAGCCACTTACAGGTGTTACAGCGGAAAAACATGATTCATTTATATCTTCACCAAAAGCTGATGGTAAAGTATTAATGGAATTCTCAGGTAAAGAATTAATTAAGGGTGAGCCTGATGCATCTTCATTCCCTTCAGGTGGATTAAGAGCAACTTTTGAGGCAAGAGGATATACAGCATGGGATTGTACATCACCGGCATTTATCAAACAGGATGCAGCAGGAACAATTCTTTGCATTCCAACAGCATTTTGCTCATACACAGGTGAAGCTCTTGATAAGAAGACACCATTACTCAGATCTATGGAGGCTGTTAATACACAGGCACTTCGTATTGTAAAATTATTTGGAAATACAACAGCTACAAAGGTTACTTCTTCTGTAGGACCTGAGCAGGAATATTTCCTTGTTGACAGAGATAAATATTTAAAGAGAAAAGATTTAATATTTACAGGACGTACACTTTTCGGAGCAATGCCTCCAAAGGGACAGGAGCTTGATGATCATTACTTCGGTACTATCAGAGAGAGAATAGCAGCTTATATGAAAGACCTCAATGAAGAGCTTTGGAAACTTGGTATTCCTGCAAAGACACAGCATAATGAGGTTGCTCCTGCACAGCATGAGTTAGCTCCTATATATGAGGAAGCAAATGTTGCTGTAGACCACAATCAGGTTACTATGGAAATAATGAAAAAGGTGGCAGGACGTCATAATCTTGTATGTCTTCTTCATGAGAAACCATTTGCAGGTGTTAATGGTTCGGGAAAACATAATAACTGGTCACTTACTACAGATGATGGAATGAACCTTCTTGATCCGGGCAAGAGACCACATGAGAACAGACAGTTCTTACTTGTGCTTACAGCTATTATGAAAGCTGTTAAGACACATTCAGATCTTCTTCGTGAGTCGGCAGGAAACCCTGGTAATGACCACAGATTGGGAGCTAATGAGGCACCTCCTGCAATTATCTCTATGTTCCTTGGAGATCAGCTTAGAGACATCGTTGACCAGATTATCGAGACAGGTAGTGCTACAAGCAGCTTGAAAGCCGGAAAGTTAGACACAGGTGTTTCTACACTTCCTAACTTAAGAAAAGATGCTACAGACAGAAACAGAACTTCACCATTTGCTTTCACAGGTAATAAGTTTGAATTCCGTATGGTTGGTTCTTCAGATTCTGTTGCAAGTCCTAACATTGTATTAAATACTATAGTTGCAGAAGCTTTCTGTGATATAGCGGATGAGCTTGAGAAAGCAGATGATTTCGATAAAGCAGTTGATGAAATGATTCATAAACTTGCAGTTGAGAATAAAGATATTGTATATGATGCTGACGGATATTCAGATGAGTGGATAGCTGAGGCTGAGAAGAGAGGACTTCCTAACCTTAAGACTATGGTAGATGCTATTCCTGCACTTACTACAGATAAAGCAGTTAAGCTCTTTGAAAAATTCGGAGTATTTACAAAAGCTGAGCTTGAATCCCGTGCTGAGGTTCAGTATGAAGCATATGCAAAAGCTATTAATATTGAAGCAAAGGCTATGATTGATATTGCCGGCAAACAGATTATTCCATCTGTAATTAAGGCAACTATTGACCTTGCAGCTTCTATCAATGAAGTAACAGCAGCATGCCCTGATGCTGATGTGAGTGTTCAGAAAGAACTTCTTGAAGAAACATCAGATTTACTTTCAGAGACAAAAGTTGCCCTTTCAAAACTTCAGGATGTTGTTGTTGAGTCAGAGACAAAGGCTGAAGGTGAAGAAAAGGCTAAATTCTTCAAGGATACAGTTAAGCCTGCTATGGATGCGTTAAGAGCACCTGTAGATAAGCTTGAAATGATTGTAGATAAGGATGCATGGCCAATGCCTTCATACGGAGATTTGATTTTCGAAGTATAATAATAAATATATATTTTACTGCCGTACAAATTATATCATGTACGGCAGTTTTTTGTTGCACAAGACTGCCAAGCGCCATCATGCTTGCATGAAATGGCATTTGGCAGTCGCAAGGACATGGAGCACGTAGTGCGGAATGCAGGTGTGCAATCCCGAGTGGCGTAAGCGGCTCGGGACACAAGACTGCCAAGTGACACCTGTACAAACTGCAAGGTTGCCAAGCACCATCATGCTTGCACGCCGTGATGTAAAATGTTATAATAGCACCTGGTGATTATAATGAATACAATAATAAAAAAAACAGAAGTAAATAATATTGATTTGGAAGTAATAAAACAGGCATCAGATATACTTAGGGATGGTGGTATGGTGGCATTCCCTACAGAGACAGTATATGGACTCGGCGCAGATGCACTTGATGAAAAAGCATCAGCGAAGATATATGCGGCCAAAGGAAGACCATCTGATAATCCACTTATTGTTCATGTGGCTGATGTGAAGCAGCTTGAGCCTTTAGTTAAGGATATTCCGGACAATGCTGTAAAGCTTATGGATAAGTTCTGGCCGGGACCGATGACACTGATATTTGAAAAAAGTGATATAGTTCCGTCAGGTACAACGGGTGGTCTTCAGACAGTGGCGATAAGAATGCCGAATCATCCTGTTGCATTAAGTCTTATAAAGAATTCGCAGGTTGCGATTGCAGCTCCAAGTGCTAATACATCGGGAAGACCAAGTCCTACTACTGCACAGCATGTAGAGAATGATTTGTCAGGAAAAATTGATATGATAATAGATGGTGGAGCGGTCGGAATCGGAATAGAATCGACTATAGTAGATGTTACCGTTAATCCACCTATGATTCTAAGACCCGGTTACATTACGAAAAAGATGCTCGAAGACGTGGTTGGTGATGTTGAAGTAGATAAAGCGATACTTGGTAAAATGTCACCTGATGCTAAGCCTAAGGCACCGGGAATGAAGTATAAGCACTATGCACCTAAAGCTGACCTTACAATGTTCAGGGGCGAAAAGGATGCTGTAGTGAATCATATTAATAACCTTGTTAAAGAAGGCATTGCAGAGGGTAAAAAAATAGGTATAATAGCAAGTGATGAGACATTTTCTATGTATAAAGAAGGAAATGTTATATCTATAGGAACAAGAAGTGATGATGACAGTATTGCGAGAAATCTTTATGCTGTGTTAAGAAAATTTGATGATATGAATGTGGATGTTATATATAGTGAAATATTTGAGGATGATGGACTTGGGCAGGCCATAATGAACAGAATGCTTAAGGCTGCGGCATATCATGTTTTACAGGTGTAACATTGTTATAGACATATCGGGCAGGAGGTGAACCTATGCTACAATATAACAAAATAATATTTGTCAGCACTAGTGATACATGCAGAGGACCTGTTGCGGCTGCTATTATGAGAAGTATGCCTGACATGGAAGATACGCAGATTATATCAAGAGGGGTAGTAAGCCTTTTTCCTGAACCGGTTAATCCTAAAGCCGTAGCAGTGGCAAAGGGGAATGGAATAGAAATAGGTGATTATCAGTCACACCAGATAGCAGCAACAGATTTTGGTACTAATACACTGGTTCTTGTTATGACTGATATAATGAAAAAACAGATTTATGATACATATACGGAGGCCGTAAATGTATATACAATAAAAGAATTCGTGGGTGAAGTGGGGGACTTAGAGGTTCCTTATGGCGGAGAGCTTACGGATTATGGTTCTACTTATGAAGAAATGAGAAGAATTATTGAAAAAATAGTGGAAAAGATTGAGTTATCAAAATAAAATTCTAATAAAAAATTTATAAAATATTTATTTGAGATGGAGGACAAAAAATGATAGCATTAGGAAGTGACCATGGCGGATTCGCATTAAAGCAGGAGATTATAAAATATCTTGAGGATAACAAACTTGAATATAAAGATTATGGCTGTTATGATGAGAATTCGTGTGACTATCCACAGTATGCTAAGGCAGTTGCAAATGCAATAGTATCAGGTGAGTGTGATAAAGGAATACTTGTATGTGGAACAGGTATTGGAATTTCAATTGCTGCGAATAAAGTTAAAGGAATAAGAGCAGCAGTATGTACAGATTGTTTTACGGCTGAAGCTACGAGACAGCACAATAATGCAAATGTACTGGCTCTTGGAGGAAGAGTTGTAGGAGCAGGTCTTGCACTTAAGATAGTTGATACATTTCTTAATACAGAGTTTTCTAATGATGAGAGACATATAAGAAGAATTTCACAGATAGAAGATTAGAATAGTAATCAGCATATTATAAGACAGGACATTTATCAGAAAGGGCGATGATTATGTCAGGAAAAAGACAGGATTATATAACATGGGATGAATATTTCATGGGAGTAGCATATCTTTCTGCAATGCGTTCAAAGGACCCTAATACTCAGGTAGGGGCATGTATAGTAGGAGTAGATAACAGAATACTATCCATGGGTTACAATGGATTTCCTAATGGATGCTCTGATGATGAATACCCATGGGAAAAGTTTGATGACGAACTTAAAAGTAAATATCTTTACACAACACACAGTGAATTGAATGCAATACTTAATTACAGAGGCGGAAGTCTTGAGGGAGCGAAAATGTATGTTACACTATTCCCATGTAATGAGTGTGCAAAAGCCATCATACAGGCAGGAATCAGGGAAGTTGTATATGCCGATGATAAATATTGTGATACAGCGTCGGTTGTTGCATCAAAAAGAATGCTAAGATCAGCCGGAGTTGATATACTAAAGTATGAGAAAAATTCAAGAGAAATAATAATATCATTATGAGAAATAATAAGAGTGTTTTCAGAAATATAGCATTAATAACACAGCTTGGTATTCATATGCTTACACCTGTTTTTCTGTGTGTGGCGGCAGGCGTGTATATTGATAATAAATTTTCAACATATTTTACATTGCCACTATTAATAGTTGGTATATTAGCAGGTGCGAGGAATGCCTATATGCTTGCTGTTGCATCAACAAAGCAGGACACAGTGGATGAAAATAGAGGAAGGGCGAGGAGCATGAATCTGGATCGTTCATATGTCCGCCGAAAATCAGTTGATAGCAAAGATGTTGAAATTAATAAAAAGAAATAATTGTTTAGAGGAGAAGTATGCAGGTTAATAGAAAAAAACCACCTCTTATAAATCAGACATTGCTCGAACTTCTTGTGGGCATTGCGATATATGGAGTAGTTGGAGTTATATTAATTATATTATTTGTTCCTGACAAAGCATTTAGTATTGCAGGATTTGCAATAGGAGATATAACATCAGCGGCAATGATAATTCATATGTCAGTTGAACTGGAAAAATCCCTTTATATGGGTGAAGAAGGAGCACTAAAGCATACAAGAAAGACTACAGGTCTTAGAATGATTGTTGTTGCGGCAGTATTAATTGCTGTTGCATGGTTCCGGCTTGGGGACATAATTAGTTCACTTGTGGGAATAATGGCATTGAAAGTGTCGGCTTATATCCAGCCGTTCACACATAAAGTTTTTAACAAATTTAAAGAAGGAAGAAGGTGAAAATGTGGGAAATGAATTGCTTTTTGCCGGAACGGGTGCAGCTCTTTTAGAGACTGACAGTGGTGACTTTGGCTTTATGATAAAACTTTTGAAGGAATTCAAAATATTTGGAGTAAAGCTGAACATCACCTCAACACATATAAGTCTTGTTATTGTAACTATTACATTGCTTATAGTGGGCTGTCTGGTTGGAAGAATAGTTAAGAGAGTCAATGCATCCGACACACCGGGAACAGTACAGAATATTGCAGAGCTTGTGGTTGAAATGCTTGATAATATGGTAAATGGTATTATGGGCAAAGAAGCAAGAAGATTTGTGAATTACATCTCAACGCTTTTTGTATTTGTACTGTTATGCAACATTTCAGGTCTGTTTGGATTAAGGGCACCGACAGCGGATTATGGTGTTACACTTCCGCTTGGAATTATTACATTTTGTATGATTCATTATTGTGGTCTTAAGAAGAATAAGATGAAACATCTCACAGATATGTGTCATCCGGTAGTGCTTACACCGATTAACATAATAGGTGAGCTTGCAGTACCTATATCACTTTCACTTCGTCTCTTCGGTAATATCATGTCAGGTACAGTATTGATGGGACTTATATATATGCTTCCAAGATATGTAACTGTTGGTATTCCGGCTGCAGCACATGTTTACTTTGATATCTTTTCAGGATGCATTCAGGCATATGTAATATGTATGCTGACAATGGTTTATATTACAGATAAGATTTCAGATTAATAGCAGTTACAGTTGAGAGAAGTAAGATATTATTTTGGATGAAACATGTTTCACAAAAAGTATGAAACCGTGTAAAACGGAAGAAATGGAGGAATTATAATGGATAATATTACAGGTCAGGAATTTATTAACGCTATGTCAGCTATTGGCGCAGGTATCGCAATGATCGCCGGTGTAGGTCCTGGTATTGGACAGGGATATGCAGCAGGTCAGGCAGCAGCAGCAGTTGGACGTAATCCGGGAGCGAAATCAGATATCACATCTACTATGCTTCTTGGACAGGCCGTTGCAGAGACAACAGGTCTTTACGGACTTGCAGTTGCTATTATTCTGATGTTCGTTAAGCCATTTAAGTAAAATATAAATAATGCAATACAGACTTAAAAAACGAATCTCAGAAAGGAGGCGAAACCTTGGTCAGTGCTAATATGATGTTATTAGAAGGAAGAATATTCGGCCTGGATGCACAGACTGTATTTGATGCAGTTTTTCTTGCAATAAATATATTTATTCTTTTTACAGTACTTTCATATAAACTTTTTAATCCTGTAAGAGATATGCTTGAGAAGAGAAAGCAGCGTATTACAGATGAGAGAGAGCAGGCAGCAGCAGATAAAGAGACTGCAGAGCAGCTTAAAGAAGAATATCAGCAGAAGCTTAAGGATATCAATAAAGAAGCAGAAGCTATATTAAGCGAAGCCCGCAAGAAAGCTGTAAGAAATGAAGAGAGAATTATTGCAGAAGCTAAGGAAGAGGCAGCAAGAATAATTCAGAGAGCTAATTCAGAAGTTGAATTGGAGAAGAAGAAAGCAGCAGATGATATTAAGAAAGAAATAGTAAATGTTGCAACTCTTATGGCTAACAAGGTAGTAGCAGCATCCATAGATACAAAGACACAGGATGCACTCATTGAGGAAACATTAGGAGAGATAGGTGATAAAACATGGCTAAACTAGTATCTAAGACATACGGTGATGCATTGTTTGAACTGGCTCTTGAGAATGATACTGTTGATACTCTGTATGAAGAGGCTATGGCAGTTGATGAGGTGTTTCTTGGCAATGATGAGCTTATCAAATTACTGAATCACCCTAAAATAGATAAAGATAACAAGATTCAGATAATAGAAGAAATATTCAAAGGTAAAGTGTCAGATGATATGACAGGTTTTCTTACTGTAATTGTTAGAAAAGACAGATACAATGACATAGATGCCATTATGAAATGTTTTATCGACGAAGTAAGAGAATATAAAAAAATAGGTGTTGCTTATGTAACATCAGCTATTGAATTAAGTGACAAACAGAAAAAAGACGTGGAGAAAAGACTTCTTGATACCACGCAATATGAAGTATTCGACATGAATTACACCGTTGATGAAAGTGTCATCGGTGGAATGATTATCCGCATAGGCGATAGGGTTGTTGACAGCACAATCAAATCTAAGATAGAAAAAATGTCTAGAGAATTGCTGAAGATTCAGCTTGCTTAATGCGAAGAAAGAAGGTGGGTTAGTTCCATGAATTTAAGACCAGAGGAAATCAGCTCTGTTATTAAAGAACAGATAAAAAAATATTCGGCTGAACTTGATGTGTCAAACGTTGGTACTGTAATCCAGGTAGCAGATGGAATTGCCAGAATACATGGACTTGAGAAAGCTATGCAGGGAGAACTGTTAGAATTTCCGGGCGAAGTGTATGGTATGGTTCTGAATCTGGAGGAAGATAACGTAGGTGCAGTTCTTCTTGGTGATTCTAAGAATATTAACGAAGGTGATACTGTTAAGACAACAGGACGAGTAGTTGAGGTTCCTGTAGGTGATGTTATGACAGGACGAGTAGTAAATGCTCTTGGACAGCCAATAGATGGAAAAGGACCGATTGATACAGACAAGTACAGAAAGATTGAAAGAGTAGCATCAGGTGTTATCTCCAGAAAATCAGTAGATACACCACTTCAGACAGGTATTAAAGCTATTGATGCAATGGTTCCTATCGGAAGGGGACAAAGAGAGTTAATTATCGGTGACCGTCAGACAGGTAAGACGGCTATAGCGATAGATACAATTATTAACCAGAAAGGTCAGGGTGTTCATTGTATATATGTTGCAATCGGACAGAAAGCGTCTACAGTTGCAAACATTGTAAAGACTCTTGAAGACTATGGGGCAATGGATTACACAACAGTTGTAGTATCTACAGCGAGTGAACTTGCACCATTACAGTATATTGCACCATACTCAGGATGTGCAATAGGTGAGGAATGGATGGAAAATGGGGAGGATGTTCTTGTAGTATATGATGATTTGAGCAAACATGCTACAGCATACAGAACACTTTCATTGCTTCTTCGTCGTCCACCGGGACGTGAAGCTTATCCGGGCGATGTATTCTATCTCCATTCAAGGCTTCTTGAAAGAGCAGCAAGATTATCAGATGATCTGGGTGGCGGTTCACTGACTGCACTTCCGATTATTGAAACACAGGCAGGAGATGTATCAGCATATATTCCTACAAATGTTATATCTATTACAGATGGACAGATATATCTTGAGACAGAGATGTTCAACTCAGGATTCAGACCTGCTGTTAATGCGGGACTTTCAGTATCGAGAGTTGGAGGAGCAGCTCAGATTAAGGCTATTAAGAAACTTGCAGCACCAATTCGTGTGGAGCTTGCACAGTATAGAGAGCTTGCATCATTTGCACAGTTTGGTTCAGAGCTTGATGCAGATACTAAAGAAAAGCTTGCTCAGGGTGAAAGAATCAAAGAAATACTTAAACAGCCACAGTATAATCCAATGCCTGTTGAATATCAGGTAATTATAATCTATGCGGCTACTAAGAAGTATCTTCTTGATATACCTGTGAGTGAAATATTAAGATTTGAAAAAGAATTGTTTGAATTTATTAAAACAAAATATGCAGATATACCGGCAGATATCAAAGAGTCTAAGGAATTAAAGCCGGAGGTTGAAGAACAGCTTATCAAGGCAATAGAGGAATTCAAAAAGGATTTCTAAAGTGAAAGGCGGTGAAAGTTCATGGCGTCAATGAGAGATATTCAGAGACGTAAGTCGAGTATACAGAGTACAGGACAGATAACCAAAGCCATGAAGCTTGTTGCAACGGTAAGACTTCAGAAGGCCAGAGGAAATGCAGAGAATTCCCAGCCATATTTTGACCATATGTATAATACTGTAAAATCTATGCTGGCCCGTTCAGGAAATATTAATCATAAATATTTGCAGCCGGGTGAGAGCAAAAAGAAAGCCGTTATTGCTATTACATCCAACAGAGGACTTGCAGGAGGATATAACTCTAATATAGTCAAACTGTTATCGGGCAATGATGATTTTCAACCGGATGATGTTATAGTATATAATATAGGACGTAAGGGCAAAGAACTGTTTCAAAGAAAAGGATATAGTATTAAAGAAGATTTTTCAGATACAGTAAATGACCCGGGTTACAGAGATGCTATGGATATATCAGATGTTATATTGTCTGATTTTGAGAATGGTGAGTTTGGTGAATTATATATTGCATATACAGTATTTAAAAATACAGTAAGTCACATACCTACATTGATAAAACTGCTTCCGGTTACAGCATCGGAAGAGGTACTAAACAGTGAGGAAAGACTTACGATGATGAATTACGAGCCGGGTGCAGAAGAGGCACTGGATATGATTATTCCTAAATATTTAAGTAGTCTTATATATGGTGCGCTTATTCAGGCAGTTGCCAGCGAAAACGGTGCAAGGATGCAGGCTATGGATTCAGCAACAAGTAATGCAGACGAAATGCTTGATAATTTATCTTTACTGTACAATCGTGCCCGTCAGGGTTCGATAACGCAGGAATTAACAGAAATAATTGCCGGAGCAGAAGCTATATCATAGTTATTAGTTTATGTGTAAGGAATTATATTAAGATAGGAGTGAAATAATGGCAGAAAACAATAAAAAAGACAGCCGTGGCAAAATCACTCAGATTATTGGTGCCGTACTTGATATTAAATTCAGTGCGGGTAATTTACCGGAAATCTATGAGGCAGTTAATATAGAGACAGAGACAGGAACACTTGTAGTAGAGGTGGCACAGCATCTTGGAGATGATACAGTAAGATGTATAGCCATGGGAACTACTGATGGGCTTGTAAGAGGTATGGAAGCCGTTGCAACAGGTGCGCCTATATCTGTCCCTGTTGGAGAAAAGACACTTGGACGTATGTTCAATGTACTTGGTAATCCTATAGATAACAAAGAAAAGCCGGAAGGCGTTAAATATATGCCTATTCATAGAAAAGCACCAACATTTGAGGAACAGTCTACACAGGCTGAGATTCTTGAGACAGGTATCAAAGTAGTTGACCTTCTCTGCCCATATCAGAAGGGTGGAAAAATCGGTCTGTTCGGTGGTGCCGGAGTTGGTAAGACAGTATTGATTCAGGAGCTTATCAGAAATATAGCTACTGAGCATGGCGGATATTCTGTATTTACCGGAGTTGGTGAACGTACAAGAGAAGGAAATGACCTTTACTATGAGATGAAAGATTCAGGAGTTATCAATAAGACAACCATGGTATTTGGTCAGATGAATGAGCCACCCGGAGCAAGAATGAGAGTTGGTCTTACAGGACTTACCATGGCGGAGAATTTCCGTGATGAAGGTGGAAAGGATGTATTGTTATTCATAGATAACATTTTCCGTTTTACACAGGCAGGTTCAGAGGTGTCTGCACTTCTTGGACGTATGCCTTCAGCCGTTGGATACCAGCCAACACTTCAGACAGAGATGGGTGCCTTACAGGAGCGTATAACATCTACAAAGAATGGTTCAATCACATCGGTTCAGGCTGTATATGTACCTGCGGATGATTTGACTGACCCTGCACCGGCAACAACATTTGCACATCTTGATGCAACAACCGTATTATCACGTTCTATAGTAGAACTTGGTATTTATCCTGCGGTTGCCCCTCTTGAATCAACATCAAGAATTCTTGATCCACGAATAGTTGGAGAGGAACACTATAAGGTTGCACGTGGTGTTCAGGAGATTCTTCAGAAATATAAAGAATTACAGGATATTATTGCTATTCTTGGTATGGACGAGTTATCAGAGGAGGATAAAGTTACGGTATCAAGAGCAAGAAAAGTACAGAGATTCCTTTCACAGCCATTCTTCGTAGCAGGACAGTTCACAGGCCTTGAAGGAAGATATGTACCTATCAGTGATACAATACAGGGCTTCAAAGAAATCATAGAAGGAAAACATGATGATATTCCTGAAAGTTATTTCTTAAATGCAGGAAGTATAGACGATGTTCTTGCCAAAGTCAGTAAGTAAGAAATGAGGTAGTTATGGCGGATTTATTTACATTAGAGATAGTATCGCCGGACCGGATTTTCTATCAGGGTGAAGCAAGTTTTATAGAGATGGTGACTACAGAGGGGGAAATCGGAGTATATAAAAATCATATACCAATGACTAATATTCTTGTTCCCGGAGTTGTTACCATCTATGAAGAAAATGAGGTAAAAAAGGCGGCAATACATGCAGGATTCGTAGAGATTCTGCCGGATAAGATAACTATATTAGCGGAGATAGCAGAATGGCCGGAAGAAATTGACGTGCCAAGAGCTGAGGAGGCTAAAGAAAGGGCCGAGCAACGTCTTAACAGTGGCGATGCAGAGGTTAATGTGGCAAGGGCGGAGGCTGCACTCAGCCGTTCTCTTGCCAGACTTAATATAAGCGGAAAATAATTAGTTAATATGTATTGACAGCTTAAGTCAGTTTTGTTATTATCTATAACAGATTGCGACTGTTAAAGCCACATGAAGGGGCACACCACCAAGGGTGTGGTTTCTTCCTGTGGCTTTTTGTTATGATTTTTTGTTATGACTTTTTGTTATAGCTTTCAGCTGTGGCTATGAGGATGGAAAGGAGAGATATATGGTAAAAATAAATGGTGAAGAGGAGAATCTCGCCGGTATGAATCTTGCAAAATGTATTGAAGAGCATGGATATACAACGAAATGGATTGTAGTAGAGATTAACGAAGAGATTATTCCTAAAGAGAAATATAAGGATATAACAATAAAGGATAATGATGTTATAGAGGTGGTCAGTTTCGTAGGAGGGGGTTGATATGGATAATAATGATGACAATATCAATATGTATAAAAGTATAAATTACAATGGTCGGATTATCAAAACAACAGCCTGCAATATATACGAATTGTCGGATGAATTAAATGTAGACAGACAAAATAAAGTTATAATAAAAAACGGTTATCAGACAGATGAAAATCTTAAATTATCGGACGGTGACATTGTTACCATAATACAAAAGGGAGTTATGCCTGATAAGGAACAGCTCAAAGAGATGATGAGGGCCAGACATACACCCGGGGTATATGATGCCGTCAAAGATGCCAAAGTTGCAATAATGGGTCTTGGAGGACTTGGGTCTAATATAGCCATAATGCTTGCAAGAACCGGAGTCGGCCATCTGAAGCTTGTGGATTTTGATATAGTTGAACCAAGTAATCTTAACCGTCAGCAGTATTCTATTGCACAGCTTGGAAAGCGGAAGACGGATGCGCTTAAAGAAATAATTAATCAGATTAATCCATTTTTAGATATAAAGACAGAATTCGTGAGAGTTACAGAGAAAAATGTTCTATCTATAACAGATGGATACGATATAGTATGTGAGGCATTTGATAAACCGGATGCAAAGGTAATGCTTACACAATGCATTTTATCACAAACAGATAAAGTGTTGATTGCAGCTTCGGGAATGGCAGGAATAGAGGATTCTAATGCTGTTAAGACAAGAAAAGTGACAGACCGGTTCTATGTGTGTGGTGACGGCATGACTGAGGCAAAAGAAGGCAGAGGATTGATGGCACCAAGAGTAACTATATGTGCGGCACATCAGGCAAATGCAGTGTTAGATGTAATAATTAAATAAATATATACAGGAAGGAAAGCAGAACAATGAACAACAATGACAAACTTATTATCGGAGGACATGAATTTGATTCAAGATTTATTCTTGGTTCAGGAAAATATTCGTTAGAACTTATTAAGGCTGCAGTGGAGAATGCAGGTGCACAGATAATTACATTAGCATTAAGAAGGGCAAGCACAGGAAATGTTGCAAATATTCTCGATTACATTCCCGAAGGAGTTACATTGCTTCCTAATACATCCGGAGCAAGAAATGCTGATGAAGCAGTGAGAATTGCACGTCTTTCAAGAGAACTCGGATGTGGGGATTTTGTTAAGATTGAGATTATGAGAGATTCTAAGTATCTTCTTCCGGATAATCAGGAGACCATAAAGGCTACTGAAATTCTTGCTAAAGAGGGATTTGTTGTAATGCCATATATGTATCCTGATTTAAATAGTGCAAGAGACCTGATGAATGCAGGAGCTGCTTCAATTATGCCGCTTGGTGCACCAATAGGTTCTAATAAAGGACTTTGCACAAAAGAATTCATACAGATTATTATAGATGAGATTAATCTTCCGGTTATTGTGGATGCAGGAATCGGCCGACCATCACAGGCGTGTGAGGCTATGGAAATGGGTGCAGCCGCAGTTATGGCAAATACCGCAGTTGCAACAGCAGGTGATGTTCCTATGATGGCGTCAGCATTTAAGTCTGCAATAGAAGCAGGAAGAAAAGCATACATTTCAGGACTAGGACGTGTACTTGACAAAGGTGGAGCAGCATCTTCGCCACTTACAGGATTTTTAAAGGATTAGATATAGCTTAATGTACACATTACAGAGATTGCATAACAGCATTCATATAAGATTCTGCAGGATTACAGATTGTGGAGAATAGAAAGGAATTACAGATATGTCAAGTATATATAACGAAGATAAGGTTGAGAACAGAATAGACCATATGAAGTATCTTCCTGATATGGAGGTGCTTGATTCAGATATTGAAAAGCGTGTTATAGACGGAATGAATAACTATGATTATGATAAATATACTGCAAAGGATGTTAAAGCGGCACTTGTAGCAGAAAAACCATCTATAGAAGATTTTGGAGCACTTTTGTCTCCTGCAGCAACCCCTTTCATTGAAGAGATTGCACAGAGAGCACAGCAGGAAACAAGAAAACATTTTGGTAATTCAATATATATGTTTACACCTCTTTATATTGCAAATTATTGTGAAAATTACTGTATTTATTGTGGTTTCAACTGTCATAATAAGATTAAGAGGGCAAAGCTTAATGAAGAAGAGATTGAGCAGGAAATGAAGGAGATAGCAAAGACAGGACTTCAGGAAGTGCTTATTCTTACAGGCGAGAGCAAAAAAATGTCGGATGTTAAGTATATAGGTGAAGCCTGCAAAATAGCAAAAAAATATTTTAAAGTAATCGGACTTGAAGTGTATCCTATGAATTCAGAAGATTATGCATATCTCCACAAATGTGGTGCTGACTATGTAACAGTATTCCAGGAAACATATAATTCAGATAAATATGAAACACTTCATCTTGCGGGACATAAGAGAATATTTCCATACAGACTGAATGCACAGGAAAGAGCATTAAAAGGTGGAATGAGGGGAGTAGGATTTGCAGCACTTCTAGGACTTGCGGATTTTAGAAAAGATGCATTTGCAGTTGGAACACATGCACATTATCTGCAGCAGAAATATCCACATGCGGAGATAGCCATATCATGTCCGCGATTAAGACCTATAATTAATAATGACAGAATTAATCCGAGAGATGTTCATGAGACACAGCTTCTTCAGGTTATATGTGCGTATAGAATATTTCTTCCATATGCAAGTATTACGATATCTACCAGAGAGTGTGAGAGATTTAGAAATAATATTATCAAGATTGCAGCCACAAAGATTTCAGCAGGGGTAAATGTTGGAATAGGTGGTCATTCCGGAGAAGAAAAAGGGGATGAGCAGTTCGAAATATCTGATGGAAGAAATGTAGATGAAGTATATAAAGCTATTGAGGATGCAGGACTTCAGCCTGTAATGAGTGATTATATTTATGTGTAAAATAATAGGAATTACTAACAGACATTTGTGTGAAGGTGATTATTATACACAAATAGAAAAAGTAGTCAGGATAATGGATGGCAGACTTGAAGCGATAGTTGTAAGAGAAAAAGATTTGTCACCGGAAGAGTATATGGTGCTTGCAAAGAGAGTTTTGGAAATATGCCATGAACATGCGTGTAAATGTATATTACACAGTTATCCCGAGGTGGCATTGGAGCTTGGGTGCAGGAATATACACCTTCCATTGCATAAGATAGAAGAAATGCATAATAAGATAGAAGGTAAACAGATTTTTAATGAGTTTAATATTGTTGGTGTATCAACACATTCAGTGGAAGATGCACTTAAAGCACAGAATCTTGGTGCAACTTATATAACTGCAGGTCATGTATTTGCTACGGACTGCAAAAAGGGAGTTCCTCCAAGGGGGATTGATTTTCTGGAGAATGTGTGTAAAAGTGTCAGTATACCTGTGTATGCGATAGGTGGGATAAATGATAATAATATTAAATCGGTTATCCGGGCAGGCGCAGAAGGTGCATGTATAATGTCAGGTATTATGAAGATGTAAAAATTATTTGGAAATACGTCCGTTTGTTTCGGAGCGAAAACAAACAGGCTCTTATGGCATAAGAAAAATTGCCTCTGCAAAATTTTCTTCGCCTCTTTGCGATAAAATCGCTCAGAAATGAGGAATGGTGTGGAAAAAAAACAAGGAGATATGGGTGAAGATAATATTTTGAATGTACATCCCAGACCGCAGATGAAGAGGGATAGTTTCATTAATCTTAACGGATATTGGGATTATGCTGTTACTAAAGAGGATGGAATTCCTGATGTATATGACGGAAAAATACTTGTTCCATTTTCACCGGAAAGCAAAATGAGTGGTGTCGGAAGAACGATTAATAGTGATGACATACTGTGGTATCATCGTGAACTTAGAATGGAGAAGGAGATTGAAAATGGACATCTCCTTCTTCATTTTGGTGCAATAGATCAGGAGGCATGGGTATATATAAATGGCTTTCAGGCAGCGCATCATATGGGTGGATATCTGGGATTTGCAGTAGATATAACAGGTTATGTATCAGCGGATAATGATATTTATGTTAAGGTGAGAGATTTACATGGCAACGGAAAATGTTCCGTAGGCGGACAGGTTTCTGATAAAACATATTTTAGTGGGATATGGCAGACAGTATGGCTTGAAGAAGTGCCTGAACATTACATAAAATCAGTACAGCTTGTACCGGTATTTGATGAGTGTTCAATTGAGCTTACAGTGTTGTCAGACAGTAATTATCTGTGTAAAGCCAGAATTGACGATAAAGAGGTTGTATTTGAATCAAACAGGCGGGTAGTAATATCTTTGGAAAATGTTACAGAGTGGACGCCGGAATATCCGTACTTATATACTGTGAAAATAGAAATGCTTGATGATAAGGTGCAATCTTATTTTGGAATGAGAAAAATATCAATAGGTCAGGATGAGAATGGCATTCAGAAAATATTTCTTAATAATCGTCCATATTTTTGTAATGGAATATGTGATGAAGGGTATCATGGTGCCGCCGGATACACACCAATGTCGGACAGAGCTATGGTTTATGATATATATTCAGCTAAAAAAATGGGATTTAATACGATAAGAAAACATTTAAAAATAGAGCCATTAAGATGGTATTATCAATGTGACAGGATGGGAATACTCGTGTGGCAGGACATACTTACAGGTGCATTAATGGAGTATGAAATTGCAGGAATGCTTAAACTGCTTGGCAATTGTACCTGTGTTGTTGCATGGATTGCACCTGAACAGAGATTTGGAGAATACGATTCTGTTAATGCATGCAGAAGCCTTATGTCTAAAGACAGGACGAGAATTATTAATATGTCATCATATAATAAAAAAAATACTAATGGTGATATAAAAAGTGTGTTTTCAGCCAATATATTAAACTTTGGAAATATAGATATAAAGGATAAGAATAAAAGAGCTGCGGTAGTAATGGATGCAGGCAGATATGAATGTTACATAAGGAAAGAGCATGCACATGAATTAATAAAGAAGATGACTTCAAAATATAGCGATTTATACACCGGAAAAATATGGAAAGCATATAGGAAGGGGTTATCGGGGGTAATATTTAATTACCTGTCAGATAGCAGGGAACATTTCTGTGGAATATTTACAAAAGACAGAAAATTGGCTAAATATAACAGAAGTGTTATTAGAATGATAAACAGTAATTATAATAGAAATGATGTGTAATTGTTGTTTTGGATTTTCACTTTGCAGGGAACTATTCTTACTTTGCAGGGAAACTATTCACGCTTTGCAGGGAATTATTCACGCTTTGCAGAGAATCAACCTTAAGTCCGGCAGAATCAGCTCTGTTCTTTTAAGAATGAGCCATGAGTTCAGCAAAACAGCCTTGTTCTTTTCGACCTTAATCTTCTCTTCAAGTTCTTTAATCATATATACCTCGGTATTTTTATCAAGCTGTCTTAAGGTATCGGAAAATATAGAAAGCACCTCTTACGGTTTAATGCAAAAACAATAAAATATTATGCATTTAATTTTTAATGAAAAAACGGATTTATGAAATATATGCAATGCATAAGAGGAGTGCTGGATATAAATATTGTCACAATAAGTATTATTTGGTTGTATGTAAAGTTGTACTATTATATCGAAAACTGCAAAAAAAACAGCTAAAATATACAATTGCAACATGAGCTGAAAGAAATATGGTATTATGAACAGGCATGTGAAGGGAAAGTGATTAATAAGGGTATATGTGTCGCACAGAGTCTGGGAATGTTGAATCCTGTCCGGACTCTGTTTTGCGTATGCAAAGGATTGAGAGGATTTAAGGAAAATATAGCAAAAAAGAAGATGAATAAATGCTGCGTGATGGCATAAGGCA
>DEGR01000039.1 GCA_002351535.1 Lachnospira sp. UBA2821
TCACACATACTGATGATGCCTCTTATTTTTTGACTTGAGATATTCACCGACACCTGTAACTGTTCCGCCTGTTCCAACTCCTGCAACAAATATATCTACATTTCCGTCTGTATCATTCCATATCTCCGGTCCTGTTGTCTTTCTATGTGCCTCCGGGTTAGCCTCATTAACGAACTGTCCTGCTATAAAGCTTCCCTCTATCTCTTTTGCAAGTTCCTCAGCTTTGGCAATCGCACCCTTCATTCCTTTAGAACCTTCTGTTAATACTATTTCAGCACCATATGCTTTAATAATATTTCTTCTCTCGATACTCATAGTATCAGGCATTACAATAATTGTTCTGTATCCTTTTGCTGTAGCGATAGCTGCAAGACCAATTCCTGTGTTACCTGATGTTGGTTCAATTATTGTAGAACCTTCTTTGAGTTTTCCTGTCTTTTCTGCATCTTCAATCATAGAAAATGCTACTCTGTCTTTAACACTTCCTGCAGGATTAAAATACTCAAGCTTGACAAGTATCTTTGCCTCAAGTCCGAGTTTCTTCTCAATGTTACCTACCTCCATTAAAGGTGTATTTCCGATTAATTCTGTGTTGTTTTTAAATATTTTTGCCATACTATTCTCCAATCTGTGTTACATCATATTGCCTGACGGTTCCATGTGTGTTTTCGCATTATACCGTTCCATGCAGACACATTCCGTCGCAATAGTTATTATATCACTTTTTATTTCCTACCTTTAAAGTAGGATTACTATGTTTTATATAATAATACATTTTTAAGTCTGTGTCAACTAAATTATTCAATCCATTTAGTCTTGACTACATTTACATATGCAATGTATTATTGTCTATATATTAGAAAGGATGTGAAAGACATAATCATGAAGAAAAAAACATTTTTCAAAAAAATCATCTCTATATGCCTGACTCTTGCAATAATATTGTCATGTATATATTATTATCCTGCTGAAAGTAAGGCAGCATCTTCTTACTATATAAAAATCAACAGGGCTACCAATGTAGTAACTGTATACAAAACGGAAGATAACACTCCTTTTACAGCATTCACCTGTTCTACCGGAGGTAATAACACTCCTCTCGGAACATTCACAACATCAGATACCTATGTATGGCATACTTTGGTTGGACCTACATACGGTCAGTACTGCGTAAGAATTACCGGTGGCATATTGTTCCACTCAGTATGGTATTACAACAATAAGGACAAGGCAAGTATGTCTAACGAGGAATTCAACAAGCTCGGAACTGCTGCCTCCCACGGATGTATACGTCTGCAGCTCAAAGATTCCAAATGGATATACGATAACTGTGGTTCAGGAACAAAGGTAACTATTTTTGACGGAACTGCTGCAGATGATCCTCTTGGAAAACCTGCTGTAATAAAAGTCCAGACAACATCAAAAATGGGATGGGACCCTACTGATCCGGACCCTGCTAATCCATATGCACCTTTAAAACCAACAATAACTGTTTCCGGTGTAAAGAAAGTTCTTAATGCAGGTGATGTATGGGAACCACTTAACGGTATTACCGCAAAAGATTCACTTGGTGGTGATGCAACAGGGTATATCAAATATTACGGAAATGTCGACACATCTAAGGCCGGCAAATACAAAGTAATATATCAGGTAACTGATTTACTTGGACGTTCAAGGTCTTACGCTGTAACATATAAAGTAAAAGATGACAGAAAAGCTATACTATCAGGCGTGCATGGAAAACAGAACAAAGACATTAATTACAAATATAATGTAAGAGAAGGAATTACAGCCTCTACCCCTTCAGGCACAAATATTACTTCGTCAATAATAATCGAAGTTCAGTCTCCTTCTGATACTGCTCCGGTTCGTTTCAGAGCGACAACATTAAGACTTAAAGAGGCCGGCACATATACCATTACATACTCTGTTGTCAATCCGGATAATAATAAAGTCACAAAGAGAAAAACCATAATCAAAGTAAAAGATAACAGGAAAGCCACAATCGATGGTGTTTCTTCAAACGTAACCAGAGAATATAACTCAAAATATGACACAAGAGCGGGCATCACAGCTACTTCTTCATCAGGCAAAAATATCACTTCCAAAGTTAAGTTAGAAGTTCAGTCACCCGATTCTGAATATCCTGTTCATTTTAAAGGCAGAAATCTTAAACTGACGGAAGCAGGTACATATTACCTTATATATACAGTTGCAAATCCTTCAAATAATAAAGAATGTAAAAAAGTATTAAAGCTTACATGCAAAGACACAAAAGCTCCTGTAATAAAAGGTACGTCAAATGAAAAAATAATTACAGCATATGGTGAAAAAGCCGACTTTACAGACGGAATATCTGCCAATCTGAGAAGTGGTAAAGATGTGTCTGACAGAATTAAAATCTCCATAATGACACCTGTTTCCGGTAAATATGTTGATATAAGTACAGAAGACGCAAAGAATTATCCTCTTAGTATACTTGGAACATATAAAGTAAAATACACTTGTGATAATCCTTACAGTGGTTCAACCGTAGAAAGAAAACGTGCATACAAATCTGAAGACATGAAAAAACCTGTTCTTAATGTCTGCGCAAGACAGAAAGTCAAAACAGATACTTCTGTTAATCTGTTAAATGGAATATCTGCAAAATATGCACTTAAAGGAACAAGTCTTGATAAATATATTAACGTAGCAATACTTGCTCCCGGCACTGATGAATATGTAGAGATTGATTCAACATCAGCTAAAGCTTATATATTCGAATCAGACGGCACTTACAAAGTAAAATACAGTGTAACTAATCCGAATAACGGTGATGCAACTACTGCTAAAGCAGTATTATTTATCGTTACAGAATAACAGACAGCACAAAAATGGCAGCCTGACCAAATAATTGGTTCAGCTGCCACTTTTATTTATTACCCTAATTTTATTACTCTAATCATACTTTTCCAAAAAATTCTTTTACAGCACAATATTTATCCGCAACACACACAAGTGCTGCTTCTTTAGACTTTGGCAAATGAGTTATATTAAGCGGCCACATATGGCTATATATAATATTTCTCTCCACTGATGATAATGAATACAATAACATTGCATTTTTCATTGCTATCTCTGCATGCTTAAATCCATGTTTATATGCGCTTATTTCTTTACTCTTTGTATCATACATAAAAAAATCATGTAACATAGCCCCTCTTGCAAGGGCAGACTCATCAACTTTCAGCCTGAGTTTTTTGGAAATCTTGTAACTGCATACGGCAACATTTCTACTGTGATCAAATCTCGTTGTGGCACGATGTTGTCTAAAACTTTTCAACTTACATACATTATCATCATTCTGTAAATCATTAAGAGCAACATAGAATTTATCCACTATTTTCTCCTTTCAAAGCTCACCGTCAATCACCCATATAAAATATATCTCTATTATGAGTGCATTGATTCAAACGTACTATTTAATTATAACATTTTGTTTATAATATTTCCACAGTAAAATTATTCCATATGTATATATTTCTAACTATTTATGTATTCTGAATGTCTTTGGTGCAAACATATATACTAACACGCATGCTGCAATTATATAAATAATACAGAACGCAACCAGAATTCCAACGAACACGATTCCTTCTATATCAAGCTGCATTATAGTATAACTTATAAAATATGTAATAAAATTAATACCGGTATACACAGGGCTCTTAACATCACTCTCACTATTATAAGGCTGCAATAAATAATATATTGTAAGATAGTGTACTGAGAAAAATATACTTATAACAATTGGTGCACTTACCGCAGCAATATACATAATATAACTGTGCTGCCCTCCCGTAAGTGCTATTATACCTGCAAACCCTGCTCCGATAATTATACCCGGTATAATATTAAGCTTCGTAATAGATAAAAGTCTCAGTCTGAATAACTCCAGTATTCTTTTAGGCTGTTTGTAAAATGAATATGTTAACATACTATGGTCACAATTAATATACATTGCTGAAGTTATGCTTTCTCCGCCATTTATGAAGTAACATATGAATACCATTGAAAATATAATTTTTGTTATACTTCCGTCACTAAATCCCGGAGTTTTTCCATTAACAATTCCGGAAATAATAATTCCTGCATATGCAAATGCATACAGCAATGAAATTACTATTATTATAATTTTGACTTTTCTCCATAATATCTTTTTATGTCTTTTCATAAACAGATTATTAAAGCCTTTAAGCCCATCTCCTGCTGAAAGTTCCGAACCATCATCCCCCTCTTCCATCGAGATTGCATCCTTACTACTCTGCTTATTAACCTCTTTTGTCGTTTTCTGTAATTCTTCAAACGATTTTACACACATCTTCTTATATGCTAACTTATACTCATCATAACTGTTAAGAACTTTAATTCCCGCCACAAATCCCACAACTGTGACAATAGCCATAAATGCAATAATAAAGTCCACGGGTAATGATACTTTAAAACTCAATGCAAGTACAAGTAATGCAAGCATCACAAATATTCCAAGAACTCCATAGCCACCAAACATAAACATTTTGGAAAAATCTCTTTTTTTCTCCCATATTTTAATCTGTAAAGCCTGTGCGGCAAGCTTTGCACCTATCCCATATAATGGCATAAGTATTATTAATACAGGATTGTAACCTGACCAGACTACAAACACAACTCCAATAATAAAATGTCCAAAGAAGTGTTTTATCATTGTTCCGGCATAATTCATAAGAACATTTTTCTTTGCATCCATCCTCATCAGAAATACTACACTGCTCTTATCATTATCTGTGTCAAACAGAGTATTATTAGTAATTGTACCAATCAGGGTGGATATTAAATATATCAATATACAGATTTCCGGTCCTGAAGCCGAAAATGCCTTTATGGACGAATCTCCTGAAAAGTCCAGAATCATATATGTACATCCTGCTATCATTGCAGCATATAATGCTTTGTAAAATATATTTTTAATTATGTCTGCAAAAAATATATAAACAGACACGAATGCCTTTAATACAGGTCTTGAATAATCATTTCCTTTAAATAACTTCTTTATGATTGGAATTCTTTTTATGAACGAAATTACTCTGTTAACACCTAATGCTTTCTCAATCAAAAAAATAGTCTCATAATCTTTAAATCTTGAATTCATAACTCTACTCATCCCTTAATGCATCTATTATCTTCTGCTTAAATCCATCATCACCAAGTTCATTTCTGTCAATCTCGCTGATACATCCATGATTCAGAAGAACGATTGAATCACACATATCAAGTGCAAGATCAAGTATATGCGTTGAAAGAATTGTAATCTTATCATCTTTCTGTTCTTTAAGCATATCTTTAATCTCTTCGGATGCCACCACGTCAAGACTTGTCAAAGGTTCATCTAACAAAAGCAGTTTAGGTGAAACCATTATATTTACAAGCATCTGCATCTTATTCTTCATTCCATGCGAATAATCTCTCATAAGCCTGTTAGAATCCTCAACACTCAGATTAACCATGTTAAAATAATCATCAAGTTTTGCTACATTGTCGATAGATGCCTTGTTAATATCGATAAAGAACTTAAGAAATTCCCTTCCTGTAAGAAACTCAGGTACAGTAGGTGTAGATAATACATATCCGACATCTTCAGAATTAACATTCTTCTCTGTGCCATTAACATCAAAGTAAAATCTGCCTTTATCACAATCTATATCTTTGTTAAGACAATTGAACAATGTTGTTTTTCCCGCTCCGTTTCTTCCAAGAAGTCCGTATATTTTGCCCTCCTGAAATCTAAAATTGATATCCTGTAGTACATTTTTTTCTTCGAAAGATTTTGAAAGTCCTTCTATTACAAATTCCATCCTGCAACTCTCCATTTCATAATTTAATTTTCATCTCTGTATTGTTGTACTGTTTAATTAATACAATAGCCTATGTGATACAATTTGTCAAGATTTATTCCCTTAACTTTTCTTTTTTGTATA
>DEGR01000012.1:0-2576 GCA_002351535.1 Lachnospira sp. UBA2821
ACAGGGATTTTAACGAATAGTTGATTCAATTTTTCCATTTATACTATTTGAATTTTAGATTAATGCTTATATTATACAAAGTTTATTTTAAGATTTTAAGGAGGTCTGTTATCATTGGATATGCAAAGATTATATAGCTATACAAGAAAAGCCATTGATAACTATAATATGATAGCTAAAAATGACCATATTGCCGTTGGGATATCCGGCGGCAAAGATAGTCTTACGTTGTTATATGCTTTAGCGGGTCTTAGAAGGTTTTATCCGGAATGTTTTGAGTTATCTGCAATATGTATAGACTTAGGCATGCAAATTCAAAATATGGACAAAATACAAATGTTATGCGATGAACTTGGTGTTGATTTCTATCTTGTTCATACTGATATTGGAAAAATCGTGTTTGAAATCCGTAAAGAACATAATCCATGTTCTTTGTGTGCGAAACTGCGTAAAGGTGCATTAAATAATAAAGCCATGGAACTTGGATGTAATAAGATTGCTTATGCCCACCACTCAGATGATATTATCGAAACTATGTTTTTATCGATGTTATACGAGGGACAATTTTATACTTTTTTGCCGGTAACATACTTTGAAGATACTAATTTATCGGTAATAAGACCTCTTATGTATATATCTGAATCAGAGATTATAGGTTTTAAAAATAAGTACAATCTTCCTGTTGCAAAAAATCCATGTCCTGCAGATGGACATACCAGGCGTGAATATGTTAAAAAGCTCGTCAGGCAGCTTAATCTTGATAGTCCGGGGGTTAAAAAAAGATTATTTAATGCTATTGAAAATGGCAATATATGGCCGGAAAGGAGAGATTAATGACCAAACAACTTAATTATCACGACAAACTTGACATAGAAAATACTCTCAAATTAAGAAATATGTTAAATGAAGAATTGCCTGAATTCTGCAAAGAATTTTTCAGGGCAATAGAGGCTACTACTTCTTCACGCACCAGAATTGCATATGCATATGATTTAACAGTATTCTTTAACTATATTAAAAATAATAACCCAATTTATTCTAAAATGGAGATTAAAGACTTCCCTATAGATATTATGGATAACCTGCAGGTCGTAGATATTGAAGAGTATTTAGAATACGTTAAAGTATATTCTAAAGATGAAAACATCCATACTAATAGAGAAACGGGAATAAAAAGAAAATTATCTTCTTTAAAATCATTTTACAACTACTACTTTAATAATCAGCTTATTAAAGATAATCCTGCAGCTAAAATAAAAGTTCCTAAACTTCACGAGAAAGAAATAGTCCGTCTTGATACTAATGAAGTTGCAGACCTTATAGATGTTGTAGAATCCGGTAAAGGTCTTACTGATTCACAACTTGCATATCACGAGAAAACCAAGCTTCGTGATGTTGCGCTTATTACTCTTTTACTTGGAACGGGAATACGTGTTTCAGAATGTGTTGGAATTGATATAAATGACATAGATTTTGAAAAAACAGGCATAAAGATAAGGCGTAAAGGCGGATATGAATCTATTATATATTTTGGAGATGAGGTTGAGGACGCATTACACGCATATCTTGAGCAGAGAAAGACTATGCATCCTGCTGCAGGTCATGAAGATGCACTGTTCTTATCGATTCAGAATAAAAGGCTCAGTGTACGGAGTGTAGAAAATCTTGTAAAAAAATATTCTTCACAAGTAACACAGCTTAAGAAAATCACCCCTCACAAATTAAGAAGCACATATGGTACAAGTCTTTATAAAGAGACAGGAGATATATATCTTGTGGCAGATGTGTTAGGACATAAAGATGTTAATACTACAAGAAAGCATTATGCCGCTCAGGAAGATGAACGTAAATGGAAAGCAAGAAATGCGGTCAAATTAAGAAAAGACGATTAGGACCATTCTGCCTGACCGTCTTTATTATTATATTATTAGCTATATGTTTATGTTAGTAGCTATATATTTTATATTAGTAACTATATGTTAGTAGCTATATATTTTATATTAGTAACTATATATTTTATATTATTAGCTATATATTTATGTTATTGGCTTTATATATTATTATGTATCTGTTCAGAACCCCCGTTAGTTGAAAATATTATACGGGTTTCCGTTCAGTGCTTCGCGGATAGCTGTGAAAGCATTGATTCCATGCTTGCGGGCTGATCCGACGTAACTCATAATTGTAAGATATTCCTGTGCGCCTTCTTCGCTTCGGAAGCATCCGGAGACCTTGGTTTTTACTTTTACCATTCTCAGATCGCGTTCCGCCTGATTGTTATCAAAGGGTACGCAGAGATTCTTTAAAAATAGGCAGACTGATTCCTTGTAATTATCCAGTCTGCAGATCAAATTTAATACTTTGCTCTTTTTCTTGCGACCGCGCTTTTTAGCAGGAGTTTCAGGAAGTGGATTTTCCTCATATGCAGTTTTGATGATGGCATCATACTCCTTATCAAACTTATGGCGGTGATAGTAGCTTACCTCATCCTTATCTGAAAGAAGGGCTTTATCACGCACCTTTTTCATACCGAGCAGAAGCTTCTTAAACCGAACCGCCCAGGTCTGCTCCGGGTG
>DEGR01000012.1:2616-34285 GCA_002351535.1 Lachnospira sp. UBA2821
TGTGTCACATCCTGATACTTCCAATAAGAGCCCCAGCAGTCATGCACGATGATTCCGCAGGCATGTGGCAGCACATTCGCAGTATCCATGCCTATCTGTCCACGTTTCTGATTTATGGTCAGATAGGTATAATCCTGATTGGACGCAACGTGAACCCAGCAGGTTTTTCCATCTACGCGGCTGCTGGTCTCATCACAATGGAACAGACCAAGCGAGATCATTTTCAGACGGATTCGCTCATAAGTATCTTTCAACGACTCTGCACAGCGTGTCACCATGTTTTTGATGGTGCCTGTAGCCAATGGAATGTCAAACACACTGGACAGGATTTCATGCGTACGGTTAATGCTGACGGCACCAATGGTGTTGAAAGCCACAACCATTGCCTGAAGGTTTTTGCCATACTGGACAGTCGCCTTTATGTTTTCAGGAAATGATCCGGTTTTCGCACCACCATGCAGAGGACATTTGCGCACCTCAATAAGATTGTGTGCAGTGACATCCACAGTCACAACCGTATCAACCTCATGGCGTGTTTCTTTTATACAGGCTTTAGAAAGACATTCCGCACGATGGGGACAGCCGGTACAGTCAGAATGCATATGCTCCTCGATGTGATCCGGATCGGAGATGACGGAAAGATGAACACCGTCATGACCTTCTTGTGCACCCTGCTTCTTTCCGGAGGATTCGCGAAGACTTTTGTTCTTATTTACCGCAGACTTTTGAAGTCCATCGGATGAGGGTGGCTTGGAACTGTTCTTGGAGTTTTTGTTTAACTGTTCCTTCAGCTCCTTGATAGTCTGGTTCAGTTCAGTAATGGTCTGATTCATGCTGTCAACACTAGCTGTTAATTCAGCAACCTGATCCGACAGAGCTGCGTTCTGTTCCATCAGAAAACGAACGAATTCTTCTGTGATGTTAATCGGCATTCAGACCACCTTCTTTCCGCAAGATTTTATGTTTCTATTGTAGCAGAAACACAGCAAAAAAGCGAATCTGTCGCAAAAGGCTCATGGCAAAATGACGGTGGATAAGTATTAAATTTGAAGGTACAAATGGTTATAAATATATTCAAAATCGTCTCAAAAGACGAAAATGAAGCGGATAGAATACCGATGGTTGGGAATTATCCACAAGGTTGATATACGAATAAAAAATCATCGTTTTTATCCACAAAGTAACAGCAAATCAGAGCAGAAAAAAATTTTTTCAATTCTCTGTTTTGCACAACAATTGGTCATTGAACCCGAGGGGGTTCTGAACAGTTACCACCGAATTATATATGATTGAAGAACTTGAACAAAAGATTAAATCTGAAAAAAACAGGGCGGATTCTTTACAAAACAAGAATAATTCCCTGCAAAATGAAAATCAATTTCTTCTTAAAGAGATTGAAAAATTAAAACAACAATTACAAAACTCTTAGCTATGTACTGTTACTTTTCTTTAATGGCAGATTGACTTTATGTGCATACTACATGGCTGTCTCTTCTCTCCGCACGGACCCTTGATGACGCGGAGGAACTGCTTAAGCTTTATCCTTTTATGGAGGATATACTAAGAGACATGGCTGTGTTTCTGCCTTATGCCATCACGCAGCATTTATTCATCATCTTTTCTGCTATATTTTCCTTAAATTTTCTCCCTTACAGCATGATTCGAAAGACATTTATCATTAACTATTGTTTATACTATTCCACCTTTCCTGTAGTATTCTGTCACATTTAGCCAGTCTGACCTTTCTCATGTTAATCTCTGTCATAGCTGGTGCTTTGTTAAACGCACTCATGGCACTTCTTGAAATCTGTGTATCTCTATTAAGCAGCAGATTCGCAATATTCACCAACATTTTTATAAACGATACATAAGGTATAATATTGAGTATTCCCAAATTAATAATCATAAGCTGAGTATATCCATCGTACACTACCTGTTTTATCATTATGAAAATTAATGCTATTAATCCAAATGAAACCACATTCTTCTTCACTTTATCTTTTATTGCACTATATTGTCTTTCATAATAACCAATATCCAGTTTTAAACTTCTCATCTCCTCAGAAAGTACACGTTCATCTTTTTCGTCTGTTTGTTTTTTGTACACATAATTATATTCCAGTTGTGGAACATACTCTACAGTTATCATTTTCCATGGCTTAGACACTATAATCGATAGCACTGCACAAACAAAAACAACCAAAACTGCTATAATTTCTTTTTTCTCATTACCAAAACTAACAGGAACCAGAGCTATTTTATCATACAAATCCGCAACCGGTCTCTTTTCATAATTATCCATATCTATCCTTGCATCGTCAACATTCTGTTTATGTAAATAGTCTGCCTTAACAACTTTAAAGTCAAATGATGAGTTGAAAATATCATATTCACGCGACTTTTTGATATATCCGTCATCATTGACATAACCATCATTAAGTTCAAGGAATTGCTTCTGGTTAATCACCATACTTACATATTTGTTGTCTTTATCGTTGATATTTACCATGTAGTATCTGTTTTCCAACGGATTAACTTCCACCATCTCATGGGCAATGTATGACGAGTCCTCTTTGTCCATTTCTCCCAATACTCTCACTTTATCAACACTAATGTAATTTCCCTCTTTTAATTCTGATAATTCTACATTGCCACTATAAATATGTGTAAGATTTTTTATTATCGAAACTCCATCCATAAAGTGGGATATTACCCATAAAAATAATATAACTCCTATTATAAACATTATCGGAATATTAACTTCATATTTTTTCTTATACTTCATACTTTCTCCTCTGATATGACCACTGCATGAAGCCATAGCTGCATGCGGACTTGATTGACAACCGGGCATACAAGCCTACCGGAAAGTTATTCTTATATGCATTAGCATATAAGAATAACTTTCCGGTTCATGGCTGTCGCCATATGAGCCCAAAAGCACAAGTAGGTTCCTGCATGCAAGCATGCGGAACCTACTTGTGCTTTTGGGCTCGCACGACTTGTAGCTTTATGCAAATTGGCTGTTGTACAGTTCTGCGTAGAACCCGCCTTTTTCTAACAGTGTTTCATGATTGCCCTGCTCTATTATATTTCCATCTTTCATAACAAGTATTATATCCGCCGATTTTATCGTTGATAGTCTGTGTGCTACTATAAAACTCGTTCTTCCCTCCATCATTACCACAAATGCATTCTGGATATGCATCTCGGTTCTTGTATCAATTGATGATGTAGCTTCATCCAGTATAAGCATAGGTGGCAGACATAACATAACTCTTGTTATACACAAAAGCTGTTTCTGTCCCTGTGAAAGACTTCCACCATCCTCTCCTATCACTGTATCATATCCGTTAGGAAGTCTCTTTATAAAGCTGTGTGCATGCGATGCCTTCGCTGCATTTATTATCTCTTCATCTGTCGCATCGGGTTTTCCCATAATTATATTCTCTTTTATAGTTCCATGTCTTAACCATGTTTCCTGCAGAACCATTCCATAAGACTGTCTTAAGCTTTCTCTCGTAACATTTCTTATATCATTGCCCTCAACTTTAATACTTCCGCTATTTACATCATAAAATCTCATAAGAAGATTTATTATAGTTGTCTTACCGCATCCTGTAGGTCCTACTATTGCAACTCTCTGTCCTGGCTTAACCGAAAGATTAAAGTCCCTTATAAGTTTCTGTGAAGGCTCATATGAAAAGTTAACATTCTCTAATTTTATCTGTCCGTTGACATTTTCCAGCTTAATTGCATCTGCCGGTTCTTCAATCTGCGGTTCTTCTTCTATAAGGTCAAATATTCTCTGTGCACATGCCAGTGCATTCTGAAGTTCAGTAATTACACCTGATATTTCATTAAAAGGCTTTGTATACTGATTTGCATAACTTAAAAGACATGAAAGCTGGCCTACCGTAAGCCCTGACGGACCCCCGCTTATTACAGAAAATGCTCCTGTAAATGCAACACCTGTATATACAAGACTGTTAACAAATCTTGTACCTGGATTAGTAAGTGACGAGAAAAATATTGCCCGCAACGAATATTTTCCAAGTCTTCCATTAATCTCATCAAATGTTTCAAGTGCCTCATCTTCATGGCCATATGCCTGAACAATCTTCTGATTGCCAATCATTTCTTCTATTACAGATGTCTGCTCTCCTCTTGTCTCTGACTGTAATCTGAACATGTTAAATGTCTTTCTTGCAATAAAATTAGCCACAAGGAGCGACACCGGCGTTATAACAACTACTACAAGCGTAATCTTAATATTTACCATTAGCATGAACCCTAAAGTTCCAAATATTGTAATCACTCCTGTAAATAACTGTGTAAATCCCATTAACAATCCGTCAGAAAACTGGTCAACATCTGCGATAACCCTGCTCACAACTTCTCCGTATGAATGTCCGTCAATATATTTAAGAGGAAGTATCTCTATCTTCTTAATTGCCTCACTACGCACATCCTGAATAATATTAAATGCCATTTTATTGTTGCATACATTCATAATCCACTGCGCTACCGCTGTAATTCCTATAACGACTACTGCCGTAAATATTATTTTCATTATTCCGTCAAAATCAACATTATTTTTACCCACTACAAGATCAATGGCTCTTCCCGTAAGTATTGGCAGATATAATGTAAGAGCAACTGTAACTGCAGCCATAAATACCGATATTCCTAAAAATACCCAATACTTTTTAATATATTTCAATACTTTAATTAAAGTTTCTTTTTGTCCACCTTTGTTCTGCTCAGACATCTACACTGCCTCCTTTCCACTTTCCTGTGAAGCATTTATTTCTTTATATACATCGCATGACTTAAGAAGTTCATCATGTGTTCCCATTCCAACTATAACTCCGTCATCCATAACAATAATATTATCTGCATGTCTTAATGATGATGTTCTCTGTGATACTATAAATACCGTCGTATCACCTGACATCCCTGAAATTGCTTTCCTAAGTCTTGCATCTGTAGCATAATCAAGTGCCGAAGAGCTGTCATCAAGAATAAGTATATCCGGCTTACGAACAACCGCTCTTGCAATAGTAAGCCTCTGTCTCTGGCCTCCTGAGAAATTCTTTCCTCCCTGTTCAACAACCGTATCAAGCTTTTTATCTTTACCTTTTACGAATTCGCTTGCCTGTGCTATATCAAGTGCCTCCCATATCTCTTCGTCTGTCGCATTTTCATTACCCCATTTCATGTTGTCCCTGATAGTTCCTTTAAACAACACTGCCTTCTGCATAACTATTCCTATACTCTTTCTGAGTTCTTCAATTGAATATTCTTTTATATCATTTCCATTAATTTTTATTTTACCTGATGTTGCATCATAAAATCTTGGAATCATATTCACTATTGATGATTTTCCTGAACCTGTTCCACCGATAATTCCTATTGTATCACCCTTGTTTGCCTTAAATGTTATATGCGACAATGCCTCTTCAGATGCTCCTTTGTAAACAAGACCTACATCTTCAAACTCAACAGCACAAACATCACTATACTGTCCGCTATCAGATAACGATTCAACCGATTTACTTCCATCCTCCATATCTGTCTGCATATCCATAACCGACTGTACTCTGTTTCCACATGCTACCGCTTTAGTCACTGTAATAATAAGGTTGGCAAGTTTGATAAGTTCCACAAGTATCTGTGACATATAGTTCACAAGTGCTACCACTTCTCCCTGTGTTATAACACCCGAATCAACTCTTATTGCCCCCACATATATAAGTACAATAATTCCTACATTTATAACAATATATGTTAACGGATTCATAAGTCCTGTTATTCTTCCGACAAGCATCTGAAGCCCGGTAAGATTTTCATGTGCCTCATCAAATTCCCTTATCTCATCCTGTTCCTTATTGAAAGCCCTTATTACTCTGGCTCCGGTAAGATTCTCTCTTGTTATACCAAGAACTTTATCAAGACCTGACTGTACCTTTTTATATAATGGAATACTGATTGCCATTATCGCAAATACAACTACTGAAAGAACCGGAATAACTACCACAAATACAAATGCTGCTTTTACATCTATTGTAAATGCCATTATCATAGCTCCAAATACAATGAATGGTGAACGAAGAAAAAGCCTTAATACCATATTTACACCATTCTGTACCTGATTAATATCACTTGTCATTCTCGTAATCATTGTAGAAGTTCCGACATTATCTATATCACTAAACGAGAACTTCTGTATGTGTGCAAACAGTTCATGCCTTAATCTAGTTGAAAAACCAACCGCTGCCTTTGCCGCAAAAAACTGTGCCGTAACAGCACTTATAAGTCCGACAATGCCAAGTGCAACCATCACCGCACTCATTCTTACTATATAACCTTTATCCGAACCACCTATACCTTTATCTATTATTGCTGCCACGACCAGAGGTACTATGAGTTCAAAAGATGCTTCAAGAAGCTTAAACAATGGTCCAAGAATACTTTCTTTTTTGTATTCTCCAAGGTATCTGTATATACTGTTTTTCAATTTTCTCTTTTCTTTTTTCACATCTGACATACTAATCTCCATTCCAAATATTTCTAAATTTTCCAAACTATTTTATTATACACAAAACGCACGATTTCATCAATAAAATCGTGCGTCTTAAATAATTCCGACTGTTTATGGACAATCAAACATAATTAAATTTTACATCTATAACACATAATTATATATAGCAAGAAAATGCAATATACTTCCCGCTAATACAAAGAAGTGCCATATTGAATGCATATACTTTACCTTACTGCCTATACCATAGATTACTGCACCGACTGTATATGCTATTCCTCCCGTCACAAGAAGCTTTATACCTGCAATGTCCACAGCATTCATCAATGGTTTAAATGTAAATACTATTGCCCAGCCCATTGCAAGGTAACATACCATAGATATACCTTTGAATCTTTCCATATCTATTGCATTAAGTATTATTCCAATAACCGCCGTTCCCCATATTATTCCAAATAACGTCCAGCCTGTTTTTCCCCTAAGACTTATAAGTGTAAACGGTGTATAAGTGCCTGCTATAAGAAGAAATATTGTACAATGGTCGAATACTCTCATGACACGCTTTGCATTATTAGGTGCAAGGCCATGATATATACTTGACATACTATAAAGTATGATAATCGAAATACCGAATATCCAACTGCTTACTATCGAATATATATCGCCATGACTCATCGACCTGATAACACACAGACAAAGCGCTGCAATTCCCATTCCTGCACCAACCCCATGTGATATTGAACTTACCAGTTCTTCACCGAGTGTATACTTCGGAATAGAAATCTTATGAAGTTTTAATTCATTTTCATTAATTGGACAATCCATAATAACCCTCTTTTCTTACAAATACATATGTTTTAATTTAGTTATCATCATTATTATTTGTGGTAACCATTTTTATTACATGTAGTTTTCATTACTACATTATATCGTATTCATTTTATTTGTCAATACCCCTGCTTATTAAAATTCATATTTTCTTCTTGACATATCCACTCTCTTGCTACACAATAGTGTGAAACACATAACAAAAGAAAGAAGGATTATCATGAAACAACACAACTCAATACTAAAATTCACAATCACAGCGCTGTTTATTGCACTTACATATATTGCAACAGCATTCATACAGATTCCTATTCCTCTTGGATATGCCAATCTTGGTGACTGTATTATTCTCACCTGTGCATTTTTCTTTACACCTGCGATGGCATGTGCAGCCGGGGCAATAGGTGCAGCTATGGCTGATATCCTTACCGGTTATGCTATATGGGCAGTACCGACTTTAATTATCAAATCATTAGTTGCCCTGTCTGCATGTGCTATATTCGGATTAAAAAATAAGAACCGTAAAATGTATAGTGTTAAAACATTTGCCGGTTCTATAGTAAGTATGATTGTCATGACTGTCGGATATACATTGTTCGGAGCTGTATTATACGGCTCATTAGCGTCAGGTCTTGCATCTGCTCCGGGTCTTGCACTCGAAGGCGTGGTAAATGTTATCGCCTTCTTTATAATAGGAACTGTACTTGACAAATCAGGAATTACCAAAAGATTCAATTAACGAACACGGACTCCCCGCAGCGGTAACAATAACAATGTATGCCGCTATGGGAAGTCCGTTTCATTTTTTATATATCGTAAACATATTTTACTTCTGAAGTTATATTATCCTTAGAAGAACTGTCCTCGTCTATAGTTATGACAGCATATGACGGTTCATTAGTTCTTAGTTTTGTATTCTTAATTGAACCCGGATTAATCACTATCATATTATCTGTTTTAATATTGACTGGATTATGGGTATGTCCAAACAGCACAATATCTGCCCCTCTTTCAATTCCCTCATTTATCAGGACATCAAGACGTGATTTAACATAATATCTGTCTCCATGTGTCATAAATATATTCTTTCCCGCAACAGTCAAAAACTTTATATCAGATTCACTGTTATAATCGCAGTTTCCTTTGACATGCTCCATAGGAATATCATAATAATACTCTCTATGAAGCTGTTCGATATCATCCCATCCGTCTCCAAGATGTAATATGATATCTGGAATCTCTGCATCAATAACTTTCTGCATATTAGATATATCATCATGTGAATCCGAAAACACAAGTATCTTTGTCATTATTGTAACCCCCTGAATTTACTTCTTTTTTTCTTTTATATCAGCTTTTATTATACATACGGCAACTGCCTTTTTGTTGGCTTTACTAGTTGCAGTAATAGTAACCCTTCCACTTCTCTTAACAGTGACTTTTCCGTTTTTATCCACACTTGCAATGGAACTGTTAGAAGTTTTCCACTTAATATCCTTATCCGAAGCATTAACCGGTTTAATCTTTGCTTTAAGATTTATGCTCATCTTTCTGCTCACTTTAATATAAGTCTTATTAAGCATAACCTTCATTGGAACATTTACCGTAACATCGCACTGTCCAAATATATTTTCATTCATAGTCGATGTAGCTATTATTTTACATCTGCCATTTCCTACAACTGTAACTTTTCCATTCTTGTCAACTGTTGCAACGAGTCTGTTAGTAGTAGTCCATGTAATTCCTGTATCAGACACATCATTCGGAATAACCTTTGCTGTTAATCTGCGTGACATAATCTTTGTCATCTTAAGAGTTGTATTACTCATCTGAACTTTTTCAGGTGCATCAACAGTAACTTTACAAACAGCACTTATACTCTTATCTGCATTACTTGTAGCAGTAATATTACATGTACCTGTTCCTACACTGGTAACCACTCCATTCGAATCTACAGTAGCCACCTTTTTATTATCCGATGTCCATATTATCTTTTTGTCAAGAGCATCACTATTGGTTATAGCCGCATTTAACTGATATGTTCCTTTCTCACTAAATGTTATCTCCTTATTATCAATGTTTATTCCCTGAGGAACGAGAACATTTACAGGACACTCTGTATACATCTGCGGATTCAGTTTCCAATAAGCTTTAATAACACAGCTTCCATATCCTTTAGCAATCACTTTACCGGATGAATCAACTGTGGCAACATCCGGATTCGATGATTCCCAAACAATATCATTATTCTTTGAATCTAACGGTTCTGTAGTCAGCTTCAGATTTGAAGATATCTTTCTTGAGAAATCTATTTTTTCTCTGTTGAACTTCATAGAAGTTACATTTTGTGCATTTATCGAAAATGTCTTTTTAAGTTCAGGATAATCAACAGACTGGACAGTCACATTACAGTCTCCGTATTTATTTACTGTTATGGTTCCATCATTGTTAACTGCTATCATGTCACTGTTATCAGATGTATATTTAAGTCTGTCTGCCGTCATCTTAACATCATTAATTGTAACATTATTTTTAACTATCTGTCCCTGTGTCGTAACCTGACATTTATCCTTCGCAACTTTCATCTCTCTGGTACTTGTATAATCACTATGCATCTCCCAGTTTGCAATAGGAATAATTTCATCAATTCCCTTATCCATGTCTCCATCCTCATACAGAGGTGTAAGTACAACTGTAATTGTTGCATTCTTAACTTTAGCAATGTCATCATTTCCATTACCGCTTACATGAATTGCAAGTTTTCTATATGACTTATATTTTTCAGCAAATGATTTATTAACCTGCAACAGATTAAAGTCTTCATTAAGGCATTTGTATTCCATAAGTGAGAATCTTGGTCTGGCATCCTTATTATCTGTTGTAACATTAAGCTCCGCTTTAAGTCTTACCTTTTTACCATCGGCAGTAGTCTTTGTCATAATAACAACTTTTCCATCAGCACTCATTGAATAATCAGTTCCGAGGACAAGTGTCTGCATAAACCAGTATATATCTCCCGGCTCATCAAGAGTTATCTCATCCTGAATCATAAGTCTCTTGTCATTATCAAAAAGCATAAATCCACGCTTAACAGAATTACCATTCTTAACAAGTTTACCATCGACATTTGTCACATTGTAAGCATTACTCATATCAAACCGGATTATCGTTCCGAGTTCTCCCTGAAGGCAGTCACTTTCCTTTATGTCACAGCTTCCGGTCGTCTTTGTTGCCGTACTTGTATTCTGGTCCTCTGCATCGGACGGATTAATAACGAGAGTATTATGACCCTCTGCTCTTTTAACATAATACTTATTCCTGTTACTGTCATACACAGTTTTACCAAGTTCATTTGCCCATCGCACACCAAGGGCGTCATATATAAATCCTCCCATATCAAGGTCGATATGACTGCCTCTTATATTTTTTCCTTTTGTTGCAAAATATGGTGCCATAATATCAGTATAATCTTTGCTCGTTGTAACAATCGTTACTTTTTCTCCACGACCATATACTATATTATCTGACATAAGGTCATTCTCAGCAAGAATCGTATTACTGATAAGGTCCGTATTGGCAAAATACTTTAGCTCTGTCATTCCCGCCTGTTTCAAATCATCATATGTAACACTCTCAGGAGCAACAAGAAGACTCTTATATCTCTGAATTATTAACGGATACCATAGCAAATCCTGAACATCAGCCATATTATAATTATTCTCATCCGTATATCTCATCTTGTACCATAACAAAGCCTTTGCCTTAGCTTTATAATTACTTCCTTCGAGTTTTGTCTTTACAGACATTGCCTCAACATACCATAGCATTGCACTTTGTGCCATCTCGCCACCATTTGCATCACCAAAATTATATGTTACGGCATTTTTAAGGTCTATGCTGTCTTTTCCCGTAATATATAACGGGTAAAACATACTTTCATCAAATCCTTTTACACTCAGAAGACCATAATCTTTCTGAAACGTATAATTAAGTGATGATAACAGATATGACATATATCTCTCTGATAATATCCAGTATCCTGTTCCTTCCGAAAGTGCACCTCCCGGCGAATACTGATTAATAAATACAGGTAAAAATCTTACCGTATCCGCAATCTGCCTTCCGCACATCTGAGGATAATATTCAAATACCGCCATAGAGGCAACACTTATTCCTGAAAGGTACACAGCACTCCAGTTACTTCTGAATCTCTGCTGGGAATAAATGCATCTTATGTAACTGTTTCCTTCATCAATTCCAAGTCTCTTTATATCTGCTGCGTACTGCATCCTCTCATCATCGGTCAGATAATTATATACCCAGTCATATGACATTCCCATAACATAACACATCATACCCGTATCAAGAAAACTGTCTTTAGGATTCCAGTCCTTAAACTGTGTACCATACTGTACTATTTTCTTAAGCCTTTCTGCATATGCATTATAATCTTTGTCATTATATATACTTTTAACATTATTGTAGGCTTCTTCACTCGAAAATGAGGCTTTATATTTATCAATATTCTGCATTCTTGCATTATATAATAACCATATATAACCTACTTCTTCCGCCTCTGTCTCCATCCTTTTAACAACATTAGATATGCTTCCTGACACATACTCATACATGTACACTGTGTCAATTGCCACATATGACTCAGCAACCGCCTGTATATTGTCATATTCATCCGCCAGCTTTTTAAAATATTCCTTTGGAACTGCCTGTCCGCTATATCTGCTGTTAATCTCATTAATTACAAGATTTTCGTATTCATTCCGCTCACTTTCGGATTTATCCATAGCCAGTGCATAAGTCATATATTTTTCTGCTGTCTGCATCTTAGAGGAATTGGTCATAATACGCGGGTGACTCTGGTTAACACTATAATAATCACTAATAATATTCTGGTCAGTCGGAAGTGTTATGTTTGCACCATCTACATACAAATCTTTTAACACCGATGTTTTCAGCTCATTACTGCTTACAACTAATGAAAATGTTTTAGTAGCCACAACCTGTCCATTATAAGTTGCATCAACAACAACTTCAGCCGAACCAACTCCGATACCCACAACTCGTCCTATACAAAGATTTGTTCCGGTTGATGTAACCGTTACCGTATACTTTGAATTTTCTGCAGGATACCATTCATACGATATGTTTTCTGCGTTATCTCCTTCATAAATTGCCATTATATTGAATGATGTAAGTCCCGATATAATGGCACCTCCGGTATACTCATTCTCCGACATAATCTTATTAGTATAGTCATATTCATATATTTTAAGCTGTGAATCATCAGCATACACCTTATTATTAGCTGTAAGAATCCACGTAACTGCAAAAAAGGCAATGACGTATAATATTTTCTTAAAATGCTTCATCTTCTTCTCCCTTCAGTCAAATTAATGTTATTACTTATAAACTCTGTGATAATTCATTACATCAATCTTAATCATAAAGTCATATACTTTTTCTTTTGAATATATATATTCATTATTATCAAGTTTGTACATATATCTGAATTTGTGCTGTGTTACCTGTCCCCATGTCAGTTTCGAGCTTACCAGAAGTACGCCGTCACTCATATTATAATCATCTCCATAATGCACAACTCTGTCAGGCATCTCATACTGCGTTATCTGTGACAGGAATGAATTGTTTATAATATACAGATTATTATTCACATCCTTATATTCTTCTGAATTATAAATCTTCTCTTTATATGCATCTATATAATAATAGTTTCTCTCTGCAAGACCATAATCATACACAAGACTGATATAATAATATTCATATGCAAATACTGCTGCCAGCACGATAAGATAAAACTTCTTTCTCTCTGCCTTAGTAAAATGATACATTATGACATATGCCATAATTATTACAAACACAGCAATATAGAAATCAAACTTAGACATATAAGTTCCATATTTTCTTCCCGAAAAAGGCGCCATGTAATATAACGCATCCAGTTTTGGTGAATTTGTTCCCCACGCAGTTGGCATTATTGATATAAGCACATATAAAGCATCTAACTCAAATATTCTTTCTGCAATCTTAATTATCTTTCTTGTTAATGTGCAGTCTTTCATGTAATAGTACATTCCTGCCAGAACACACAGAACCGGTGACAGATAATAGAAGAAGTATCTTAAGAAAAAGTAAAACTTAGCTCCCTGACCTCTTCCTATAAGTATAGTTGCTCCCTGCAATGTATAAAAAGCATCAGCAACAACAGTTATACATGCCGCTGTCATAAGAAATACAAATACAAAAAATACTTTTCTGTTAATCTCCGTATGCTTTGATTCATCTTTACGATATTTAAGTGCAAGAAATAATATAATAAAGAATACTATAAGCATTATGTTAAGAACACCAAATGAATACACATTTCCTGAAAAAAGCTGTGCTGAAACAGTATTGATAAATCCTCTTATACCATTTTCCCTGAAAAGGAACTTTATCATACCCAGTGTTTTTCCGGCCGCACCATCTGAATTACGAAGTCCTGAACTGTCTGATGTGCGCCAGAGAAATGAAACTACATACTTGACGAGCTTTTTACTTCCGATGTAAAGTGGTGCAATTGTTAATATAAATGCTACCGGCTGCACAAGCCATTTCTTATATATTATAAAATATGCAGCCACTACAAACACAAATGCCATTACAGTAAGAATAGCCCTGCTGTGTATTGTAAGTGAATAACATAAAAGAACTGATATTATAACTGTATATATAATCTTTTTGGACTTCTTATCTGTTCCGATAATTCTAAGAACCATATATACAATTATCCATAATATAATCTTTAACGGATGCTCATTAAGTGCTGTAACAGTGTACACAACATCAAAAAATGATATTGCTATGGCAACTATGAAACAATATACTTTATCTTCTATATTAAAATCTTTTCTGAGTATCTTATAGCATAATATTGACGGAATTGTCTCAAGAATACAGACAAATGCAAGAATAACCTGATGAAGTATATATCTGTCTTTTATGAGTGCAACAAAAGGATAGCATATAACGTAAAATCCTACACCAAAATAGTCGGTATTGGATAAAAGTTCCGACCAGTCATGCCCCGCTATATATTCAGCCCATGACAAAAGTGCCATCTCCGTTGGAACAGAAGCCAGAGTCTTCATTACAAAATTGATACACTCATGTGAAAGAAAACAAAACAAAAATATTATAATAAGCCATGCTCTGTCACTAAGGTGTTCTGTTGATTTGCGAATCTTCGATACCATTCTATACCTCCACTTTTCCAATTATACTGACAGCTTAAACACTTTATATGCTATTCCGAACAGGAACCAGAACACTCTCGGACTAACTGCAATAAGAATAGCAGAAAATCTGTCGAATACTCCATAAGCCGGTCTTGTAAGAAAAGCTTTAAGATTTTTACGGATTTCTCTCTTACATCTGCCTACCAGTTCTTTATCATAACAGTCTGAATATCTCATATTTACCATCAGACGCATGTAAGTACATACAAGTCTTCCCTGAAATGCTTTATTTATCTCATCATTGCAATCCTTAATTATCTCCTTCGTCATCTCATGTGCCTGAAGAGTAATTAATTTCTTTCTGTCGAATACACCCGTATTCTTTATATTTCTACACACAGAATTCTGGTTATATCTGTAATAATATAAAGGCTTTGCAACATACTCAACTTTCTTACATTCCTTCATGTAAGTAGTTACCCATACAAGGTCCTGCGACATTCTAAGTGATAAATCATACTTAATATCATATTTATCTATAATAGATTTTCTATATAATTTGTTCCATGGATATGCACCAAATGCGTTATCATAAAACATAAGGCTCATAGCCTTAGTATTATCTAAAAGTCCATTTTCCTTGCAGCACATCTGTTTAAAGTCTCCACTTTCTTTCTGCCTGTAACTTCCGCAGACAGCAACATCAGCATCATTTTTCTCAATTGCCGCAACCATTTCTTTAAGATAATCTTTATGAAGATAATCATCCGAGTCAATAAAACAGACATATTCCCCTTTAGCCATCTCTATACCAAGATTTCTTACGGATGATACTCCTCCATTCTCTTTATGCACAACCTGTATAAATTCATGCTTAGCTGCATATTCGTCACACATCTTTGGTGCATTGTCAGGCGAAGCATCATCTATAAGAAGCACTTCCATATTTCTGTATGTCTGATTAACTATAGACTTTACACACTCTTCAAGATATGGCTCTGTATTATATACTGCAACAATAACTGTAACCAGCTTTGACATCATTTGTTCCTCCTATTTATTAAAACGTTCTAATTTGTCTTTTAACCATGTACGCGAGAATTCTCTCCCCGCACTGACCTTTCCATTCACACTTTCATAATCTATCTCTGTATCTGCAAGTTTCTCGATTGTAGCATCCTTTGATATAATTCTGTTATCGAGACCAAACTGACATAGTAAATTATATATTTTATTACTGCTCTTTGATGTAACAATCAGCTTTTTATTCAATATTATTGAAAATATCGAACCATGAAATGTATCAGTGAATACCATCTGTGCCGCATCAAAATAGCCCAGAGTCTCAAACGGCGACAATGCCACATTCTTGTCACACCACGAAAATGAATCAAGAAGTGATATTATTTTGTAGCCATTATTATGTGCGAACTTAACAATATTATCAATATTCTCCTTAGAAAGCTTATTTCCATATGAATAAATAGCAATAAATTTATCCTTCTCCGGACATTTAACTATATTTTTTCTGTAAAATGTCTCATCATTAAGAAGTGTAGGGTCAACTACAACATCAACGCTCTTTCCTTCGAACAACTGTGATATTACTTCTTTAGAATGTTCATCCCTCACAGACAATGCATCAATACTCTTCATTGTTTCAACTATTTCAGGATGCTTCATAAAATCAGACTTTCCGGCAAGATTTGCTGAAGGCGCATAAGATATAACCGCCTTAGCATTAACATCTTTTCCAAAGAATGAAGGATAACTGTATATGGATTTTCTCTTTATATTCCATATCTCATCACTTCCAAGAACCGCAAGCTGCATATCTTTAGTTTCTTCAAAACTACATTCCTTAAACACTGCATTTGCTTTAACAAATTGCTTTCTTCTTGCAAGCTGATAGCCAAATCCTCTAAAATTCGCTTTAGTAATCCTCTTAACTATCTTCTTTATCGTAAGCATATTTAAGTTTCTGGCTTTATTTTTAAGAAAATATACATCACATCCCTGAGACTTTAAGAACTCCTGCATGGAATATGCCTGCATAAATGCTCCATAATTGTCGCTATTGTACACTGTAACAACACATGTTTTCATCTTTTTCTCCATTTTCCTGACGTCCAGCGCCATTAAATACTGTTCTGAATCTTTATTTCTTCAACACTTTAATATCCTTCTTAGTCATAAGAATAAGCTTATGTACCGGATCTCCTGAGATTTTTGAATAAAGGGATATGAATATAACTCCACACACTGTATATGATGCAACAGATGCAAGTGCAGCACCATATATTCCAATAACAGGAATCAGCACATAATTCATAACTATATTAGTACATGCACTGAGTAAAAGTACAAAGAAGCTTGTCTTTCTTCTTCCCTGTGCATTGAATAATGTATAGATAATCTTGAACCATGACATGGCAGGTATACCGAGGAATATACATATAGTAACTTTATATGCCGGCATGAATGGTGTTCCATAGAACAGCCATATCATAACTTTTCCAAATACAACTACGCCAAATATAACCATGACAAGCACCGCGTTGGATATTCTAAGCACCGCCGACACTTCATCATAATTATTCTTCTTGGCAGTCTTCGAGAACAGAACCTCCTTAAATACATCAGGAATAAACCATGCAAGCTCTGCTATCTGTGCACCTACCGAATAATAGCTTAATGCCTCTGCACTTACACCGCTGTTAGCCTTAAGCATTATCAAATCCACCTTATAATTAAGTGTTATGAGGAGAAATGACAGCATCGGCATATATCCAAACTTAATTATCTGTACCAGTTTCTTCATACTTACGGCAAATGGATTAGGTATCTTCTTCATTGCCATAAGATAAAATACAATGTAAAATCCTTTGAACATTGCAAGCACAATAATAGCTGCAACTACATTGTCCTTAAATGTCAGATAGCATAATGCACTCGTAATAAGATTAAAATATGCTCCTGCAAGCAATATCTTATTTCTCTTAAATATATCAACTATAAGAATAAGCATATTAAGTTCCTGACTGAATGTATCCATTATAACCAGAACACATATAGATATAATACTTATCTTAACACCTGTGCATGCTATTATTACCGCTGATATTGCAAGATATACAAGTGCCTGAAGTGTAAAAATATTAACATAACGCTGGACAATATCCTCGTCCTCTTTCTTCTGTCTGTTAAAATATGGAATCGAATGATACACACCTAGTCCTGCAATTATTGCAATAATATTTGCAGCATTGATTATCCACGTATACTCTCCTTTTAACTTTACTCCCAAGGCTCTTGATATTAATGCATTGGCAATAAACAGAACTGCTGCGTACATTATTCTGTTTATAAGTGTGCTTACATATGTTTTTCCTTTTAATTTGTTTACAATCTTCACAATTAATTCTCCTGTCTTCCGGTCTTACTTACTGTCTTACCTGCGGACTCATCTGCACACTGTACTATTCTGTCAGCAAGTGCCTGTGGATTGCTCATTTCCACAAAGAAATGTTTTCCATCTTCTTCGAATAACTCATGTGTGGCAGGATTATCCCCAAGAATCATAGGTCTTCCCATTAACTCATATATATAAGCCTTCCCCGGAATTGTTCTGTTGGCTTTATTATTATTCCCGTTAAAATGCCCTGCAAGGCACAAGTCAGCCATTGCTATATATTCTGCTAATTCATTCTGACTGAGCCATTCTATATTCACCACATTATCTGTAAGCTTTTCATCCTTAACCGGTCCGATAATATAGAACTTAATATCCTCTCTTTCCTTAAGCTTTGCTGCTGCATTAACAATAACATCAATTCCCTGAAGCGGCAGAATTGAACCGAAATATACAACTACATATTTATCCACGTCTTCCTTTTTCTTTATCTGTGGCCGCTTATAGTATATCTTTTCATCAGCTACTATATATAGAACTTCTATCGTATTCCTGTCTGCACCAAATTCCGAACTAAAATATTTCCCATGTGCTTTTGTATCACATATAATATGACCGGCATGTTTAATAGTCTTACAGTCAATCCATTTACAAAATTTTCCTGCAACTGACTTAGGACTAACCTTCTTCCTGTCAAATGCCATCGTATCATATACAGATATAAAGAAATCTATCACCACTTTATTATTCTTAAACTTCCACCACCACACAGGAAGTATAAGCTGTGGTGAAAATCCCACAAATACCGTGTCATACTTTTTAAATCCTGTAAACAGAATCTTTAACCACACCTGTAATATTCTAATGGGATAACTCTTTGATTTTGAATAAATCCTGTCAACTTTATCTGCGTTTTCCTTTAAAATGTTTAATTCCTGCGAATTTCTTATATAATCTATATTCTTAGTTGTAATAAACACTACTTTCTTACCTTTAACATGATCTATAAGATTCTTCAATCGATTCACCAAACCTTTCAAATACATCTGTTTTTACATTTTTATACGGCTTTTCGGCATAAAAAGCTATAGAAACCCATAATCTTTTTTATGATAGCACATTTTCTTCATAAATCAAATAGGTAAAAAGCAAAAACTGTGTTTGCCATTCTCCCATAACAAACACAGTCTCTACAAAAAACGTTTATTTTCTTTTAATTGTTTCTCCACTTTGTGCATAATCAATTATCATTTTCCGTATCTGGAGCAGTTCAGGTGTATAATCTCTATTCTTTTCTGACCCCCAGATAAAGCCATTAGCATAGTATGTGCACGCCGCCATCATCGTATGTATCGTTGTCCTCATAAATTCTTCCCTTGGAATGTCTGTGCGGAATGTTTTGTCTTCCTTAGCCTTCTCATACATAAGTTCAAATCTGGTGTCTGCCGACCTCAATGATGCATGAAATTCACGCAACTGTTCCTCATTCGCTCCTGCATGAGTGACATAGTGATTAAAATTATCGTTATATTTAAGAAGAGCCTTGTGATTCACATACATATCAATATAGCTGTCGAGTGTAAAAATAAATCTGTCTATTGCCGGTATATCCCCCACTGATGAAATCGTGCGGTTTTTGTCAAGTTCATCCAAATACTCTTTCCACTTTGCACTACACACCGCAATTACCAGTTCCAGTTTGTTCGGATAACGGCGGAATAATGTAGCTCTTCCTATCCCTACTGCCTCAGCAATCTCTCCCATGGAAACCGGCTCTATCTTGCGTTCAACAAAAATATTAAATGCCGTATCAATTATAATTTTTCTCCCGGCTTCCTTTTTATTTATCTTATTATGTGACTCCTGCATATTACTCTCCATTCCACAGATGCTATACGTCAGAGGAATCGCGGGCAAAGACTCTAATTTTGCTCTGCGATAAAAGTCTAATTGCGACTCCTCCTGCACTATCCCAATAACTAACCAATTATCTGCTCTGCATAATTAATAGCATCAACAATATCGCTTCTAAAATTTTCTTCTCCTATCATATCATAAAATCCATATTTTTTCATTGCCTGAAGCGGCTGTTCATTAACATGTGAAAACAAAAGCTGTATGTTCTTTTTCTCTGCTCTTTCAGCAAGGCTGTTAAGTGAACGCATTGCACTTGCATCTATTGCCGGAACACTTCTCATTCTTATAATTACAACCTTCGTATATTTTTTTGAATCAATTACTGCGAGCTGTTCAGCCGCTGCGAAAAACATAGGTCCTACTATTTCAAATACCCTTATTTCTTTTCTAAGTGACATAAGCTTTTCTGATTCACCTTCTGTTACATCCGGCTCCTCTATATATTTCCATGATTTAACATCTGTTACTTCTGACATTCTCTTCATGAATAACAACGCTGATACTACTACACCCACTTCAATTGCAACTACAAGGTCAAATACAACTGTTAAGAAAAATGTTCCGAGAAGTACAATTATATCACTCTTAGGTGCTTTTTTAATAAGTCCTGCAAATGCCTTCCAGTCACACATATTCCATGCAACCATAATAAGCACTGCTGCAAGTGTTGTCATCGGTATAAGTGCTGCTGTCGGCATAAGAACTATTACTATAAGAAGAAGTGTAACACTGTGAACCATTCCTGCCACAGGTGTCCTTCCACCATTTTTTACATTTGCGGCAGTTCTTGCTATAGCTCCTGTTGCCGGTATTCCCCCGAAAATTCCTGAGAATATGTTTCCAATTCCCTGTCCTATAAGCTCAGCATTTGAATTATGCTTATCTCCTATCATTCCATCAGACACTACACATGACAAAAGTGATTCTATTCCTGCAAGCAATGCAATGGTAAATGCCGGTGAAATAAGATTCTGTATCATTTTAAATGTTACATTAGGAAGGTGTGGAAGAGGCGGTTTTGATGACAACTTACCAAATACACTTCCTATAGTACTGACATCAAGATTTCCAAACTTAACTATAAGTGTTGTTATTATAATAGCAACAAGTGATGCCGGTATTTTGTCTGTTATATATGGAAATACAATAAGTATTGCCAATGCTGTAATACCAATAATTAATGTAGTGGTATTAATCGTTTTTATATTCTTTGCATATGCAGCTATTTTATCAACAAATTCTGATGGAACTGCACCCATATCAAGTCCCAGAAAATCTTTTATCTGGCCTACAAGAAGACTTACTCCTATACCACATGTAAATCCGGTTGTTATTGTATATGGTATGTATTTTATAAGCGAACCAAACCTGCATAATCCCATTATCACAAGAATGATTCCTGCAAGAATTGTTGCAACTATAAGACCGTCCAGCTTGTATTCCTGTACTATTCCATATATTATTACTACAAATGCCGCAGTTGGCCCTCCAATCTGTACCCGGCTTCCCCCAAGAAATGATATGAAAAAGCCCGCAATTATTGCTGTATACAGACCGCATTCAGGACTTACGCCCGATGCTATTGCAAGTGCAATTGATAACGGTAATGCAATTATAGCTACTATTATTCCTGATATCACATCTTTTAAAAATTGTTGTTTTGAGTAATCTTTCATTACCTCAAAAAATTTTGGTTTTAACGTTTCCATTCTTTTTATCCCTCCGTGAATTGTAATGTACTGATAATACAGTACATTTTAGACTGCACGAAATAGCATTCTATCACTGTAAAATATTGAGGTCAAGAAAAAACTTTGTAATCATTGACTTTTTTATACCGAATATATAAAATGATGTAAGGTGGAATAGCATTTGCACCATATCGTTACTATATTTTTATTACACATGGAGGATTACAATGAAAGAATTTAAACCGGTTAAAGAAGGTAAAGTACGTGAAGTATATGACAACGGCGACAGCATGATTATTGTTGCAACTGACAGAATATCAGCTTTTGACGTAATTCTTAAGAACATCGTTACTAAAAAGGGTGCTATCCTTACACAGATGTCTAAGTTCTGGTTCGATTTCACAAAAGATATCGTTCCTAACCATATGATATCAGTAGATGTAAAAGATATGCCTGAGTATTTCCAGAATGAGAAGTATGATGGAAACAGTATGTTATGTAAGAAGTTAGAGATGCTTCCTATAGAATGTATTGTAAGAGGCTACATAACAGGAAGCGGCTGGGAAAGCTACAAGAAGGACGGAACTGTATGCGGAATCAAACTTCCTGAAGGATTGCAGGAATCTGACAAGCTCCCTGAACCTATATATACACCTACAACTAAAGCTGACCTCGGAGACCATGATGAACACATTTCTCTTGAAGACAGTATTGAAATATTAGAGAAGATTTACCCTGGAAAAGGTGAAGAATATGCCAACAAGATTAAGGAATGCACACTTGCATTATATAAGAAATGTGCAGACTACGCTCTTACTAAAGGTATTATCATCGCTGATACAAAATTTGAATTTGGTCTTGATGAGAATGGAAATGTAGTTCTTGGTGATGAGATGCTTACACCTGACAGCTCACGTTTCTGGCCATTAGAGGGTTACAAACCGGGACAGGGACAGCCTTCTTTCGATAAGCAGTATGTAAGAGACTGGTTAAAACAGAACCCTGACAGTGATTACCATCTTCCTGACGAAGTAGTTCAGAAATCAGTAGATAAATATCTTGAAGCATATGAGCTTATTACCGGAGAAAAATTCGATAAATAAAACCCTTACAGCGGATATTAAGTTTTAATGCTTATTTAAAAAGCTGACACATTACAATAAAGCTCCCGTTTCTAAACGGTCTGCTTATGTAATATGTCAGCTTTTTCATTTTAATACATTATACAAAAACGAATCTATATATTTTTCTTACACACATCATTCAGACAGCACTTATCACATTTTGGGATTGTTCTGGCTGTACATATATCCCTTCCATGATATACAAGCCTGTGACAAAAATCACTTCCAAGTTCAGGAGGAATTATTTTCCATAATGCCATCTCGACTTTTTTAGGTTCCTTAATCCCGTCTACAAGCCCCATTCTGTTAGTCAGCCTTATACAGTGTGTATCTGTCACTATAGCAGGCTTTCCGAATACGTCACCCATTATAAGGTTGGCACTTTTTCTTCCTACACCGGGCAATCTCATTAATTCATCAAAGTCATCCGGCACTTTTCCACTATAATCATCCATAAGCATTTTCATACAGCCACTTATGTCCCTTGCCTTGCTTTTGCCAAGCCCGCATGGGCGGACTATTTTCTCAATATCTTCCACATCTGCCTGTGCAAGCGATTGCACATCGGGATATTCTTCAAATAAATCTTTTACGACAATATTTACTCTTGCATCTGTACACTGTGCCGCCAGTCTTACACTCACAAGAAGTTTCCACGCATCATCATATTCAAGTGAGCAATGTGCATCCGGATATTCTTTTTCTAATCTTTTAATTATTTCTAATGCTCTCTGCTTTTTTGTCATTATTTTGCACCTAATATCTGCTTTGCCTTTTCTACTTCTTCATCTGTAGGAGGATTAACGTCCTTTAATCCGTAATCTAATCCGAGTTCCTCCCATTTAAACACTCCAAGAGTATGATACGGTAATACTTCCACTCTTTCAACTGTTTTTAATGTATCTATAAATTTCCTTAATCTGCTAAGCTGTTCTTCTGATGATGTAATTCCCGGAACTAAAACATGTCTTATCCACATCTTTCCGTTTTTTTCTGACAGATAAGATGCCATATCCAGAATATTTTTGTTAGTCTGTCCTGTAAGCTTTATATGCTCTTCATCATCTATATGCTTAATATCCAGCATGAACAGGTCTGTATACTTCATTAGTTCCTTAAACTTACTGAAAAACGGTTCTTTCCTTGTAAACGGATTTCCAGATGTGTCAAGTGTAGTGTGAACTCCTGCTTCTTTTGCAAGTCTGAAAAGTTCTGTTACATAATCTATCTGTAAAAGTGCTTCTCCTCCACTTACTGTAATGCCACCTCCGTTTCTCCAATATGTCTTATAACGGAGTGCCTTTTTTAATGTCTCCTCTGGTGTCTCCTCAACATATTTATCCGATGCCCATGTATCCGGATTATGGCAATATTTACATCTCATTGCACATCCTTTAAGGAATACTATATATCTCACACCCGGACCATCAGCCGAACCAAAACTTTCAATCGAATGAATTCTTCCTTTAATACTGTTCATAACTTCAACTATCCTCATTTCATGTTTTACTTTTATGCTTTTTTGATTGCAATATCTCTTAGCTGCCTTTATTAACAATACTTTCATTATTGTCGTTATAAGAACATTTCATACAGCTAATATGCTGCATAAAAGTCTTGTACAGCATATTAGTCTTGTGCAGCATATTAGTCTTGTGTAGTATATTAGTCTTGTGTAGCACGAAAGAGCAGGAGGATGGTTTTCCTCCTGCCCTGCAATTAACAAACAAATTCTACTTTGAACTATTTTATTACACTCTTTCGTGACATGTTCTTGCTATAACATCAAGCTGCTGTTCTCTTGTTAAATCGATAAACTTAACAGCATATCCTGATACACGGATTGTAAAGTTAGCATACTCCTCTTTCTCAGGATGTTCCATAGCATCAATAAGTTTTTCTTTTCCAAATACATTTACGTTAAGGTGATGTGCACCCTGGTCAAAGTATCCGTCCATAACAGCAACAAGATTGTTAATTCTGTCATCTTCATTATTTCCTAATGCACCCGGATTGATTGTCTGTGTATTAGAAATTCCATCAAGTGCCCACTCATAAGGAATCTTTGTAACTGAGTTAAGTGATGCAACAAGACCATTCTGTTCTGCACCATAGCTTGGGTTTGCACCCGGTGATAATGGCTCACCTGCTTTACGTCCATCAGGCATTGAACCTGTAGCCTTACCATATACAACATTTGAAGTGATTGTAAGAATAGATGTTGTTGGCTCTGCATCCCTGTATGTGTGATGCTTCTCAATCTTATCCATAAATGTTCTTAATAACCATACACCAATTTCATCTGCTCTGTCATCATCATTACCATATCTAGGGAAATCTCCCTCGATTTCGTAATCTTTAACGATTCCATTCTCATCACGGATTGTCTTAACTTTAGCATATTTGATAGCTGAAAGTGAATCAATTACATGTGAGAATCCTGCAATACCTGTAGCGAATGTACGCTTAAGGTTAGTATCCATTAATGCAAGCTCTGCTGACTCGTAGTAATATTTATCATGCATATACTGGATAAGGTTAAGTGTATTAACATATAATCCTGCAAGCCAGTCAAGCATAACATCATATTTCTTCATTACCTCATCATAATCAAGATATTCTGATGTGATTGGTTTATATGCAGGTCCTACCTGATCTCCTGTCTTCTCATCAATACCACCGTTAATAGCGTATAATAAACATTTAGCAAGGTTTGCTCTTGCTCCAAAGAACTGCATCTCCTTACCTGTCTGTGTAGCTGATACACAACAGCAGATTGCGTAATCATCTCCCCATACAGGTTTCATAACATCATCATTCTCATACTGTACAGAACTTGTATTAATAGAAATCTTTGCTGCATATTTCTTGAAGTTCTCCTGTAATGCTGATGAATAGAATACTGTAAGGTTTGGCTCAGGAGCAGGTCCCATGTTCTCAAGTGTGTGTAAGAAACGGTAATCTGTCTTTGTAACCATTGAACGTCCGTCTACACCGATACCTGCAAGGTCAAGTGTTGCCCATACAGGATCACCTGAGAATAACTGATTATATGATTCAATTCTTGCGAATTTAACCATTCTGAGTTTCATTGTGAAATGGTCAACTAATTCCTGTGCCTGTGTCTCTGTTAACACACCATTCTTAAGATCTCTCTCAACATATATATCAAGGAATGTTGTCACACGTCCAACACTCATTGCTGCTCCGTTCTGTGTCTTGATTGCTGCAAGGTAACCAAAGTATAACCACTGGAACGCTTCTTTTGCATTCTTAGCAGGATTAGAGATATCATATCCGTAAATATTAGCCATCTCTTTCATTCCCTTAAGCATTTTAATCTGCTCTGCAATCTCTTCTCTAAGACGGATAACATCATCTGTCATTGTTCCGTCACCACAGTTAGCAAAATCTTTCTGTTTTTCTTCTATAAGATAATCAATTCCGTAAAGTGCTACTCTTCTGTAATCACCAACGATACGTCCTCTTCCGTATGTGTCAGGAAGTCCTGTCATAATCTTGTTACGACGTGCAAGTTTCATCTCAGGTGTATATGCATCAAATACTGCCTGGTTATGAGTTTTGTGATATTCTGTAAATATTTTGTGTAACTCAGGACTTGGTGTATATCCATACATTTCGCATGACTGCTCTGCCATTCTGATTCCACCATATGGCATAAATGCTCTCTTAAGTGGTTTATCTGTCTGAAGTCCTACTATCTGCTCTAAGTCCTTTAAAGATTCATCTATATATCCTGCACCATGTGATGTTAATGATGTGACAACGTCTGTGTCCATATCAAGAACTCCACCTTTTGCTCTTTCTTCTTTCTGAAGTTTCTGGAGTGCACCCCAAAGTTTATCTGTAGCCTCTGTTGGTCCTGCAAGGAACGACTCATCACCGTCATATGGTGTGTAGTTATCCTGAATAAACTGTCTTACATTAATTTCTTCTTTCCAAAGTCTACCTTCGAAGCCTTCCCATTCCTGTTTCTGTAACATTGAATTTCCTCCTTAAAAAATGTACAAGTTAGTGGTTTCTAACGGTGTCCATTATATATATTCACTTAAAAAGTCAATGCGAATAATGATAAAATGTCGCAACACCATATTGCAGTTGCTATTATCAGTTATCCGCATCAAAATGTCAATATGTAGTTATGTATTTATTTCAAGCCACAAGATGTCCGCAATGAATCAGCACACTATATATAAGATTCATCCAGTAACCTTTCAAATTCTTCCTGTGTCAATGGTTTGCTGAAGTAATATCCCTGTATATAATCGCATTCCGCCTCTACAAGAAAGTCTACCTGTACCTGTGTTTCAGCCCCCTCAGCAATCACACTCATATTTACACTGTGTGCCATATCTATAATTGATTTGATTATATTTCTGACCTTATCATCATCACCTGTTATCTTCTGGACAAATCCCATATCAAGTTTGATAATGTCAAATTCATAATCCCTTACTGTGCTAAACGAAGAAAATCCACTTCCAAAGTCATCAAGATACAGTTTTGCGCCCATTCCTCTTAGTATATCAAGCGTGTTGTTACCATAATTACTAAGTGCCGCATATGAAGTCTCTGTAACTTCAAATCTCTCAATTCCTTTTTCTAATTTGGAATTCTTGACACTTCGTATTATATCCTGCATCATTCCTTCATCATATAAATCCATCCATGACAGATTTATCGATATAGGCACAATTGAAAGTCCTTTACAAATACGCTTCTCAAGGAACTTTCTGACGGTCATCTCCATATATGAATCAATCTGTGATATATGTCCCGTCTCCTCAAGTGCAGGAATAAACAATCCCGGAGAAATAACTCCTTTTTCCGTGCTGACCCATCTTACGAGTGCTTCTGCGGATGCAAGTCTGCCGGTCTTTGCTTCATATACCGGTTGAAAGAATGGTTTTATCTCTCCTTTTTCAAATGCTGTATTAATGTTACCAATAAGCTCTGATTTATCAAGATACTGTTCATTCATATCCCTGCTGAACACCTCATAAGGTTTCAGATATTCATCTTTAATGTATCTTTTAGCCAGTTTTGCCCTGTCGCACATTCCTACAACTTCCATATTTCTGTCTATAACATTATATATACCACATTTAGCATTCAGGCTTATCACTTTTCCCTTATAATTAAAATAACTTTTGCATGTGTCCGCAAGCACTCCATAGTCAAGCTTTTCCTCTCTTATAAGACACACAAAATGATCTGCCTCAAGTCTTGCTACAATATCCGGCTGCAAAGATGATGTTTCCAGCATATGATACATAAATCTTAGAATTTCGTCTCCACCCGTAAGGCCAAACATCTCATTATATGCCTTAAAATTATTAATGTTATAATAAAGAATTGCAAACTTCTCATCTTCTTTTGAATTCTTTATTATTTTTCCGGCATTTCTTATAAAACCTTTCCTGTTCATTCCACCCGTCAGGACATCCCTCTCATATATTTCAGTGATGTCTTCCATCGTTACAAGAATACAGTCAGTAAACATTTTCACTCTTCTGAATGTATATTTCTTAAGTCGTTTTTCCCCCGAGGAAAGCTTATGGTATATGCTGAACTCGTATGTTTCCTGCTTATCAAGTCTTCTGCATACATTTTCCAGATTAACCCTCTCAAGAAATTCTTCTCTCTCTTCTTCTGCTATAAATGTTCTCGCAACTTTATCTGAATAATAATCATACCTGTTACTTCTGTCATTTGTTCTTGGTGAATTAAGATATTCTTTAATTTTCACTTTTTTATTCTCAACATCGACAACAGCTACCATCTCATATTCTTTTTCATAAAGCATTTTTGGCAGCACTTCATCAATATATCTCTCTGACATGTCAATACCATTAACAACACACTCAAGTTCATTGGTAACATCATTTGGAACTATATATCCTGTCGTATGAACTACAACTCTTTTTCCAAAATAATCATATGGCATATTCATATCAAGTTGTCTTTTTCTTTGCTCAAAATTTTTCTTCAGATTATCAGAGCTGTATGTGTCGATGAATTTTTTTCTCTCTGTGACATCAGTAATTCCATTCGCAACATCACCTACAATCTTCTTCAAAGCCCTTTCATCATCAACACTTGCTTTAAAATGATATACCATCCCGGTTGAATTATTTTTATGTTCTTCAATAATTCCCCGGTAATCCTGACTTATATCTCTTAAAAAAATGTATAACTGCTCACTGTTATCATAAGCTTTAGCCATTACATCCAACGACACCCATCGCATTTTTCCGTCCACTAATCTTCTATATTTGAACCCTTTTATATTACCGCCGTCATATAAAATGCTTTTAAGATTAGACACACTGATAAAATCCAACAATTCATCTATGTCATCTTTATGTATTTCCTCTGACAGACCTATTTGATCCGTGTAATCAGAAAAGCTCACTGTCCCCGCATTATCAGATACTTCATCAGTAAGTTCCATATATGTATTATTGGCAATATCTACAAGTCCTATCTTATAATATTTTACTGCAAGTTTAGTCATTGCATCAATAAACGCTCCGGCACTTATATCAAGCATACTTCTATTCATATTTCTCCTTAGATTTATTAAAAGAGGATGTAAATTATTACATCCTCTGATTCAAAAACTTAGTCTTCTGATTCCAGCTCCTCAAGTCTCTCTTTTATCTCTTTAATCTTCATGTCAGCATAATTTTTACTCTTTAATGCCTCACCAAAGAAAGCCTTTTTGTTATTCTCATACATCTCTTCGAACTCTTTAAGTTCTTCCTCAAGTTGCTGTCTTTTCTGATTCTTCTTCTCAAGTTCCTGCTGCTGTGCCTTTGTAAGACCTGTATTTTCCTCTTCTTCATCATCCATGTCATCCTCAAAAGGATCATATGTACGAGTAAGAGGTTCATCATTCATTGGCACATCATCAAGTCCCGGTATAATATCACCAATTACAGGTGCTGCCTGTACTGCCGGTTCTTCATGTACCGGTTCTTCCACAGATTCTTCCACCTGTTCAACTGTCGGTTCAGGTTCTGCTACAGGTTTAACTACAGGTTCAACTATTGGTTCAGGCTCAACTATTGGTTCAGGTTCTGCTACAGGCTGAACTACAGGTTCTGTTTTGACTACAGGCTCCGGTTTTGCTACAGGTTCAACAATAGGTTCATCATCAAATCCTATAACCGGGTCAGCCATTACCGGCTTATCTTCCATCGAAGGCTTAATATCAACACCTTCTATCTCACTTACTTTTTTCATTAATCTGACACGTGGATACTTAATCCCACAAAAGTCGCATACTGCAAATTCACCTGATACATCCATTGTAAGGTTGTCTCCGCATATATCACACTGCATCATTCCCATCGTGTGGTTCCTCCTTTAATATACTACTAATTCTAATCTTTTAATTAATTCTGAGATTTTTCTTTCTTGAGTTCTTCAACCTTAACCTTAAGTCTCTCTGTATCATGCTTAAGTCCACATACATCACATACTGCAAATGTTCCTGATACATCCATAGATAATGTTCCACCACAGATATCACATTTAATTGTTCCCATAAAAAATACCTCCATTTTTTAATTATGCTTTCGCAAACTGTATACATCAATTTTACAACTTTTTACCAATTTATTCAACATTATTTTTAATTATATAGTACTCTCCTGACGATAATTTCTTTTCGCTCTTTAAATTAACTTTCTTATCCTCATCATCAGCAACCCCATCTTTATCACCATGAATGAGAATCTTACCTTTTTTAACTGAATCAGGGTATTTCACACTCTGTTCTTTTGATGTCATATTTATCGAAACGAGTATGTTCCCTCTCTTATATGTGATTACACTTTTGCTTCCATCGTCTATTATCTTCATCGGCTCACCGAAATTGCCGTTAAATAATGCCTCATTCGTTGTCTTTATCTCACACAATTCTGTTAAAAGTCCCTGATACTTATAATCACCAAATCCGATATCATCTTTTTCGAAAAATTTAAGTGAAATATCCGTATCCTCTTCATTTCCGGAATATACAAGAGGCACACCTTCTGCAGTAAATATAAGCGACCATAATGCACCCATCTTATCATTCCCAAATCTTTTTTCAAGTGTTCCGTCATATGTATTTTTGTCATGATTATCTATGAAATTCATCTTATACGAGCCATATGGCACATCCGGATTAATAAGTCCTTCAAGGTCATCCGCTGCACTGTCTACAACTGATGTCATCTTGATTCCGTCATATAGAGGGAAATTATAATCACTGTCAAATGCTTTATTAAGAAGACTCACTGTGTTAGTGCCATCTTCTGCAACCATGTATATAGGTTTAACTTTGTCAAGTGCCTCCCTTGCCTCTTCCCAGAAATCACTAGGTACTCCCTGTGCATAATCACATCTGAAGCCATCCACTCCCATATCTTTAATCCAGTATGTCATGGCATCAATCATCGCAGCTCTCATATCTTTGTTCTTGTAATCAAGCTGTGCAACATCATACCAGTCCGTTCCCTGTGGTGATAAAATCTGTCCTTCATCATCCTGAAGATAATATTCCGGATGCTCTGTTATCCATGTATGGTCAAATCCTGTGTGATTGGCAACCCAGTCGAGAACTACATGAAATCCCATATCATGTGCTTCATCGATAAGTGCTTTAAATTCTTCATTTGTTCCGAATTCACTGTTAACAGTCTTATAATCCTGTATAGAATAATACGAACCTAATGTTCCTTTCTTGTTAACCTGTGAAATGCTGTATATAGGCATAAACCACAATGTATTGACTCCCATATCCTTAAGTCTGTCCAGATGCTTTTCAAATGCCGCAAATGTGCCCTCTTTTGTGTATTGTCTTACATTCACCTGTTATGAAGTGACCT
>DEGR01000073.1 GCA_002351535.1 Lachnospira sp. UBA2821
ACGCTATGTTTTGAAGCACTTACAGAGGAATGAACCGATTGATTGTACTTTTGGACATAAGAAAAGAGATTCCCTCTTAATTCGTCGAGAGAATGAAAATATCTGATGTCAAGAGATGACATCCATTGGTCCTTCATAGTACGAAACCAACGTTCTATTTTTGCTTTTTGCGTAGGCGTATAAGGCTGGTCATAATGAACAACAGAACCGATGCGTGCAGCAAGGAGTTCCATTTGTTTGTTTTTGTAGGAACTACCATTATCAAAGTTAAACATCTTAGGTCTTCCATACTTGGAAACTGCTGATTTTAGTACAGACATAAGATTTACAAAGTTATCATTAAAAAAGATATCAATGCCTACGATAAATCGGCTTGCATCATCAATAAGAGCAATGATAAAAACCTTGTGTTTTTTACCATCTGGTGTGGTGAGATAAGGTCCTACGCTGGAATCTCCGCACCAGACTTCGTTGATGTGAGGTCGTTCATAACGTCGCATATCCTGATTGGTAGTAGTTTTGAGACGAAGGTTTGTTACATTGATAAAACGATTGATTGTTGATTCTGAAACATCACCCTCTTTGATGCTTCCATTTTCACGAAGCTGACGATAAATGGAAGAAGCAGACATACGGGGGTAGTTTGTTTTTAAATATAAAATCTGCTCTTGTAACTCTTCGTCGAGTTTTCGAGGTACGCCTAAATCAGCGCGACTAATGGGAATAAGAGCATAAAAGCCATCTGCTTTATACATGCGATACCATTTTTCGATTGTGCCAGGAGCGTAGTGTTTTACTGTGCCATCGGGGTGTATGCAACCTTTAGCGGAAGCATCACGAAAAAAGGCTTCAAGAGATGGATAGTCATCCGAAAGCCCTGTGATGAGTGGTGCTATAGCAGAATAACGCATTAATGCAATTTCATGCTTTTTGTTTTGATCCATGATCAGGTCCTCCTTAAGTTTTTTCTTAAGTATACTGGCCTTTAAATGGAGTGTCGTGCCAGGTTATGTGGTATCGACAAAAAGAGAATTCAAGGTGTTTTTTACCTGCATGAATTGTCTAGAATAATGAGCAAAACTGAGTTTGCTGAGAAGAACTCCAGCATGCAGAGAAATAGAATGAGACAGAAGTCTTTGCTTCCAATGGAGGAGATATTTTCTGATGATATAGCGTAGCGAACTTTCATCCAAAGAAGGGCAGGAATCAAGGACATGAGATGTGGGGGTATCCGATTCAAGAGCCTGTATTGCATCTACATGATCTTGCAAAGAAACCTGTGAGTATGGAACCATAGAGGATAAAAGTAAAGCGTGAGTTTTACCACAGGATTCACAGACAACTCTGCATATACGAAAACAAAGTTTGCCTTCGGGAGTCTTGATATAACGGTTGTAATAACCGTGAACAGAAAGACCGCCAGAATGTCCGCAAGGGCACTGTAAACGGTGAAACTGAAGGTTAGTGATAAAAGAATTATAAAAATTTGGTGTTAAAGGATTGTTTTCTTCTACTAATAAGGTTATCATAGTATTTGTTATCATAGACATGTGAGTTTATCTCATATGTGAAGTAACAAAGCAGGATATCAAACTTTGGTCGGGGAGATTCCTGCTTCTTTTATTTATAGTAACAGTAACTATAATACAAGAAGGTACAGGATAAAACAATCTGCAATATAATGCGTCAGATTAATTTACTCTGTACCTTCTTTTAATTTGAAGAATTTTCGGGTAGTTGGATGGGGATAATTTGACGAATAACAGTTTATCTCGATTGGGATATTTTTTTATCAAAAAAATTTATAACTACGAATACAACAGCAATAAGCTAATTTATATATAATTTTTAGGAAAGGCGGTAACTACATGAACGACAAAACTTGTGGATTCGATGAAGATTTGTGGGGATTGAATGAACAGAAATATAAAAAGTACAATGTTGCTTATAACACATCCACAGACAAGAAGATATACAATTCAAAAGAATATCACGCATGGTCTTATATGCTAAGGCTTGCTTATGATAATAGCGAGGAATATATTAAAAAGCGGAAAGGTCAGAACATTACAATATGTGAAGAATGGCTTGATTTTGCTAATTTCAATGATTGGTTTGGAGAGAACTATTATACAGTTGATGATGAAACAATGGACTTATGCAGAAACATTTTGGATCAAGATAATAATGAGTTCTGCCCCGATATGTGTATATTTGTTCCCAGACGGATTATGCAGCTTATCACACCAAAGAATCTATCAAAAAACAATCTGCCTCGTGGTGTAGGATTTAGAGAAACGACAGGTACGTATTACTCTACTTGCTATATGCAGATAGACGGAAAGAATACCACGAAAAGAAGGTCTGGATTTGCTACACCAGAAGAAGCGTTTGCAAGCTATAAGGAAGATAAGGAACGATATATTAAAAAGGTTGCTAAAGAATATGCGACCAAAATACCACGAACCTTATATAGAGCATTACTGCATTATGAGGTGAGAGAATGAGCGAGATAAATTATTCATTGTGGGAACTTCCACCAAAGCCACAGAAGAAAATTCAAGGTATCGGATACAGCAGTACCTATGTTACGAAAGAGGAAAAGAAATCTTTATCCTATAGGATATGGCACAACATGATAAATGCTTGTTATAGTCAATCTGATTCTATAAGAGAGAAACAGAATGGCAATTTTGTAAGTTGCTGTAACAGTTGGCATGATTATAGGAAGTTTCAGAAGTGGTTCGATGGGAATTACAATGGAGTTCAAGGTATTTCCATGACAATTACAAGGTGCTTGATAAGTAATGCTAATCTTGTTTACAATCCAAACAACAGTGCGATTGTTCCAGTAGAGATTAACAGATATTTAAAGAAAGATAACAGGGATGCAGATAAGCTGAAAAGTCTTGCTGAAAAATATCATCCCTATATCACAGAAGATATTTTTGAGATTTTAACGGAGGACATTTATGGAGAAGAATGAAAATACAACTAAAGAAGTTGGAACAGGTAAAAGCTATGCGAGAAGAACTTGCTAAAAGCATGGGTACAAGCAATTATTTCTTTTATCTGGAATCCAATATCAATTCAAGGGTGACAAGGGGGATATAATGGCAGAAGTAACTATACTAAGAGATATATCCCTACGAAGGAAAGAAATACTTGAAAAAGTAAGTGATGAAAACAGGGAGTATGCAGAATCCTATCTGAAGCATATCAATGTGTCTGCATACGAAAGAACAACAATCAGTTCTAAAATTCAAATGCTACTACATTATCTTGAATATATAGCAGACCATCTAAACAACAAATCTATAAAGGATATATCCGTATCTGAAATGGAAGATTATCTTTTATATCTTGGAAATGAATGTAACTTAGAGCCAAACAGTATTGCAAAGCATATGAGTGACATTTCAGTATTCTACAAATTTCTTATCAGTAAAGGTGTGAGTACCTTTAATCCGATTTATTATATCCCAAAACCACACAAATTAAAAACAGAAGATCACAGACACTTCTTGACGGATGAACAGATTGCAACTCTAAAGGAAGAACTTGAAAAGAATGGAGACAGGACATTACAAGTCTATGCGTTTTTCTCGTTGTCTACTGGTGCAAGAGTTACAGCGGTATCATCTATCCGTTGGGAGCAGATTGATTTTGAGAAGCGTTGTGTAAATCATGTAAAAGAAAAATTCTCGAACTATTGTACCCTGCATTTTAGTGAATATGTAAAGGATTTATTACTTAAATTACGTGCTGAAAGAGAGCATAACAGAATCAATGATGGCGGTTGGGTATTCTATTCCACGACCACATTTTACAAGGATAATGCAATAGAAATTCGTCATATTACATCTGGTACATTGGGTACATGGGCACATAAAGTAGGTGCTATGTGCGGTGTACCTGGATTAAAACCACACGATTTCAGATACACTTGCTGTAATCAGCTTTTACAAAAGGGTGGAGATATTGCTATTACATCATTGATTTTACATCATAAAAATATAGCCACAACATTGCATCATTACTGCGATAAGAACGATGTTGAATTTATGCGACAGTACAAGGATCAGTTTGGAATATAGGAGGACTTATGAAAGCAAAGAACGGTGTAGATTGGAGTGAATGGGGATTTGAAGTTTATGGATATACCCCAGAATATCAAGGAATAAGAATGCGTGTAAAACGCAAATTTGAAGAGAATGTATCATGTAAAGATTCATATATGAAATGGGAACGACTATTAAGATTTGACAAGAAAGAGGAATCTGATAAGGAAGCTGTATTGTGTGAAGAATGGAAGGATTATAAGACATTTTTAAAATGGTATGATGAAAATACATATCAGCTTGATGGAGAAAAGGTTAGTGTATCTTACAGAATCCTTAATCCAGATAATCATTATATTTCCCCAGAAACATGTGTGATTATTCCACAGTCTGTTACGAGAATGTATCTGGGGCGAGGTTACGGAGAACGTGTTTATAATCAGAAATTAGCATTAGAAACCATTGAAAACAAATATAAAGATAAAATTCCGAAAGCAGTATATGACAGAATCATGCAGTCGGCAGAGAAAGAAGGTGCTGAATGAGTAATCAAGTATATTACAAGGATATGAATGTCGGCAGACGAGATATTCTTGAAACAGTAAACAAGCAGAATGTCTATTATTGGCAAATCTATATTAAATATCTTTATGAGAGGTCACAGACCGAAAAACATCATAAGAATTTTGTCTATGAAGAATCAAGATACATTTCTAAATTTCTAGCCTATATCTATGAGTATATGAATGATATAGATATTACCCATATTACAAGAGACGATTTAGATGAATACGCTTACTTTTTGAGTAAAGAGCTTGGGTTATCATATCATGGTATTTGTCGTGAAATGTTATCCTTTGTGCGTTGCTACAAGTATTTATTTGGCAAAGGTGTAGTTCCTGCAAGTGATGTACTGAATTATAAGATGAAAAGGAAACATGAAAAATATAATTCAAATCTTATTACAGATGAACAGATTGAAATTGCAAAGAATAAGTTGTCTGACAATTTAAAACTGTATATGATGTTTTCACTATCAACATCAATTCGCATGGAGGATTTACTTATTCTTAAATGGGATCAGATTGATATAAAAGAACGTACAGTACATATAGATGATAAGTTTCTGTATTTCAATGAGGAAGTGGCAGAAATGCTACAGAAAGAAAAGCAGAATAGAATAGACAATGAATTTAATGATTATGGTTATGTATTCAGAGGACAGCATGAAAATCCAGAGCCTATATCAAAAATCGTGATTAGTCGCTGGTGTGGAGAAATTGAAGAGATAATCGGTGTAAAGAATTTAAGGCATCTTGATTTCAGACATAGTGCTATTAAACGACTTATGAGAGCAAGCGGAAGTGTAGGCATGACAAGTATTATTATGGATTGTCCTAACTTAAAATCACAGGCAAGGTTTTTGATTGATGAAGAAATGAACAATGACTTGCTACAGAAATATAAGGATATTTGTGAAATATAAAACATGGAGGAAAAATTAAATGACAAAGAAAATGGAAAAACTTATTAGAAATTATTGGAGTATCAGTAAGATTGTTGCGGTAGTGCTTACAATCTGCAATTACAGTATGTGGACAGAACCTTTTAGCTTTATCAAGGCTATTGTGATACTTGTTATTGGTTCAGTTGCTACGTTTGTTGCAATCAATGTACTTGATATGGTTGTAGGTCTGATTGTGAGTATTTGTAAGAAAGTTCATAGACATTTCTATGACAAAAGATTATTAAAAGCATTCTGTGAGCAGAAGGAAGATGAGGTATAAAAGATGGACAACATTAAAGCAAAGCATTATATAGAATATACAAAGGATGGCATTACAGATAAATTCTATGAAGGAGACAAGGTAATATGTCGAACTGCGGATGAGGAATACACAGGAAAGATTACTTGTGTCGGAGAATTTAAAGAGAATGAAGAAGCAGAGCCAGTAACAGTCATTTGTCTTGATACTTCTAAATCTGTATGGAGTTATTCAAGTGAGATTATCAAATTTGATGATATTGAGTTTATGTGCAAGGATTTCTTAGCAGATACAGATATAAACAGTAATGTTTCAGATGAAGAAACAAAGAAAAGTACATATATCCATATGTTTACAGGTATGGGATATGATAAATCCAAAGTGGAAAAGACATGGAATAGCTTGGAAAAACTTATGAAGCAGTTTGATATTCCATTTGAAAAGGCTATGGGATGTATGATATATGCACTTAAATATGATTGTGGAATTGAAATTTCATTAAAAAATATCTGTGGTATTGATGTAGGACTTATAGAGAAGTCAATACCAGTATATCAGAAAGAAATGGTTAAATGTTTTGGTATGGCATTAGCAGGAGGTCTTGTTTATCTGTTTGCTGATAGCTTATCAAAAGAATTGTAACAGAATATATGATTTTGATTAGGGCAGAGGTTGTAATGACTTCTGCCTTTTATTTAGGAGCGTGATTATTATAGAAAGTGCAGTAATTTCATTAGATAGTAAAGTTTTATTGAATATAAAAGAGGCATCCGATTTATTTGGAATTGGACAGCACAGACTTAGAGAGATAGTTCGTGAAGATTATGGAAATAAATATCATTTGATGCTGGGGAGAACTATCAAGATCAAAAGAAAACAGTTTGAGGAATTTATAGATAGTAACAGTTCAGCCTTCCGGCT
>DEGR01000048.1 GCA_002351535.1 Lachnospira sp. UBA2821
TCAATAATCCGAGAGGCTATATATATTTTGCGGATAGTTCGTTGAAGATTCATTCTAAAATAATCTTCCTCGTTTTTTTCAACATTTTTACAATAATATCTTATCGAATATTTTTCAGCTGTACTATCATAAGCATATTTACAGCATTCCAGCATTATTTGTAAAATTAAATCTTCTTTAATAATTCTATCTCCAAAAACAATATTCAAATAGTCTTTTGGAAAATCTAACAACTTCTCATTCGGAGATTTATAATTTGGATACTTCTGAATAAATGAAAGCAGGGCATCGACTACAGCATCATTATCATTGCTCCTATAATACAAAGATATCAAATCACAGAACTCTGATATTCCATCTTCGCACTTTACGCTTTTCACTTCATCTGTAATAAAATCCCAGATTTCACTAGGTGCATTTTTAAAAGGAACTAAGAAAAAATCCAATACTCCATCCTCATTCAGAACACCTTCTTTAAGCCTGTCACTACACACTTTATGTATATTGTTTTTGCACTTTTATACTGCTTTTTTAGATAATGATAGAATGCCCAAAAGAAGTAACTGTCCTTATCCAGTTTCTCTATATTTTCACAAACCAGCTTAAGCAAAGAACCATCATATGCTACCAGAGACGCATCATCATATTTAGCAAACCCATCTGTCAATACAAACACCAGATTGTCACAAAAGATACGTCTCAATTGCTGTATATGTGGATGACTATTCAATGTATCAAGCTTTGCTGAAATATCATCAAACGACATCGTATCCGGAAATTCTTTTGTATAAAATTCATGTATTAGCCTTTATTCTTCATCCGTCATATATTGTACCTCATCTGCTCCATCAGTTTTGGCGTAAAGTGAATTATTAAATTCCAGTTTTTTGTCTTAAAAATCTCAACTCCGTTTTAGTATAATGTTTCTTAAACATAAAAATATGCCCCTCATATGATAGATTTTTATATATTTCAATTGTCTACCATATTGGGAGCATATCAAAATCAATGCTTTTATTCTTCATTCATCTTAGCAAGTTTCGCAGCCTGGTCTGCAGCGATACATGCATCAAGAATCTCCTGAATATCTCCGTTCATAATCTTATCAAGCTTATAAAGTGTAAGACCAATTCTGTGGTCTGTAACTCGTCCCTGCGGGAAGTTGTACGTTCTTATCTTCTCTGAACGGTCACCTGTACCTATCTGGCTTCTTCTCGCCTCTGTCTCTGCATCTTTCGCTTTCTGACATTCTATATCATAAAGTTTGGCACGAAGAAGTGCAAATGCTTTAGCTTTATTCTGAATCTGCGATTTCTCGGTCTGACTATATATTACAATACCTGTTGGATAATGTGTAAGACGTACCGCTGAATCAGTAGTATTGACACACTGTCCACCGTTTCCTGATGCTCTCATAACATCAATTCTTATGTCCTTATCATCAATCTGTACATCAACTTCTTCTGCCTCAGGCATAACGGCAACTGTTATAGTAGATGTATGGATACGTCCTCCTGACTCTGTCTCCGGTACACGCTGTACACGATGTACGCCTGACTCATATTTGAGAACAGAATATGCCCCCTGACCTGTTACCATAAATGATACATATTTCATACCACCTATACCAATCTCTTCACATTCAAGTGTCTCTACTTTCCAGTGTCTTGTCTCTGCGTAATGTACATACATTCTATATATTTCTGCCGCAAATAAAGCCGCCTCATCTCCGCCTGCCCCAGAGCGAATCTCAACAATAACGTTTTTATCATCATTTGGGTCTTTAGGAAGAAGAAGAATTTTAAGCTTTTTCTCATATTCTTCAACTGCTGCCTTAGATTCATTTAACTCCTCTTTGGCAAGTTCTCTCATCTCCTCATCCGATTCCTCTTCGAGAATTGCAAGGCTGTCCTCAATGTTCTGTTTTGCTTCCTTATATGCAGTAAATGTCTCTACAATAGGTGCAAGGTCATTCTGCTCTTTCATGAGTTTTCTGAATCTGTCCATATCAGATACAACATCAGGTGAATTAACCTCCTGTGTAAGCTGTTCATATCTGAATACAAGATCATCTAATTTATCAAACATATTAATTTATCCTTTCTGAATCATTTATATTTTGCCCATATTCCTCTGTCGAGTCCGGCAAGGTCTTTTATCACTTTAATATCACTATATCCTGCTTCCATAAGTATACCTGACACATCATCTGCCTGTTCGCACCCTATCTCATAGAAAATATCTCCTCCATTTTCCCCAAAATATGCTCTTGAATCATACGATATTTTCCTATAAAATTCAAGTCCGTCTTTTGTTCCGTCAAGCGCCATATGAGGCTCATGACATCTCACTTCTTCATCCAGAGTATCTATAACCTCTGTAGGTATATATGGGGGATTCGATATTATTACGTCATATTTACCTTCTATATCATCAAATAAATCACTCTTTATAAATGTAACATCTGCATTGTTAAGCTTATTATTCTGAATAGCCATATTAAGTGCTTTTTCTGATAAATCAGCAGCTTTGACTATGGAATTTTTGCATAATTTATCGACAGTTATTGCAATACATCCTGAACCTGTACACATATCAAGAACCTTTTTTTCACTGCTGCCGATATAACTAACTGCCTTATCAACTATAGATTCCGTATCCTGTCTTGGAATAAGAACATTTTCATTTACTTTAAAGTCAAATCCCATAAAGTTCTGTATACCTGTTATATACTGAAGCGGAATGTGATTAGCACGCTTTTCAATCAATTCATTATATTTACTGCATTTTTCTTCCGGTACATCTTCATCTGTTTTCATATAATAGTCAGTCCTGCTTACATCAAAACAGTATTCCATAAGAATCCATGCATCATTGGATGCATCTGCAATGCCGGCATTTTCAAGCCGTATCGTCGCTGATTTAAGCAATTCCCTATACTTCATCAACTATCCCCGTTTCCGTTATCATCTGCAGCATCATTAACTGCATCCGTTTTTTCTTTATTATTTTCTGTATCAGCTTCCTTTATATATGCTTCCCAGTCGAATACAGCACTTACTGCCTTTATTGCTACTTCTACCATATCCTCCGTTGGCTCTCTTGTAGTAATCTTCTGTAGTGCCATCCCCGGCTTACTGAGTATATCTACGATTTTAGATTCGCTTCTTCCTGCAAGCTTAATAAATTCATATGATACCCCTGCTATTACAGGTATAAGTAACAGCCTGACAATTACTTTTATTATAGGATTGCTTACATTTATAAATATGAAAAATATAATGCTTATAAACATTACCATAAATATAAAACTCGTTCCGCATCTTTTGTGATATCTCGAACTTTTCATGACATTTTCAACATTAAGCTCATATCCATTTTCAATGCAGTTTATACACTTATGTTCTGCACCATGATACATAAATGTTCTCTTTATGTCATCCATAAATGATATGGCAACTATATACCCTATAAATATAAGTATTCTAAGTACACCTTCAATTATAGATAAAAATGTAGGTGATACTATATGGAAAAACTTTTTTATCAGGTCTGATGCCACACTTGGAACTACTACAAATAAAACGATAGCAAATACAAATGATAATATCATTGTAAGCGTCATAAGCGCATCCTCCGCCTTTTCCTTAAACACTTTGTCTGCCACTTTATCCGCTTTTGATTCCTGTACATCTTCATCTTCATAAAATTGTGCTGAATATGTAAGCGTCTTTATTCCTAATATCATCGAATCAATAAAGTTAAATATACCCCTGATAAACGGAAGACTTATAATCTTCTTTCCTGATGTTATTCCTTTATATTCATCAACCATTACTTCTATATTATTATCAGGCTTTCTGACTGCTACGGAATACTTATCTTTATTTCTCATCATTATTCCTTCTAAGACAGCCTGTCCGCCTATTCCTGATGGTCTCATTAGTTATTTCCTTTCCTATATTGTTCAACAAAAAATAGGTTGAGATTAACAAATCCCAACCTTATCTTTAATAAACTATTTTGTAATACCATATTTACGATTGAATTTATCAATACGTCCACGAGCCTGAGCAGCTTTCTGCTGTCCTGTGTAGAATGAATGGCATTTTGAACAAATTTCAACGTGGATTTCAGGTTTTGTAGATCCAGTTACGAATTCATTACCACAGTTGCATACTACTTTTGCCTGATAATACGCTGGATGGATTCCTTCTCTCATTACGATTCACCTCTCTGTACCTTACATTTAAAAAACAACTTCTAAAGTATAGCATACACATTGTAGTATTGCAAGCTTTTTTATTGTATTTTTTTCAGCTTTTTTACTACCTGTATTAATTCATTATTATTCTTTGTCTTAGAGAACATATCTAATATCTTTTCTGCCGCATCGTCCTTTTTCATTCCATTTAATGCCTTACGCATTATGTATACGGCCTCCTGTTCATCCTTATCTAATAGCAAATCCTCTCTTCTCGTTCCCGATTTCGATATATCAATTGCCGGAAATACTCTTTTCTCTGATAACTTTCTGTCAAGAACCAGTTCCATATTACCGGTACCTTTAAATTCCTCAAATACAACATCATCCATCTTGCTTCCTGTCTCTACAAGTGCTGTTGCAAGAATTGTAAGACTGCCGCCCTCTCTCATATTTCTTGCTGCACCAAAAAATCTCTTTGGCATATGGAGTGCTGCCGGATCAAGTCCGCCCGACAATGTTCTTCCGCTTGGCTGGACTGTCAGGTTATAAGCTCTTGCAAGCCTTGTTATGCTATCAAGAAGAATTATTACATCCTGCTTATGTTCTACAAGACGTTTGGCTCTTTCTATAACCATCTCTGATACTCTTTTGTGATGTTCAGGTAACTCGTCAAATGTAGAATATATCACTTCAACATTTTCTCCCTGTATATTTTCCTTAATATCTGTGACTTCCTCCGGTCTTTCATCTATAAGAAGTATTATCATGTGCATATCAGGATTATTTTTCTGTATAGACTTTGCAATCTCCTTAAGAAGTGTAGTCTTGCCGGCTTTAGGCTGGGATACAATCATACCTCTCTGACCTTTTCCGATAGGCGATATAAGGTCTACTATTCTCATAGCCATATTTTCCCTTGCTGTCTCCATCCTTAATCTCTCATTTGGAAAGATTGGTGTCAGATTTTCAAATCCCGGTCTTTTTATTGCTTCATCAAGTTTTCTGTCATTAACCGTTTCTACATATAATAATGCTGCAAACTTTTCATTCTGTGTCTTGACCCTTATCTTACCTTTAACAATATCACCTGTCTTAAGATTAAATCTTCTTATCTGTGATGGTGCAACATATATGTCATTCTCTCCCGGAAGAAAGTTCTCACATCTTATAAATCCATATCCTTCACTCATAACTTCAAGAATTCCGTTTGCAACCTGCCCACTGTCAAGGTCTGTACGTGTTTCTGACTTATTTGCACTTTCCTTATTTGCATTATCTTTATTCACATTATCTTTATTTACATTTTCTGTATTCCCGTTTGTTTCTTCATTATCTGTTTCGTTATGTGATTGTTTCTTCTCGCCCTCTTTTATAATAGCCTCAATCAGTTCAGCTTTTCTCATTGCTGATGTTTTTTCCATTCCCATTTTCTTTGCAAGCTGCCTAAGCTCTGAAAGAGGAAGACTATTCAACTTATCTCTCATACTGTCACATCACCTCATATAATAAAATCACGATTCATTATACAATAATAAATTGTAAAATGATAGTGTAAAATTTCAGAAAATATGCTATTATTGAAATGTTTGCATTGTGTAATATGTAATTATCAGCTTAACATAAAATATAGTAGGAGGAAAATACCATGACAACAAACGAAAAGGCTTTAAAGCTTCATGAAGAATGGAATGGAAAAATTAACACAGAACCTAAATGTAAAATTGCTTCAAGAGAGGATCTCGCTCTTGCTTATACACCCGGTGTTGCTGAGCCATGTAAAGTGATTGCCGAAGACCCGGAGGCTGCATATAAATATACTATCAAATCTAACACCGTAGCTGTAGTATCAGACGGAAGTGCCGTTCTTGGTCTTGGAAACATCGGTCCTCATGCGGCAATGCCTGTAATGGAAGGAAAAGCCGTTCTTTTCAAGGAATTCGGAGGAGTTAATGCTTTCCCTATATGTCTTGACACACAGGATACGGAAGAAATCATCAAAACAGTTGCTGCCATTGCTCCTGCATTTGGTGGAATCAATCTTGAGGACATATCAGCTCCAAGATGTTTCGAAATAGAAAAACGATTAAACGAAATTCTTGATATACCTGTATTCCATGATGACCAGCATGGTACAGCAATTGTTGTACTTGCAGGAATTATCAACGCACTTAAAGTTACCGGCAAAGATAAGACAACATGTAAGGTTGTTGTAAATGGAGCCGGAAGTGCCGGTATAGCTATTACAAAATTACTTCTTACATATGGTTTCAAAAATGTAACTATGTGCGACAGAAATGGTATTATCTCAAAAGATTATGAAGGTCTTAACTGGATGCAGCAGGAAATGACCAAAGTAACAAACTTAGAAGGAAAAACAGGTTCTCTCGCTGATGCCTTAAAAGGTGCTGATATATTTGTAGGTGTCTCTGCTCCAAATATTGTATCTGCTGAAATGGTTTCTTCTATGAACAAAGATGCCATTATATTTGCAATGGCTAACCCTGTTCCTGAGATTATGCCTGATGTTGCTAAAGCTGCAGGTGCAAAAGTTGTAGGTACAGGACGTTCAGATTTTCCTAATCAGGTTAATAACGTTGTTGCATTCCCTGGTATTTTCAAAGGTGCTTTGGAAGGTCGTGCCTCAATCATAACAGAAGAGATGAAACTTGCTGCAGCCAATGCCATAGCAAACCTTGTTCCTGATGATAAACTAAATGAAAACTTTATACTTCCGGAAGCATTTGATCCTAATGTTGCAGAAGCCGTAAGCAAAGCTGTAAAGGATAACATAAAACCAGATGGAACAAATATTAAGACTAAATAATTATCTGCGTGAACGATTCGGTTCAAAAGTATACAAAATATCACTTGACGGTGGGATGACATGTCCAAACAGGGATGGCACTCTAAGCACAGGTGGCTGTATATTCTGCAGTGAAGGAGGCTCCGGAGATTTTGCAGAAACATATGATAACAATATTACCGCCCAGATAGACAGGGCAATTAAACGTGTTTCTTCAAAAAACAAAGGAGGAAAATATATAGCATATTTTCAATCATATACTAACACTTATGCTGATACTGATTATCTCAGGCATATTTTCTATGAGGCAATCGATCATCCCGACATCGTTGCTCTCTCCATAGCCACAAGACCCGATTGTCTTGCTGATGATGTTGTAAAGCTCTTGGCCGAACTCAATAACATTAAGCCTGTGTGGATTGAACTCGGTCTTCAGACATCCGACGAACAATCTGCCATGTTTATTAACAGAGGCTATAAAAATTACATATTTGAACGTGCCACAGAAGTCTTATCCAAAAACAATATTGAAATTATCGTTCATGTTATAATAGGACTTCCTGGTGAAACCGAGACTGTGATATTAAACACAATCGACTATATTAATTCATTTCCTGTAAGCGGCATAAAGTTGCAGCTTATGCATATCCTTAGAAATACTGCTCTGGAAAGAATTTATAAGAATTCTCCCGATTTGTTTCACTATACATCCATCGAATCTTACACTGATATCCTTGGAAAATGTATTGAAAGATTACGTCCTGACATTGTTCTTCACCGCATAACCGGAGACGGGCCTAAAAATATACTTATAGCACCAATGTGGAGTGCTGATAAAAAACAGGTTCTTAACACAATTAACCACTACCTGTCTGACAATAATATTATTCAGGGAAGGAGATATTTTACAGATGGCACTTGAAGCAATTACATTATACAAATTAATAGTTCTTTATATGCTTAATAAGGTAAAATTTCCCCTTACCAATTCGCAGTTGTCAGGATTCTTCCTTGACAATGAATATACGGATTATTTTACACTTCAGAAAGTTATAACTGAACTTGTCGACTCGCAGCTAATAAGCTGTGAAACTATTAGAAATGCATCCTACTATCATATTACTTCCGACGGATATGATACTATTGAATATTTTTCTAACAGAATTCCCGGAAGAATCGTTGATGACATGGATACATTCCTTATGAAGAATAAATATGAACTCAGAAATGAAGTCGGAACTATAGCCGACTACTATAAATCTACTAATCAGGATTATATAGTACACTGTCAGGTTAAAGAAGGAAAAAGCACCCTGATTGAGTTGAACGTATCCGTTCCAACCAAAGAGGATGCTTCTGCAATGTGCAGCAATTGGAAAAACTGCAGTCAGGAAATATATTCATATGTTATGAAATCACTTATGAAATAACCTCACTTATTGTATTCCATATTTCTTCTTTACCGTTGTATTTCATAACGGTATCCTGTTTATTAGCCAGTGCTGAAAATGGTATTATCTTTGTACCGGGCTTAACATCAAGTCCTTTGCGTATTATCGATACATTTTTCTGCACCTGGCTTCTTTTTATTTTATCTAATTTTGTTGCAATGATAATAGGATTAAACCCATTATATACAATCCAGTCGTACATCATTTTATCATTAGATGATGGCTCATGTCTTATGTCTATCAATAAAAAAACAGCTTTAAGTTGTTTTGAAGTCTGCAGATAATTCTCTATCATAGTTCCCCATTTTTCCTGCGTCCCCTTTGATACTTTAGCATAACCATATCCGGGAAGGTCAACAAAGTATAACTCTTTATTAACATTATAGAAATTAATTGTCTGAGTTTTACCCGGCTGCGAAGACGTTCTTGCCAGAGACTTTCTGTTAAGCAGTCCATTAATAAGAGAGGATTTACCTACATTTGATTTACCAGCAAATGCTACTTCCGGCATTGTGTTTTCCGGTAAAACACTTGTTATTCCGCACACTGTTTCAAGTTCTACACTTTTAATAACCATGTCGTTTTCTCCTTTTATTTTTTCTGTTTCTTTTCAGGCTGATTCTCTGTTAATGCTTCTTTAATTATCTGTGTTACATTTTCTACAAATACTATATCCATACCTTTCTTTATTTCTTCTGATATCTCCTCGACATCAGGACGATTTTTGTCAGGTACAAACACCATTCTGATTCCTGCAGTTTTAGCTGCTAATAACTTTTCTTTAAGTCCTCCTATAGGAAGTACCCTGCCTCTAAGTGTTATCTCCCCCGTCATCGCAACATCTGCTCTTACCGGAATATTAGTTGCAGCCGATAATATTGCTGTTGCAATTGTTACTCCGGCTGAAGGTCCGTCCTTTGGAACAGCACCTTCCGGAACGTGAATATGCAGGTCATTTTTCTCAAAAAATCTTTTATCAACCTTATAATCGGATGCAACAGATCTGACAAACGACAATGCCGTCATTGCAGATTCTTTCATTACATCCCCCAGTTTTCCTGTTAATCTAACTTCGCCTTTACCGGGCATTGAATTAACCTCTATCTCAAGAGTATCGCCACCTACACTTGTCCATGCAAGTCCTCTTACAATTCCTACCTGGTCAGTCTCATTTTTCATATCCGGAATATACTTGATTCTTCCAAGATATTTCTTAAGATTCTTCTCTGTTATTCTTACTGATTTTTTATCATTTTCCACCAGTTCCGTAACTGCTTTTCTGCATAATGATGCAATGTTTCTCTCAAGGTTTCGTACTCCGGCTTCCCTCGTATAACCGGATATCAGTGTTGAAAGCACATTATCATTAATTCCAAATTGTCTCCTTGTAAGGCCATGCTTTTTTATCTGCTTTACAATAAGATGCTCCTTTGCAATGTGCATTTTTTCATTATGTGTATAGCCTGTAACCTCTATTACTTCCATTCTGTCAAGCAATGGTCTTGGTATTGTATCTACGGAATTAGCAGTAGCTATAAACATTGCTTCAGATAAATCTACCGGTATCTCTATATAATGGTCCACAAAATGTCCGTTCTGTTCTGAATCTAACACTTCGAGCATTGCGGCTGCAGGATCTCCCTTGTAATCACTTGCCATCTTATCAATCTCATCTAGAAGAATAAGCGGATTCTTTACTTTTGCACTCTGGAGTGCTTTAATAATTCTTCCCGGCATTGCTCCAACGTAAGTCTTTCTGTGTCCCCTTATCTCCGCCTCGTCTCTTACACCACCGAGACATATTCTCTGATAGTTCTTATTAAGTGCTCTTGCAACTGACTTAGCTATAGAAGTTTTTCCTGTTCCCGGCGGTCCAACAAGACATATAATCGTGCTTTGGTCAGATTCGTCGGAAAAAGCTCTCACGGCAAGGAATTCAATAATTCTTTCTTTTATTTTCTCAAGTCCATAATGATCCTCGCCTAATATCTTTCTCGCATGTGCAATATCATTGTTATCCTCGGACGCATTTTCCCAAGGAAGCTCAAGCAGACTTTCTATATATCCCCGTACAACATTTCCTTCGGAGTTATTCATTCCTATATTTCTGTATCTGCCTATTTCTTTCCTTATCTTTTCCTTAACAGATTCATTAGCATTAAGTTCTTTAACCTTTTCCTCAAATACATCGGAATCATCTGTTGTATCGTCACCAAGCTCTTTACGAAGCACCCTAATCTGCTCACGCATAACATAATCTCTCTGATTCTTATCAACTGCAGCTTTCACTTTCGCTTTAAGTTCCTGTGTAACATTGATTATCTCCGTTTCATCCCTTAACCATGCCACTACTATCTCATACTGTCCTATAAGGCTATCGCAGCTAATCAGTTCCTGCTTTGTCTCATAATCCATTGGTACACTGTTTGCAGTCTGCATTACAAGTTCATATATATCTTTTATATTGCAAAGCTGTTCAACACTCTCTTTGCTGAATTTTGGGTTGTAAAACGAATATTTATTAATCATATCCTTTATAACTCTGCCCATTCCTTTAAGCATGTACTCATCATATCCGTCTTTATCAACCTTTAATTCTTCCGGTTCTGCGTAGAGGCAGTCATATTCATCAACAATTCTGCCTGTAAAGGCGCACTCTACGGTTTCAACCACTACCCGTAAAGTATCATGTGATGCCTTCATGAACTGCTTAATATTGGCAATCACACCAACCGTATACAAATCATTCTGTCCCGGTTCCACAACATCAGGGTCTTTCTGTGTAACAAGGAACAATTCCTGTTTTCCGGACATAGCTTCGTTAACGGCATTGACTGACTTTTTTCTTCTAACCTCAAAATGAACCATTGTACCCGGCAAAAGAGTCATTCCTCTCAATGCAACAACAGGTATAACATTTTTATTCATTATTAATCCTCTTTTCATTTCAAAAAAGAACTTTGCATGCAAAGTTCTTTTTTATTAATTACAATATTAATTACTTTCTTTCAATTACAGGCTCTGATACACCGTCTACTACATCCTTTGTAATAATACATTTCTTAATAGTATCATCTGAAGGAATTTCATACATAACTCCGTTCATTATCTTCTCCATAATAGAACGTAATCCTCTGGCACCTGTCTTTCTTTCTGAAGACTGCTTTGCAATCTCTTTAAGTGCTTCATCATCAAACTCAAGTTCAACATCATCAAGTTCAAATAATTTTGCATACTGTTTCACAAGTGCATTCTTTGGTTCTTTTAAGATTCTTACCAATGCATCTGTATCGAGTGAATCCAATGCAACAGTAACCGGAACTCGTCCGATAAACTCTGGTATCAGACCAAATTTAACCAAGTCCTGAGGCATCACTTTAGAGAAAAGTTCTGTATCCGCCTCAACTACCGTATCTGACACTTCTGCATTAAATCCGATAAACTTCTTGTCCATTCTGGACTCGATAATCTTCTCAAGTCCATCAAATGCTCCACCACATATAAATAATATATTGGTTGTGTCAATCGGAATAAGTTCCTGCTGTGGATGCTTTCTTCCCCCCTGAGGTGGTACCGATGCAACAGTTCCTTCAAGAATCTTAAGAAGTGCCTGCTGTACACCTTCACCTGACACATCTCTTGTAATAGAAACATTTTCACTCTTTTTGGTAATCTTATCTATCTCATCAATATATATGATACCATACTGTGCTTTTTCAATATCATAATCCGCTGCCTGTATAACTTTAAGAAGAATGTTTTCAACATCCTCACCTACATATCCTGCTTCCGTAAGAGATGTCGCATCAGCTATTGCAAATGGAACATTAAGAATCTTAGCAAGTGTCTGGGCAAGATATGTCTTACCTGAACCGGTTGGTCCTAACATAAGAATATTGCTCTTCTGAATCTCAACATCAAGATTTTTTCCCGACATTATTCTCTTATAATGGTTATATACTGCAACTGAAAGTACCTTTTTGGCTTCTTCCTGTCCAACTACATATTCATCAAGAAATTCTTTAATTTCCTTTGGTTTGAGAAGATTTATCTCGAATTCTTTCTCTTCCTCATCATAGCTTTCTAATTCTTCTTCCATAATCTCTGCGCATACATCTACACATTCATCGCAGATAAATACGCCTGCAGGTCCTGCGATAAGTTTTCTTGTCTGCGACTGTGTCTTACCGCAAAAAGAACATCTGCAGCTATCATCTATATTTTTTGCCATACTTCAACTCCATGCTCAACAAATCTACACTCTGCTTTCAATAACTTTATCAATCAAACCATATTCCTGTGCCTGATAAGCATCCATATAGTTATCTCTGTCTGTATCTTTGGCAATTTCTTCTATAGATTTGCCTGTGTTTTTAGCAAGTATAGAATTTAATTTGTTCTTTGTCTTAAGTATTTCTTCAGCAACAATCTGAATCTCTGTAGCCTGACCTTTTGCACCGCCCAATGGCTGATGAATCATAATCTCTGAATTAGGTAAAGCATATCTCTTTCCTTTTGCACCACCTGAAAGCAAAAATGCTCCCATGCTGGCTGCCATTCCAATACATATTGTTGATACATCACATTTGATATAGTTCATAGTATCATAAATAGCAAAACCTGCCGTAACTGAACCACCCGGACTGTTTATATATAAGTTTATGTCCTTTGTAGGATCCTCGGATTCAAGGAAAAGTAACTGTGCAACAATAAGACTTGCTGTCACATCATTAACTTCTTCTCCAAGGAAAATAATTCTATCCTTTAACAGTCTTGAATATATATCATAGCTACGCTCACCTTTGCTGGTCTGCTCTACGACATAAGGTACTAAACTCATTATTAATCACCCTGCCTTTTCCTTACAAATATTTTTTATTCTTCTACCGCCTCTGCAACTACAAGCTCTGCTGCTTTCTGTACTGCAAGGTCAGATTTCATCTGTTTCATTTCATTCTCGCCCATGTACTCTTTAAGCTTATCAGCTTCCATTTGGTACATCTTAGACATCTCTTCGATTTCTTTATCTACATCTGCATCTGTAACTTCGATGTTCTCTTTAGCTGCAATTGCCTCAAGCACAAGTCTGCTCTGTATTCTCTTCATTGCCTGTGGCTCCATCTGCTCTTTAAGTTTATCAACAGTAAGACCTGTATACTGCATATACTGCTCAATAGAAAGTCCCTGCTGCTGTAATCTTCTTGCATAATCCTGAACCATATTGTCTAACTGAAGCTCAACCATTGGCTGTGGTATTTCCATCTTAGAAGAATCAATAATCTTTTCAATAACTGCATCCTCTTTAGCAGCCTTAGCTTCATTTTCTTTTCTCTCTGTAATCTTAGCTTTAACATCAGCTTTGTACTCATCAACTGTATTAAACTCTGATACGTCCTGTACAAAATCATCATCTAACTCTGGTAACTCTTTATACTTAATCTCTTTAACAGTTACTTTAAATGTTGCAGCTTTACCCTTTAATTCTTCTGCCTGATATTCCTCAGGGAATGTAACGTTAACTTCTGTCTCTTCTCCGATATTCTTTCCGATAAGCTGCTCTTCAAATGTATCTATAAATGTATGTGAACCGATTGTAAGTGGATAGTTCTCACCTTTTCCGCCTTCAAATGCAACACCATCAACAAATCCTTCAAAATCTATTGTTGTGATATCTCCATCCTGTACAGCTCTGTCTTCTACAGATACCATTCTTGAATTCTGGTCTCTTGTTCTGTCGATTTCACTCTGAACCTCTTCATCTGTTACTTCAACGTCTTTTTTCTCAACTTTTACACCTTTGTATTCGCCAAGCTCTACCTCAGGTTTTACAGCTACTTCTGCCGTAAAGATGAAATTCTTTCCTTTTTCAATCTGAACAACTTCAATCTCAGGACGAGAAACAATCTCAAGACCACTCTCTTCTGCTGCATCAGCATATGCCTGTGGAATCATCTCATTAACTGCATCCTCGTAGAAAATCTCTACGCCATACATTTTCTCAACTAATGCGCGAGGTACTTTGCCTTTTCTGAATCCAGGTACACTGATTTTAGATTTCTGCTTATTATAAGCTGTCTGAATTGCTTTCTCTACTTCTGCTGCATCTACCTCGATAGTAAGTTTAGCCATGTTTTTTTCCATTGTCTCTACATTAACACTCATTGTTTTCCTCCATGTCCGCCACTCGGGCAAAGAGTACTTTACCAGATGGCATGTAATTTATTTTTTTAATGGTTCAGGACTCTTATTCCTGCCATTAGTTTTCAACATCATAGCATTATAACATAAATATTTTTTTTAGTCTATATTTTTTTCAATGCTTTCTATTATCATAGATTCTCCATTACTAAAATATATTTTCAAATTGTTTATCTGAACTTTTTTTCCATACCGTTCAATTTCTTCTGTTTCTGTTGCAGTTTTTAAAATATATCTGTTTTTATAGCATTCTATATGTGCTGTATTCCCATTCGACAATTGTATATCTGATGAATCAATCTTGTCTTTATATATATCATCAAAACTCCGATTCTCTTTATTTGCAATATGTTTATCCGATTCATCACGTCTTACGGTGATTTTCCTTACTTTACTTTCCTTTTTATCCGCTGCGGTAACCGTATATACCACATTGTACTGTCCCTCTTTAAAGACATTCAATCCGGAACTGTCAACTTCAATTGTATAGTTATACTTTTTATCCATTTTAACACGGATATCTGAAAGCAGGTTTGTATTGTCTCCAAGTCTGATAAGCTTATCCGTAAAATCCATCTGTATTTTTCCGGAATTAATATCTATTACATTGTCATCGTCCTGACTGCTTATATCATAATAATAGACTAAACATATTAAAAATATACCTGTTATCAGTATGGCTGCTATCGCCATGACAACCTTATTATTTATTCTTCTCACAGATACTGTATAGCCTTTCCTACTTCTATCGCCTTATCCTCACCACAGAATATTTTTACAATCTCTAAACCTAAGTCTATTGCAGCTCCCATTCCTTTTCCGGTAGACACGTTATCCGATGTAACAACTTTTACATTCTTATGTATTGCGCCACATAATTTATCTTCCCATCCCGGATAACATGTAGCCTCTTTTCCTTTTAATATTCCAAGCTGTCCCGGAATGCTTGGCGCTGCACATATTGCGGCTATTTTCTTACCTTTATTATTGTAATCTATAAGTGCATTTTCAAGTTCTTTACATGCTGCAAGGTTAGGTGTTCCCGGTACTCCACCCGGTAAAAACAGCATATCAGCATCATTAATATCAATATTGTCTATTGTTTTGTCTGCACATATTGTAATGCCATGTACTCCTTTAACATTAATACCATTCCCTACAGATACCATAACGACTTCAATGCCGCCTCTTTTCATAACATCAATTACTGCTATTGCTTCTGTTTCTTCAAATCCTTCTGCTAAAAATGCATATACTTTTGACATTCTCATTCTCCTTCTTTCTTTTATTTATTTTTCATTTATCATATTGCTATTATGATAGTTACTGTCATATGTCACTTCCTTCGCAAACCATTCCGGTACAACGAATTCCTCTGCTTCCTTTTCGCTTGCAAATTCAACCTCCGCCATAATAAGTCCCTCTTTTATGCCGTGAAATATATCAAGTTCCGCTGTGTGTCCATCTTCAAGCGGTATAAGATATCTTCTTTTTGTCAATATATTCCCGTCTGCTTTTTTAAGAAGATGTAAATATCCTTCTTCTCCAAGCGGAAGATTATACTCTTCTCTTACCATCATACCTTTAGACTTATATGTCATGTAATACTCTTTATCCTGTTTTCTAATTCTGACAACAGGTGTTGTACACAAATATGCCTGTTCTATGTCGTGAAACTTATATCGTTCCATATTATCCGGCATATTCTTTATTAAAAATTTTCTCTCAATCTCCATATTTTCACCACTCCAGATACTAATTCTCATTTCTTAAAGATTTTACACTTTATAATTATCTTTGTCACTATTTTTCTTGAATTTATTTATCTTTGATAATATAATAACCTTATAGTCATAATTATACTGTTATTACAGTATGTTTATAACACTATTCATATACTTTTAATAGAAATGGAGTTACACTATGAACAAAAGCAGTATTTACCATAGAACAACCGATAATTATTGTTATGCTCTTGATTCAGATAATCTTATCATAACCATAAAAACAGGTTTTGACATATGCAGCGTTTCTCTTTTTTTCTCAGACCCTTTTTCAGGTGGTCTTATGGGGAGCAATGAATCGCAGCATTTCTACGAAAAAATAATGGACTACAAAATTGAACTTGATGACTGCATCATGTGGTCTGCAACTGTCACTCCCGAATTCAAACGATGTGCCTATTATTTCAGTCTGAATGATGGCACCGAAAAGTTATTCTATCTTGAAGACGGATTCCACGAAGATTTAAATGTATCAAAACATGAACGTCTTCAGTTCTTTATTTTTCCATGGATGAATCCGGCTGATATTAATATTGTTCCCGACTGGGTACAGGACACAGTATGGTATCAGATATTTCCTGACAGATTCTGTAACGGCAATCCCGACATCAATCCTTCATTTACTAAAAAATGGAAAGAACCGGATAAAGCTGTTAATTTTATGGATTTTTATGGCGGTGACATACGCGGTATCATCAACAAACTTGAATATCTCAATGACCTTGGAATCACAGGATTGTATCTCACACCCGTATGCAAAAGCAATTCTAACCACAAATACGATATAATAGATTACCTTACTATATCACCTGATTTTGGAACAGAAGATGATATGCGTGAGCTTGTTGATAAAGCCCATCAGCTTGGAATGCGTGTTATGATGGACGGAGTATTCAACCACAGCAGTGTCTTATTTCCTCCATGGCGTGATGTTGTTAAAAAGGGACCTGAATCTAAATATTATAACTGGTTCATGGTCAACAAGTGGCCTTTTGCCAAATCAGGTACATATAATGCCCAGAAAGGTAACTACTATTCTTTTGCCTTTGTGGATGCAATGCCAAAACTCAACACTAATAACCCTGAAGTTATTAAATATTTCGTACAGGTATGTATAAAATGGATTAAAACATTCGATATTGACGGAATAAGATTTGATGTTATCGATGAAACTTCACACGAATTCTGCCGTGCACTCAGAAAGAATCTTAAAAAAATAAAACCCGACATTTTTCTCCTCGGAGAATCATGGCATGATTCAATGGCATGGCTTACCGGCACAGAACTTGATTCCGTTATGAATTATCCTCTCAAAGACAGCATAATCAACTTCTGGCTCAATAAAGATTCAACATACAAAGCTTTCGAGCATGCTGTCAATCGTTGTTACAGCATGTATATGCAGCAGACCAACAAAGTATTATTTAATCTGTTAGACTCACATGATACCGAGAGATTAATAACAACCCTTGGCAACTTAAATATGTTTTTCCAGCAGATGGCAGTACTGTTTACAATGCCCGGAACAGCCTGTATCTATTATGGAACAGAAGTTGCCCTCGAAGGAGGACACGACCCTGACTGCAGAAGATGTATGCCATGGTCGCATATTGAAAACGGCGAATATACTTCTATAACCGCTAATATAAAGTCACTTATATCGCTTAGAAAAAAATATGATGCACTAAAAAGTACAGCCTATAGTTTTACGCATCCATATGACAATCAACGTGTTGTGTCATATGACAGATATGATGTAAGCACAGATAAAGCATTTGATAAAAATGCCTGCCGCTTTTCGACCACTGTAAGTGTTGTATTAAACTGTTCTGACGAAGCGGTCAGCATAAACACTCTTGACCATGAGATTTTATTTTCGAATCTGTTTGACAACGGAACACTTAATCCCGATGGAACACTTATATATTTAAAACACAATAAAGATAATTAACGAAATGGAGATTACTATGATACACGAAGAATATATGAAGCTTAAAGAGGAACGTAAACACGGCAACTTTCTTTTACCTTATATGTGGTATTACACAGACATTCCAAAGTTCTTCTCATCTTTTCCCATGCACTGGCATGAAGAATATGAAATAATAAAATTGTTTAACGGACACATGAATATAAGCATTGACTTAGAAAGTTATGTAATGAATCCCGGGGATATAGCATTTATAAAGCCGGGGGTACTTCATTCTTTCAGCCAGTTTTCAAATGAACACGCTGAAACTGTTTCCTGCATTTTCAATAACAGTATGCTTAGTTCTCCTCTTATGGATGCCTGCTCTATCAAATACTTCACTCCCCTTATGGAAGGTAAGTATAATTTTCCTCCAATTATAAGAAACGGTGCGAAAGGTCATGATAAACTTGTATCCCTGATTGATGAAATGTTTGATACTTTTGATGCCAAAGAGGCTTTTTATGAAATTAAGCTTAAATCACTGCTGTATGACTTTTTATATGTAGTTTTGAGTGAATGTTGTGATGATTATTCCAGTACTTCCATTAATGATAATGATACAAACACTATTAAAAATGTACTTGATTATATCAAAATGCATTATATGGAACCTATTACTATCGCTGAATTAGCCGATGCTGCCGGATTAAGTGAGCACTATTTTATGCGTTTCTTCAAATCCAATATCGGTATGACATGTGTTGAATATATTAACGAATACCGCTTAAATATCGCAACACATCTCCTTAAAGAATCCGATTATCCAATTGGTGGCATAGCAGAAAAATGCGGTATCAGTAATGTATCTTACTTCAACCGCATTTTCAAAAAATCATTCAATATGACTCCTAAAGATTATAGAAAAAATAGATAATCACATAAGTTTTACTATTTTTAAATCCTTTTCTTTAGATAAGTCTATGGCCCTGTTGTTCACAATAACAACAGGGTTTCCTATTTCAAACTTATTAATCATTGCTACTTTACCCGTCTGTCCATCACTCAATCTTACCTTATTGCTCACATACATTTGTGCCGTATGCTCGAGAAATGGAAAAAGATATTTAGGATCAAATGCTACCATACTTCTTTGCAGATAATCTATTACGTCAAATGGACACAAGCCTTCTCTGTATACCCTGTTAGCAGTCATTGCATCGTATACGTCAGCTATGGCGACAATTCTTGCAAAGTCATCTATATCCTCTCCCTTCATTCCATTAGGGTAACCTTTACCATCATATCTTTCATGGTGCATAAGTGCTGCATTTTTTATGCTGTCACTGACATTTGACTTTTTAAGAATCTCGTAACCAAGACGTGGGTGATACTTAATAACCTTGTACTCTGCATCCGTCAGTTTGTCCGGTTTAACTATTATCTGTTTTGGTATCTTCAACTTTCCTATGTCATGTAACAGTCCTGCAAGCATCAGTTCATCTCTTTGTGCCTCGCTGTAACCCAGCCATTCAGACATAACACTGCAAATAAGAGCAACACTTATACAATGCACATATGTAAGATCATCATAACCACGCATACAGTTAAGCATATCAAGCATATTATTGTTATTTGTATTAGCCTTAATTATATTCTTTATACCATTCAAAAGTTCCTGTTCATCTATATTTTCAGGCTCTTCAACAATATCATTGAACTCATTTCTAAGCTTTAATACTGACTGGTTAAATATTTTTTCAAAATTTTCAAATTCCTTCGTTGCACCTATTTTTTCATAATAGCCCTCTACTTCCTGGTCAACATTTTCAATATAACCATCAAGAATCTTAATGATAAAAACCGAATATGATTCAAGTTTCTTTATCATTTCTTTATCAAGTTTTGTATCTTTAGGAACAATAAGCCGTCCCAGCTCGTCAAAAGTATCTGTTGCAACTACCATTCCTTCTTTTGCTTCTGATATCAGAATCTTTTTTATTGTCATATAAATGCTCAGCTCCTCAGTTACAAATTACACTTATTTCTTCATTATATCCCCAAGCAGATATACCCTGTTGAATGGGAATGTAAAGTAAAATCCATCTGTGTAGTCCTCTACATAATCAACTATTTTTCTCGCTATATTAACACCGATTTTTTCATTCTCTTCCCTTGAAAGTCCTTCTCCAAACATATCAACTATTTCATCAGTAACTCTTATACCTGTCATCTCATTTTTAATAAATGTTGCATTTTTCCTGCTCACAAGTGGCATAATTCCAACAAAAATTGTTGCACCTGTCTCTTCTTTAAGGTATTTTATCTTATCAGCATCCTCTTTAGTAAATACAGGCTGTGTAAAGAAAAATGTTGCACCTGCTTCCATTTTACTCTTCACTCTTCTTATCTCAACATCAAAATTTCTTCTGTCATAATTAATAACTCCACCATATGTTACGGGTTTCCTACTGAAATTCTCTATATTCATATCGCCAAGTATTTTCATCAGTCCAACAGAATCAAAGTTAAACACCGCCTTAACATTCTGTCTTAACATTGTAGGTACAGGGTCCCCGGTAAGAATAAGAAAGTTATATATATCATTCATATATGCTCCGAGAAACTGTGCCCTTACAGCGATGGCATTCTTATCCCTGCAGCATACATGCGGCATGACACACATTCCGGTAGCCTTCCTTATCTTTGCTGCCATAAGAATCGAGTCCGCCCTTGTTCTTCCTGAAGGAGAATCCGGAAACGTAACCACATCAACTCCATAATCTTTAAGACTATTTGCTGCCTCTATAATCTTCTCATCGTTCTCACCGAGTGGTGGTGCTAACTCTACCGCAATGAATTTTCTATTATTCTTAGCATTCTTCATAAAACTCTCATCGATAATTTCTGTATTATGCTTATCTGCGTCCGGCTTTTTTTTGATATTGTTTCTATCTGTATGGTTTATCTTTTCTGCCAGTTTCCTTATGTATTCCGGAGTAGTTCCACAACATCCTCCAACTATATCTGCACCATACAATACCGTTTCACATTCCTTTTCAGCAAAATATTCACTGTTTTTCATAAACACGATACGATTTTTAATAATCTTTGGATACCCTGCATTTGGTAAAGCTGATACATATTTATTCTCAGGGAATGTCACCTTTTCCATTATTGAATTAAGATGTGACGGACCAACGCCGCAATTAAATCCGATTCCGTCTATTTCATCAATATGTGAAGCCTCCTCTACAAGGCGTCTTGCACTTCTTCCCGAATTGGTAAATCCATACTGATTAACACAAAACTGGACATGTATGTAAATATCACTCTGTTTTCTTATTTCTTTTATTACCTGTTCAATATCATCTATAGCAGAAAATGTTTCAAATAATATCATATCAACATTTTCTTCTATACAAATCCGGGCAGCCCTCCGGTACTGCTCAAGTATTGTCTCTGAATCTGAAACACCCGGATTGCTTATAGGACCTATATCTCCTGCTATATATACATCTTTTTCCCCGGCAGCAGTTCTGGCAAGCCGTATACCTGCTCTTATATTCTCCGCAACCTCATCCTGACTGCATCCGAGCATCTGTCCGTTAGATGCAAATGTATTCGTTCTTATCAGCTTTGCACCTGCTTCTATATATTCCTTATGTATAGCAATAACCTTATCCGGTTCTTCTGTATTTGCATTCTCAGCAATATCACACTTTCCACCGACAGAGGAATAATATGTGCCAAATGCTCCATCACATATAAGTATGTTATCATTTAAATACTGTCGTACATTCATTAGTCATCTCTCTCCATCTAAATAATTGATTCAATATATAAGTCTTTCTGAATTGATAAGTCAATAAAATCCATTCCGCACTTTACGGTCGGTTTAGACATTCTATTCTTATTGATAAATACAATCTCTCCTTCCTTTCCATTGTTAAGCCTTACCCTGTTAAGAAGATATGTATTCTCAATATTATCAAGGAATGTAAGAAGATACTCCGTATCATATTTCTGATACCCCTCCTCTTCAAACATCGAGATAACTGCAAATGGACACATTGCATTTCTATATACTCTTGAGGCCGTCATTGCATCATATACATCTGCTATGGCAACAAGTCTTGCAAACCTGTCTGTTTCATTTCCTTTTAGCCCGCTGGGATAACCACTTCCATCGTATCTTTCATGATGCATAAGTGCAACATTCTTAATATGTTCATTAATATCCTGATTCTTAAGAATTTTATATCCTTCTGTAGTATGACCTTTAATAATATCGTATTCCGCACTCGTAAGACTGCCCGGCTTCTGTATTATACTTTTGTCAATAGTAATCTTTCCAATATCGTGTAACAGTCCGCATGCGGTTGCAATTCTCGTATCTTCATTGGAAAAATTAAGCCATCTTGAGAAAATATTACATATGAGTGCCACATTAAGACTATGAACATATGTTGCATCATCATAATCTCGCATATTCTGCATCATATCAAACACTGAAATCCTTGTCTCAAGAGAATCCATTGTATCCATAACCGGACTTAACAATATATCAACATCCAACGAAATATTCTTCTCCACCATATCATTGATAGTATCTTTAAGCTTCTCAGTTGCCACATCAAACTTCTCTTTAAACTCTTTGAATTCGGGACTTCCCTTAACCTTCTCATTATAAGACAGGTCCATCTCAACAGACTTTGTAAATACCTGTGATTCCTCATCTTCAACATCAATCCATAAAAGCTTATACTGATGAAGCTTTTCTATTGATTTGTCGGACATAATTAATCCTTTAGATGAGATAAGCTGTCCGGAAACAAATATATCTTTAGCAAGTATCATCCCAGGTTTCAAATCATCAATATATACCTTTCGCATACTCTAACCTCTCTCCTTCGTACCTCATAATTATATATTATTTTCTCATAAAAAAAGGTTTTACGCAACAAAATTCTATTGCGTAAAACCTTTTTATATTTAATATTACATACCCATTTTTTTATATTTTGCTTTCTTTGCTGCTGAAGGAAGTTCAACTTTTGTATGTAAATCATATTTAATATACACACCATCACTACATAGTCCGACAACACTGTAATCTGCCGCATTTAAATATAAATCTGCTGTCTCTGAATCAACTTTAACTGAAAGAACTCTGCAATATGTATTTCCAAAATATTTATAGCCTTTAGCTTTTGCACTTTTAACATCAATATTCTCATCAGTAATTGTTATTTTAATGCTTCCATCATCATTATAATAATACCATTTATTATCAGACGTGCTGTGCCAGTACACTTTCTTTGCAACAGTATACATCTTATCACATCCTGTATCGGATAATTTATTTTCCATATATACAAGATTCTTCTTAACATTCAATCCTATCTTTAATATAATATTCTTCTCACTTACTGACTTGCTATACAAAGACAATGTTCTGTAATTAGTTGTTTTAATCTCTTTATTGACTTTCGCTAATATATTCGCTGTGCTGAGAGCTTTTTTAACAACAACTTTACATGTTGCTTTTTTTGTACCGGCTTTCACTGTTATAACAGCTTTTCCCGCTTTCTTTGCTGATATAACTCCCTTCTTGTCAACTGTAGCTACACTCTTATTACTACTGCTCCACTTAAGTCCCTTTTTGATACCTGATGCTTTAAGTGTTGTCTTTCCGTTTGCATAAATTGTGATGCTCTTCTTGTTTAAGCTTACTGTTTTTGTAGCTGCCTGTGCACTCACGGTACATAATGTAACAGCAATAAGCATCGCCATTACAGATACAATTAATCTGCTTACTTTTTTCATATTAATTTTTCCTTTCCTTTGACCTTTTTAATTCTTCCACCCATTTTAATTAAGCTTGTACGTCTTCTTCTTTGCCTTCAGTACATTAGCAGGAATACTGATTTTTTTAGTAAGATTAACCTTTACTATATAACCGTCAGATTCCATTCCAATCCACTGCTTATTCGCCTTGTTAAGATAGTATAACGTCTCTTCGTCACCATCTTTTACTTTAACCACAGTACACCTTTTACCTGCGAATTTTTTGTCTGCCATCAATGTGCATTTAGCCTTTACAGGCACTTTGCCATATGATGTCTTAGGCATCTTTTTGACGTTCTGGTAAAACCATTTTTTACTTGCTGTATTATACCAGTACATTTTGTTTTTGTAATAATATGTCTTAGTAAGTCCCATCTTTGTACTGTCATTATAATAAATCTTTGATTTTGTGTTTATCGCATAACTGAATACAAGATTAGAAGACTTTATCTTTCCTCTATAACATTCAAAACTAAAATTACCGGATTTCGATATCTGGTTATTAATAGTCTTTACAGCCGTTGTTGCAGTTAACTTTCCGGCTGCATATGCTTCTACAGGATTGATAGAACAAATTGTTACAATTACCAACAACACACATAATACTTTTTTAATCTGTTTCACAAAAATACCTCCATTTTTAACATATGTACAGCTTCCAATACAATAATAATTTTATCATATAACAACTTTTTTAACAAGCTTAGCTTATTCCACATCATTATAATATTTTTGTACTAATAATTCTAAACAAAACTACCGAATTGCAAAAAAATGTTGACATTAGTACTACTTTGGTGTTTATAATATACATGTAAACAAAAACATAAACCCATATCGCATTTTTGTTTATAACACATCCACAAAATACTTTTTTATTTGCCGGTACATTTACCCATGTACCGGCTCTTTCTTTTATATTTCCACATTATATACTCAACTTCCCACAGTGATAAATCATAAAAATATATGCTATATGTATGCATACGATATTAATATTGCAACTTGCCATAAATTACTAATTTGTCGATGCCGTTTTCCGCTTATGTGATTATTTGTGTTCATTCGATATTGAACATCTACGCAAGGTGTGCGACTATTACACACACTCGATTTATGACGTGTCATGTGTGGGAGTTATGCCGTTCTACTGCTAAAGCCGGTGCGAAAAATACTCGTTCAAGCAAGAAAAATTATATCTTTATATAAAATTAAATTGCGCGTTTGTATTTTTCGCACCGAATAAGCTCTGCAGTAGAATGGCATTTACTCCCACCCGACTAAGGAATTATGAGAGCGTTTGTAATAGCCGTACACTCTTGCATATCTGTTCACTTAACGAATGGACACAAAATTTAAGCGGAAATACGTCATCTGACAAATTCACGTAATTTATGCAAAATATTGCAATATTAATACTGATGCATACATACTCCCGTACTATAATATGTGATTTATCACCAAGGAAAGTTGAGTTATATATTATCTTTATTCTTTGTCTGACGAAATGTAATCAAGTTTTGGATTCTTCACAACTACTTTAGTATTCTCTGATACGGATTCTGTGATAAATGCATTTCCACCAACTACAGTTCCTTTTCCAACGGTTGTATCACCACCAAGAATGGATGCTCCCGAATAAATAGTTACGTAGTCCTCTATATTAGGATGCCTTTTGGTTCCTTTAAGTGCCTGACCGCCTCTTGTTGACAGACCTCCAAGAGTAACTCCCTGATATATCTTCACATGTTCACCAATGATAGTAGTCTCACCTATTACAATACCCGTACCATGGTCAATAAAGAAATATTTTCCTATAGAAGCTCCGGGATGTATGTCTATACCTGTCTTACTGTGTGCATGCTCTGTCATTATTCTTGGTATAAGAGGCACATTAAGAAGATACAGTTGATGTGCTATCCTGCTGACCATAATCGCATAAACCCCCGGATATGAAAAAATTATTTCATCAAGGCTATACGCTGCAGGGTCTCCTTCATATGCAGCCTGGACATCTGTATTTAAATATTCTATTATATCAGGTATTTTATTCATAAACTTATCCGTTATTACGTCGGCTTTCTGCTGCATCTGTTCATGATTCATTTTTTCCATATCAATATCATTACAACAACGATATGCCTTAACAATCTGACTGTTAAGAATATATTTTATACTTTCGCATATATCACCAACATAATATTTTATATACTCGCTTTTTAACTTCTTCTGCTCAAAAAATCCCGGAAATAATATTTTTTGCATAAGGTCTATTACTTTTATTATTTCGTTTTTATTAATCAGAGCTCCTCTGTCTATCTTGGTTATCCCCTCGTATTTCTCATAACTATTTACAATTCCTGTAACAACATTATCAATATCCATATTAATCCTCATTTCGCTTTCCTACCTATATTTCATTAATTATTATACAAAGCAATTTTCCAAAAAACAACCCCTGCCGGACCACCCACTCTGATATAATTCATTATATACTACTATAGATGTGGAATTAAATTAATGTGTGTGCTATAATGTTCTTTATTCGTAAAAAATGTATTAATGTACTTTCAGAATGCCATAAATGAAGTATTCTGAAAGCACATATTTTTCATAGGGAGGATATATAAAAGAAAATGAAATCAAAATCGCAGTCTGCCTCCGGTGGACTAAATATTATTATTGTAGGTTGTGGAAAAGTTGGTATTGCCCTTATTGAGCAGCTCACGAAGGAAGGTCACGATATAACAATCATTGACAAGAACGCCCAGAAGGTACATACCTATACAAGTCTGTATGATATTATCGGTATAACCGGTAATGGTGCAAGCTTTAGTGTACAGCAGGATGCCTGCATCGAATCGGCAGATCTGATAATTGCCGTTACCGGCTCAGATGAGCTTAACCTTCTATGCTGTACTGTTGCAAAGCAGGTTGGTCACTGTGCCGCCATAGCAAGGGTAAGAACTCCGGATTACAGTGAAGAATCAGCTTATCTGCGTGAACAGTTAGGTCTTGCAATGATTATCAATCCGGATTATGAGACAGCTCACGAGATAACACGAATTCTGTCCCTGCCGACTGCACTTGAAGTCAACTCATTTGCACATGGTGATGCAGAGTTAGTTAAACTTAGAATTCCTGACGGCAATAAGCTTTGCGACCTTCATATATCTGAACTTAGCAGACATTTTTCTGCCAAATTCCTTATATGTGCTCTTGAGCGTGAGGGTGAGATTGAAATTCCATCTGGTAATACAATATTGAAAAGCGGAGATAAAATTTCTTTCGTTGCTACACGAAAAGAAGCCCGCAAATTCTTAAAACAACTTGGTTTTGCTTCACATCATGTAAAGGATACTTTAATAATAGGCGGTGGTAAAACTGCATATTACCTTGCTAAACAGCTTCTTGCACAGGGTATTGAAGTTAAAATCATTGAACAGGATACTAAACGCTGCGAAGAATTAAGCATTCTTCTTCCCGAGGCAATAATAATAAATGGAGATGGAACTGATGATGCCTTACTTAAGGAGGAGGGGATAGCAACATGTGAATCATTCGTTCCCCTTACCGGAATTGATGAAGAAAATGTTTTATTATCTTTGCATGCCAAAAATATTTCTAATGCAAAAGCTATCACAAAGATAAACAGAAATACTTTTACTACAACAATAGACAGTCTCGACCTCGGAAGCGTTATATATCCTAAATATATAACTACAGAGGCTATCATAGCTTATGTCCGTGCGAAGAAAAATTCCATGAACAGTAACATAGAGACTCTTTATCATATGTTTAATTCAAGAGTTGAAGCAATAGAATTCAGAATTGAAAACAAATCTCCTGTCACAGGTTACACTTTAAGCACACTTTCACTTAAAGACAATCTGCTCATATGTTTCATTAACAGAAATGGTCAGATTATCATACCAAGCGGACAGGATAGCATTAAAGTCGGTGATACGGTAATGATAGTTACAACTCATTCCGGTTTTAACGATATAGAAGATATATTGCAGAAATAGAAAGGATCAGACTACGATGAACAGCTCTATTATAAGATATGTGCTTGGACAGGTTCTGAAAGTTGAAGCTATGCTTCTGCTGCTTCCCTGTCTTATAGCATTAATATATCAGGAACAGGAAGGATTTGCATATTTATTTGTCCTTATATGTTCACTAATCGTCGGCATTGCCGCCACACACAAAAAACCTTCCAACTATGTATTTTACCTTAAGGAAGGCTGCGTTGCCACTTCACTAAGCTGGATTTTTCTAAGTATTGTAGGAGCACTTCCTTTTGTGCTTACAGGGGAAATCCCATCATTTACAGATGCTTTATTTGAGACAATATCAGGTTTTACAACCACAGGTACAAGTATATTGAGTGATGTTGAAGCCCTTTCAAAATGCAATCTGTTCTGGAGAAGTTTTACACACTGGATTGGAGGAATGGGTGTACTTGTATTCATAATGGCAATACTCCCACTTAGTGGTGGTTCTAACATCAACCTTCTTCGTGCAGAAAGCCCGGGACCATCGGTTGGAAAACTTGTACCTAAGATGAAATATACAGCACAGCTTTTATATGGTATATACTTTGGTATGACATTTATACAGGTTATCCTTCTGTTATTTGGCAATATGTCACTCTTTGATTCACTCACCACTGCTTTCGGAACAGCCGGTACAGGCGGATTCGGAATTAAGAATGACAGTTTTATGAGTTACTCCCCTTATATACAATGGGTTGTAACTATATTTATGATATTATTCGGAGTCAACTTTAATGCATATTATTTTATACTCTTAAAACAGTGGAAAAAGATATTTAAGATTGAGGAAGTTCGTTGCTATTTTCTTATCATACTTGCCTCTACCGGAATAATATTTGCAAATATACTGCATATGTTTTCCAATGCTGCCACAGCTTTGAGACATGCAGCATTTCAGGTTGCATCGATAATTACTACCACAGGATTTTCTTCTGTTGATTTTGATAAGTGGCCTGAAACATCGAAAACAATACTTGTACTTCTTATGTTCATTGGAGCATGTGCAGGAAGTACAGGAGGAGGAATAAAAGTCTCAAGGTTTATTATATTATTTAAAACAGTGTTAAAAGAATTACATTCTTACATACATCCACGAAGTGTTAAAAAGATAAAAATGGATGGAAAGCCTGTCGAACATGAAGTTGTACGTTCTATAAACGTATACTTTATAACATTTATTATTTTATTTGTAGCATCAGTATTTGCCGTATCTTTAGAAGGAAATGGTATGGTAACTTCATTTACGGCTGTTGCTGCTACAATTAATAATATCGGTCCCGGTCTTGAACTTGCCGGACCTACGCAGAATTTCTCATTCTTTACACCACTTTCAAAATATGTAATGATGTTTGATATGCTTGCAGGAAGGCTTGAATTATTCCCACTTCTCATATTACTTCATCCCGGAGTATGGAAAGATTTCTTCAAAAAAAGAGTACAGAAATAATTAAAATAATTATTATTAAAACAGCTATTATTAAGACAGGAGTCAATGTTAAACATTGACTCCTGTTTTTGATTTCACTTTTGATTTTATCTCTACTATTATTCCTATATCTTTTACACTTTTTCCTTTTTCTATCATGTTATTGTAATCCGCAGGTGTTATTATTATCTTCTTCCCATCCACCTTAAAGTTACCATTCCAGCTCTGACTTATACTTACATCATCCTCTAATTCAATCTCTGATTTCCACCCCGATACATTGCTATCAGTATCATTGATAACTTCTATGTTATACTGACAATATTTCTTTCCATCAGCCTCCCATGAATTAACTAATTCAGATTTTGCCTTTAGTAAAACATTATCATTTATCTTTGTATCATCATTACTATTATTCTTATCGGCTGATTTATCTGACCCAGAGTTATCCTGTGATTTTGTTTCCTGTGATGCCTTTGGTACGTCCTCCACATCAATTTTTCCGTTCATCATATTCAGAAACCATTTTCCCGAATCACTCAGATCATCCTGTGTGAATCCGTTATTCTTATCACATGATGCTTTAAATATAGAGGATGTCTCATCTTTATTCGATATATTCCACATAACATAACTTACATCATTCTTATTCATTATATCAAGCCATTTTCCGGCTTCGTTTTCATCTATTGCCCCACTGCCTGAAGCATCACATATTCCAAACTCACTTACAAATACTGGAACACCTTTATCAATTGCCGACTGCATACGTTGTCTTATATCGTCCTTATGTGTTGCCGCATAGAAATGCAGTGTGTACATTATGTTGTCGTAACCCTCTATCGGATTGTCAGCCACCTCATCTGTATACTGACACCAGTTAGGTGTTCCAACAAGAATTACTCCGTCCTTATCATTGGCTCTTATGACCTTTATTACCTGCTGTGCATAATCCTTTATGTCTTCCCATGTAGTTCCTCCGTTCGGCTCATTGCATATCTCGTATATAACGTTATCCGCATCTGAATACTTCTTAGACATCTCATCAAAGAAACCTACTGCCTCATCTAAATGTGATTTGGGATTATTATCAGACAATGTATGCCAGTCTATTATTGTATACATATCATTTTCAGTGGCATATTGAACACCTCTGTTAATCATTTCTTTCAAATCAGTCTGATTTCCCCCCGAGCAGTATCCATTATACTCTTCCGTATACATAGCAAATCTTATAACATTTATTCCAAAATCGTCATGGAGCTGTCTTATGAAATCCTGATTAATATAATCCGGAAACCACGCAATACCATGTGTACTTAACCCTCTTAACTGTACCGTATTACCGGATTTGTCTGTAAGCTTTGTGCCTGATACTTTAAGTGCTCCGGCATAAGAAGCCGTCGATGCCTTTGTTGTCTCTTCTTTTGCTTTTGTTTGCTTTTCTTTTGCTTTTGTTTGCTCCTCTGTTTCTTTTGTTGTTTTTTCCTTACCGGCATTCGATGATATATCCGTGCTCTTACTATGTACTTTATCTGTTTGTGAACATGCAGCAAATGTACATGCAAGCATTATTGTAAATATAATAACTACAGTTCTCTTTATAACTTTTTTCATAATAATCCTCATTCCTGCTCTATTTTATCCCACCTTACATATCTTCTTCCGTATAAAATGTTCCTGACATTTGGGCATTTATCTCCGCTATCTCCCGTTTTCCATTAATATAATCCGCATAAATATCCAATAAATCCATATCTTTTCCCTCATCCTTTACCCCTATGGCTTTTTTAATATAAACTGTAATCCCAAATAGTTACATTTATTTTAAAAATACAAATTTATCGATTAGAAAAAATATAAATGTAAAATACAAGTATATAATACCATATTATCTGTGTCCTGTCACTTTTATATCTGTTCCATACAGCAAAACCGGCATAGAATTCATTGAATGAATTCTATGCCGGTTTAAGTACACTCATATCATTATATTACATCTATATAACCTTATATGTAATAGTCTTTGTAACTACTTTACCAAGCCCGTCCATAGCAGATACGCTTATCTTATATGTACCTTTTTTCTTTGGTGTGAAGCTTACGCTTCTGGCTGTTGAATAATTCTTTATTACTGTTGTCTTTGAACCTGATTTGTAAGAATATTTGTATTTTACAGTTCCTGTTCCACCTGATTTTGCAACTGTCAGTTTAATCTTTTTATTTACCTTTGATTTGTTTGATTTATTGTTAGTCTTAAATGACGATATCTTAAGGTCAGATGTAACATTGTGTGTTATTGACTTAGCTACTTCATTTTCACCCTGTTTAGCATATACGGTAAATGTATATTTTCCAATTTTTGAAGGTTTCCATGTAATCTGTGTGCTGGTACTATAATTCTTAATAACTGTTGTCTTGCTTCCTGACTTAACTGTGTATTTGTACTGGACACCATTTCCTGACACATTTGCCGTAAGAACCACGTTACTTCCTGACACTTTCTTTGACAGCTTATTAAATGTAAATACATTCTCATCATCAGCAAGATTATATATTACGGCAATTCCTGATTTTCCAATCTTTCCTGTTAATTTACCGCCGGATACTTTAAATACATTTCCTGTAATTCTGTCTTTATATACTCCATCTGACATAAGTGACATTTTCTGATTTACGTCTGCAGTATAATTTTTACAGTTAACCACTACTACACCTGTCTGACCATCTGATTTCTGTCTCTCAACAAATAACATATCAACATTATCTGTCGATACATTTTCCTTAGCTGACGTAAAATAATTGTGGAATCTGTTAACCGCTGCAACTTCTTCATCCTGCCAGCCTGTATTAGATGCATCTCCCATCATTGTACCTGACATACTCTGTGGTCTTGCAAAATAAAGTGGTGTTTCTTTCGCCCTTGCCGCACTGAATGCCCATGATAATTCGATGACACTTTCCTTTACATTTTTGGTGCTTCCGTCATCATTAGCATATGTATCATGTGATTCAGCCCATACTATAGGATATCTTCCGGAATTGTTATTCTCCGGATATGTATAATCCGACATAGATACTATCATCGCACATCCCTGCTGGTTAATAAAGCTTGTATTTGAATCACTGTAACCTGAGTCTGTAACTGAGAGATAATCTGTATATCCTGTTATATCTGTCCTAGGATTATTAAGAATTTCTCCATAACAGTATAAATCAATATTTCTTGATTCCTTAGCATAATCTGTAGCCGCATTTATTACATTTGGCCAGAAGTCACTTGCATATGATGCGTCATCCTTAGGTGTCTCAATATGTTTTGCAGAGTCGAATCTGAATCCGTCTGCTCCCGCATCTATACATTCTTTCATGAATGCAACTGTATAATTCTGTATCTTTGAACTTCCTGTATTTAAGTCCGGAAGCTTACCTGAACAATACTGTGTAAGCTGCATTCTGTTATTATAATCTGATACTGCTATTTTATCCTTATGCCAGCAGTCTGCATCATTCAAAATGTCTGCAAGACATTTATCACTTGGCTTACACTCATTACCCGCAAGATGATTAGGAACAATATCTACTATAACCTTTATTCCATATTCGTGTGCTTTCTCACACATTTTAATAAATTCATCTTTTGTTCCGAGTGCACTCTGACCGGAATTATCAATACTGAAATCAACAGGCTGATATAACCAGTACCATTTGTCCTTAACTTTACCTGTTGTTCCCATGAATGCTGTCTGTATAGGCGAAGTCTGAACTGACGAATAACCAAGTGATGCGATTTTCTCCATATTCTCAGCTATTGTATTAAATGACCAGTTCCAGCACTGAAGAATAACTCCATCCTGTACATTGTCCTGAATTCCATACTGTTCTTTTTTGCTCTGTGTATTTTCCTCTGCATTGGCAGTAACCATACCGGCTTCTATACCATACCCTGCCGGTATACTTGTAAATGTCATTGCAACAGCTAATGCTGCTCCGACCAGTTTTAAATAACTTTTTCTCATACTAATCCTCATTTCTTAGCAATTTCTATTCCTATAACCAGTCTTCCTGATTATCACTTACTTCATAATCCAGACAGCTTCTTGATGCCATGTATGGACGTACTTTTCCATTGGCAACTTCAACATGTGCCGGATGAACTGAATATCCTTTAAGTGCTTCTGCATTCTCAAAAGTAGAATCAAGCATAAGGTCTGCCGTTGACGATTCAAGCGACTCTGTCTGTACATGAATGTCTATAAGTCCCGGCACAACGCCCTTAAGTCCTTCCAGTCCTTGTTTTACCCCAAGCCTGATGCTTTCTTTCTCAGTCTCTGAATATTCTTCCTTAATCTTCCATAAAATAATATGCTTAACCATACTAATCTCCATTCCGCAGACGCTATGCGTCCATTTCTGAATTTAATTTTAATCCATTGCTTTCTTAATTGCCGCCATAAGTTCATCATATGTATCAAATGCTTCCAATTCAGGATTATCAGCCTTAATCTTGTCTGTACTCTTAAATAAGAATCCTGCCTTACTTGCTTTAATCATACCTAAATCGTTATAGCTGTCACCACTTGCTATAGTGTCATATCCTATTGACTGTAAAGCCTTCACAGTTGTATACTTCGAATTCTCTATTCTCATCTTAAATCCTGTTATCTCACCGTCATCTGCAACTTCAAGTGAATTACAGAATATAGTTGGCCATCCTAATTTCTCCATAAGCGGACTTGCAAACTGTGTAAATGTATCACTTATAATAATTACCTGTGTAAAAGAACGAAGCTCATCTAAGAATTCTTTTGCTCCCGGAATAGGGTCAATCTTCTTAATTGTCTCCTGTATTTCTTTAAGTCCAAGACCATGTTCTTTTAAAACACCAAGTCTCCATGTCATTAATTTATCATAATCCGGCTCATCTCTTGTCGTTCTTTTAAGTTCAGGAATTCCACTTGCCTCTGCAAATGCTATCCAAATCTCAGGTACTAAAACTCCCTCTAAGTCTAAACATGTAATGTACATAAAACTATCCTTTCCTTTCTGTTTGTAAATATCACACTAATTCTAAACTAATTTTGTATAATGGTCAACAGATTACACAAAAATTTGCGCAGACCGCCATATCAGCCTAAGCTGATTAACTGCCTGCGCAAATCTTATACGTTCCTAAACCCTTCTATTCTTACAACTTATCCACATTCTCTAAATTGCAGTTCCATGAAATAAAAGTCCCGTAATCTGTGAAATTCCAAGCACAACATGTGCCAGTATAATGCATGTCGCAATATCACCCAAATGAAATACTGTACATATAACCGCTATAAGCGTTTCCAAGCACCATATAATAAGTGCTTTTCTTCTATATACAGTCCGCTCAATTCTGTCAAGTGGTTTATTCACCGACTCTACCGGGGATAAAAGTATAATAATCAGTCCCGACACTGTTAACATTATTAATCCGGCATTATAACATACTTCAATATATTTCATTATAAGAAGTACAATTGTGATTACCGTAACAGTCAGTAAATAACATCTTAAAGGAGTTGACGCATGATACCCGCCTGCATATTCCCTAAGTGCCATAAATGCCATTAAAAATATTATGCCATACAGCACATTTTCTATAGCAACACCAATAATTATAATTGTAATAACATCTATTATATTGGTAAGTATCTGCTCAATTCCATATTCATAAATTTCATAGTCTGCAGCCTCGATTACTTCATTGCGAAGTAATCTGGCTGCAATTTTTTCAGATAGTATTTTAACCATTACGTCTGCTCAGCTTCTTAACTTTTTCCGGCAGCCGTGGCTGGTAAAAAAAGTATGTACATGTAGCATCTGCACTCCTCTTAGCTGCTACATAAGCTGATTTCATAATAATCTTGTCAAATGTGTTTTTACCCTTTTTCATTTTTTATTATCTCCTTTCTCGAACAAGGAGATAATAACACATTTTTTTAATCTGTGCCGTTAGTTGTAAAAAATAGTAGGTTTTTTGTAAAAATTTACAGTTTTTCAGTCTCAACATACAGATATGCCTCAACTTTAAACTCTTTTTCATCATAATTTATGTTAAGATAACCATTATTTTCATTTACCGCCGTCTCAACATTTTGTAATCCGATTCCATGAAATTCTTTATTTTGTTTTGAGGTAACCACTTTTCCTTTTTTTGTGTTTACCATACCATTGTAATTATTAATTACCTCGATACTTAGAAGCCCTTTTAAATATATTATTTTGATTTTTATATACGGATTATCAATTTTCTTTCCTGCTTCAATTGCATTATCTAATAGATTACTTAGAATCGTAACTATTATTTCTGCATCACTTACAATGTGAACCGGAACAGAAATATTAGTAAATATTTTAACATTATTGTCTTTTGCAACACTTAACTTATAATTAAGAATGCTGTCAATTGCAATATTTCCTGTATCACTAAACATTACTGTCTTTTGTAATCTGTGAGTAATTCCTTCAATGTATTGTTTTATTTCAGGATTATTGTCACCTGCCATACCTGCAAGACTATACAGATGATTGTTAATATCGTGCCTGAATTCACTTAATTCTTTATTCTTGACCTGCAGCATTTCTGCCTGTCTGTAATAATAATTCTTCTCCAATTCAAATATCCTTGAGTGCATTTTTTCTTTGTAATTCTTTGATATTGTGTCATATAAAAATATTATAATGAATAATACAATCAGCATACATACTACAGATAATATTTTTACACTGTTGTCTATATGCTGCTGTCTGAATATCGTTGTCTCAAGAATAAATATAATTACACATAATAGAAGTATTACTGCACCGAATTCCACAGTAAGATTAAATTCTTTGTCTATATTTTTAAATGCTCTTATTGTCTCATATATTAATGCAAGCACTATCGATATTCCCACACATACAAACGCAGCGCCCGTATTTCCCTGTGATTCAATATCTACATGGGCGATTGCAACAATTCCTGCAAGCACTGCTTCTGCCGTAAATAAACTCATAAGAATTATAACAGATACAACAAGCTTTTTTATGTGCGTTCCTCCATAACATACAGATATTATAATAAGTGTCAGAAGTCCAACCGCTGTATTAAGTAACGGATATGGGAATAAAGTATATTGCACCGTACATACAACAAGTCTCAATATGTATGCTCCTAAAGTATATAACTTAGGATTACCGTCATCACCCAAAAACATCTCCATACACTGTGATATCATATATAGTTCAAAAAATGTTGATATAAAATATGCTATCCAGTATAATATCTCTCCCATTACCTTTCCTCCATATTCATATTCATATTTATATACATATCACGTATTTCTTTTCTTCTTGACTGACTTATTGAAAACTGCATATCATCAGTCATTACAATATAATCATATCTGATGTTTTTGATATATCTCGGATTAACCATGTATGACTTATGGATAAATAAAAAACCATATTTTTTCACCTGTTCATATATCTTTTCCAATGAATCATAATATTCTTCACATCCGTCTATAGTATACATTTTGACTTTTCTGCTGTTTCTTACAAAATATTTAATTCTCGACACTTCAATCTTATGGAAAGTCCGTCCTATTCTGTATCTGTACAGACTTCCCCTTTCACAGTTTACCTTAACATATGCATCTATTACTTTCTGCACCTTTTCTTTGTCAAGCGGCTTAATAAGGAAATTAATTGGTCTGCTGTCAAACAGTTCCATGGCATAACCCTGTTCCGATGATATATATGCTATCTGTGTAATCTCATCTTTCCTGATTTCTCTTATATATCTTCCCACTTCTACGCCATCTTTTCCCGGCATCTGTATATCAAGAAATATTAAGTCATAATCTGTCCTGTTCAATTCATCACACAGTTCTTCCCCGGAATAAAACACATCAATAACAAAATTGTGTGATTCCTCATTATTTAATTGTATAAGTATATTTTCAAGCTGAAATCCTATTTCAATCTCGTCATCACATATTGCTATCTTTATGTCCATCACTTATCTCCATGACTAATGATATATTACGTTTATCCTTTAATTGTTACAAAATGAAATTGTTTCTTTCCGGTCGCATAATCATCCACTATATGTCCATCACCAAAAAGTTTATATTTGTAGCTTACAAGTCCTTCGAGACCAACCGGACCTCTTGCATGAAGTTTTCCTGTACTTATTCCCACTTCAGCACCAAATCCATATCTGTAACCATCCGCAAATCTTGTTGAACAGTTCTTATATACTCCGGCCGAATCCACCAGTCTCATAAATTCTTCTGTTGCCTCTTCATTCTCCGTTATTATGCAGTCAGTATGATGTGAACCGTAATAATTTATGTGGTCAATTGCCTCTTCGATACTATCAACAACTTTAGCTGATATAATATAATCAAGATACTCTTTCTTATCATCTTCATCTGTCGAAGGCTTACATTCAACTAACTCTTTTATTGCAGCACTTCCACGCAGCTCCACATTGTTCTTCTTTAATTCCTCTGCAAGAACAGGCATCAGTTTAGCTGCTATATCTTTATGTACTAAAAGTGTCTCCACTGTATTACATGCCGATACATACTGTGTCTTTGCATCAATAATAATAGGCACAGCCTTTTCTATATCCGCATCTTTATCAACATATATATGACATATTCCGTCAGCATGCCCCATAACAGGTATCTTCGTATTATTCATAATATACTGTACAAATGCATTGGAGCCTCTTGGAATAAGCAGGTCAACATAACCATTGCACTCTAACAATTCTGATATCTCTGAACGTGCTTCAAGCTGTAACATACATTTATCAGGAAGCCCTGCCCCCTTAACAGCATCATATATTATTCCAAATAATGTCCTGTTGCTTTTTAATGCTTCACTTCCGCCCTTAAGTATAACACAGTTACCACTTTTTATGCATAAAGCTGATATCTGGACAAGTGCATCAGGCCTTGCTTCAAATATTACGCCTATTACACCTATAGGGCATGATTCTCTGTATAACTTAAGTCCCTCATCAAGTTCTCTTTCTAACTGTGTTTTAAATAAAGGATCAGGAAGATTAATAAGATCTTTTATACCTGCAACCACATCTCTTAACTTAACCTCATCAAATTTGAGACGCTTAAGAATAGGTGCTGCCACGCCATCCTTCTTTGCCTGTTCGATATCCTGTCTGTTCGCCTCAAATATTTCATCTTTTTTATCCATCAGTGCTTCAGCAACCCTGTTTAAGGCATTATTTCTTGTCTCTTCACTGCAACCCGACATTTTTGGTGATGCAAGCTTTACTAATCTTATTTCCTCCTGAATGTTCATCTGTTATTCCTTCCTTTCATATAATTAATCATAATCCATCTGGCTCTGCAGTCTGCCATTCCTGTTAATGCTCCAAGCGTATCTATAATAACATCTCTTATCTGAGGACTTCTTCCTCCTACAAACATCTGATGAAATTCATCTCCCGCTGCATACAATCCACATAACAGTACAATAATAAATCCTGTCTTCCATGTAATAACTCCATTATCCGTAAATGTAGCAGCAAAAAGCATTACTAATTCAGCCAGTATTGCATATTCCGTAAAATGTGCAAGCTTCCGGATAACAAAATTGCATGTTTCAAATATCCTGACTGACATATCGTATGGCAAGTCATTATACTGTGGATAAAAAATATTTAGCAATAGTCTCGTAACACCACCACTCGTTCCTGCCGACTGTGTTCCGGTCTTAGCAGAAAATGAATATATAATCCCCATCCACAGTATAGCAAGTATACCATATATTACACGTTTTATCATCCTTGTGCCCATCTTATTCCCCGTTTCACCGCTGTTTCTTTACCATATGTTACTTTCATATACAAGAATAGTGAATATGCCATGCTCAAGTATTTCCTCCGGCTCATCAAATATCTGTTTATCAACATAGTAATCGTTATACTCATCATTTGTAAGCACGATAAAGTATTTGTCATAATAAGGAGCATCTTCATACCAGTTATCGTTGCTCTGATATGACCTTTTATAATATGCATCATCATCTAACGTAATATCGCGTATCTTAACTTTTGAATCTGATAACAGTGTCGATATGTTCGCATTCCAGAATGTGCCATATCCATAATGCAGGTCACTTTCCTCAAGATATTTTACAAGTCCCCTTATCTCGCCGTTATAATATGAATGTTTATCCAATGTGACCATACTGATAAATGTAATAATACAAAGACAAACCACCGGTATGCCTGCTATTAACACATTACGTTTCATCTTAATGTTTGACAATGCCCATTTCACAAATACGATACATACTATAACTGATGATATGACAACCGGTGACAGTCTCCACTCAGCACCATTCAATACACCAAACACCCAGCCAAGCATTATAAGAAGTGTCAGAAAGTGATGTGTCAGAAGCACAATTCTGTATAACTGTTCTTTAATCTTTTTATACAATAATAACATAATCACAGGCACTGTCATTATAACAACAGCCGCAATTATTCTTAAAAGATTACATATTCCGGCAAATGAATATATAAGCATTCCGTCTTCAGTCTCAAATCCCAGCAGATTAATGAATGACGGAACAACTTTAAAAAGATTATTCATCCACTCAGTTGAATCGGAAAATTTGGAATATCCTTCTGCGTATCCGGCAACAATATTTCCGTTTGCCAACTTTCCAAATAGCAGTCCCATTATAACTCCAAGGCATATAACTCCAAGCAATATACCTCTCCGCACATTTACCTTATTCTTAACAGGCGTGTCATAGTCAAAAAATCTCTCAGCAACTATAGCTCCTATAACAGGAATACTAAACATAGTAAGTGACTGTACACCATTCATTGAACATAATGTTGTCCATACGAACAAAACAGCATACCCCTGCCACTTCTTTTTAAGTTCCATATCTTCTTTCTTTAATATCCACATTACTATTGCAAGTCCAATCATCAGGAAAAACAATCCGAGACTGTAATATATTATATGTCCCCAGAATATCTCCCTCATTTTTTCACTTGCTGATGCTATATAAAGTATTACTATATTGCTTATCATTATCCATTTGTGATTACAGCCAAGCATTTTGAAAAACAGACTGATTGAAAGCACAAACAATGCAAAAAATGTTACCATTCCCATAACCTGTGCTTTAACTGACACTCCAAACATTGCGACAAACGGAAGCATGATAAGATTGCCACCAAACGGTATGAGTGCTGCGTAGTTAAAATCCTGATTCATAAGCCTTCCTGCATCCAAAGAAGCCTGTGCCCACAGAATTGAGTCTGTGCAATCCGAATGATAATAGCCTTTTTCCACGAACAATACATGTCTAAGTATAAACAATATTGCTGCATATCCTACTGCCATTATGACAATTCCTAATACAGATTTGAGAATATTAATTCTTTGCTGTTTCATGGTACTCCTCCTCTGTATTTACATTCCATATATTATCCCTCGATTTAACTCCTGATAATATGTTATCAACTGCCTCCATCGATGTAACCATTGAATGGTCCATGTTATTGTATCTGTGCTGTCCGTTTCTTCCAACACAGTAAAGATTATCTATCGTATCAAGATATTCCCTTAATTCATCTATTCTGTCATATGTATCAAAATATGCCGGATATGCCTTTTTAATCTTTTCCCTGTGAGCATCCAAAACGTCTTTCTTAGATGTCAATACTCCCATTTTAATTAACTCTTCTGTTGCGAATTCTATACATTCATTATCCGTCATGTTCCAGAAGTTATCCCCTTCATTGCAAAAATATTCGAGACCTATCCACACTTTATTCTCTGCATCTTTAACAAGATATGGGGACCAGTTATTGAATATCTGTATTCTTCCAAGCTTAACCCCTACATCCTGTACATATATCCAGCAATCAGGAACTATATTATTAAGAGTCTTTATCTTTGTCTCATTTTTGAGGTTAAGTCTGTCAGCCAGAACACCTACTGTCACAAAGTCCCTATAAGGCAGACCTGCTGCAATCTCTTTTATATCTACAGGAACTGCATTGTCCATTCCTTCCACAAGGTCTTTTAAAGGCATTGATGAAATGTATATGTCAGCTTTTTTATTGATTGTCTGTCCATCCTGTACACAGTCTATACTGTCAACACATAAAGTACCATTATCAGAAGATACGTTAATTCCATTAACTTTACAGTTCATAATAATGTTTCCGCCAAGCTTTTTGAATTCTTCTGCAGCCGTTTCCCATAGCTGTCCCGGACCATATTTAGGATACTGGAATTCTTCTATCAGTGATGTCTCAACCTTTCTGTTTTTGCTGCCCGGCGACAGTCTTGCGAATACATCTTTAATTATTGCAAGTATCGATAATCCTTTTACCCTTTGTGAACCCCAGTCTGCAGAAATAACATCCGGATGCCTTCCCCAGAGTTTTTCCGTATATCCTTCAAAAAACATGGAATATAATACTTTACCAAATCTGTTTATATAAAAGTTCTCAAGCGATGTTTCTTCCCTTTTATGAACATTTGCCGCAATGTAACTCACTCCGGCTTTCATCGTAGTAAACATTCCCATATTCTTAATGGTATCCCACTTCAGACTAACCGGATAATCAAAGAATTTCTTTTTGTAATATATTCTTGATACCCTGTTTCTTATAAGCATTACCCTGTCTTCTCTGTCAGGATCAGGACCACCTTGTGGCAGCTTCTTGTGTCTGTTAAGCATTCTGTCATCATATGAATCACTTCCCTGCACAGGCATCATATTATGCCACCACTCTGTCACTCTCTCATCTTTAGAGAAAAATCTGTGCCCGCCTATATCCATTCTGTTATCATTATATCTGACCGTTTTAGATATTCCGCCTATATCGCTGCTCTCTTCAATAATAGTAACTTTATATTTTCCATCACCGCGGCTAAGCAGCTCATATCCTGCTGTAATTCCTGCAGGTCCCGCTCCTATTATAATTACTTCTTTCATAACAATCCTCTACCTTTTTATTTAGTTTTTACCAAATTCTGATAAAACAAGTCCTTCATTTCGCTCTATAACCATTCCTACACTCCAACTGTTAATAAATAACAGTAACGGATTATCATGAAGATCTTTTATCTTCTTCATATCCGCTGTTCCGACAATTCTGTTAACGTCAATATCTTCGTTTTCTATCCATCTGATATGCTCATATGGAAGCTGCTCTAATTTAATCTCCACATTGTATTCATTTTCAAGTCTGAACTTCAACACATCGAACTGGAGTACACCCACTACTCCGACTATTATTTCTTCCATTCCGGTATTAAATTCCTGAAATATCTGTATGGCACCTTCCTGTGCAATCTGTGAAATTCCCTTTATAAACTGCTTTCTCTTCATCGTATCAAGCTGTCTTACCCTTGCAAAATGTTCAGGTGCGAATGTCGGTATTCCCTCGTATGCAAACTTTTTGTTTGACAGTTCCAATGTGTCGCCGATTGAAAATATTCCCGGATCAAATACACCTATTATATCTCCTGCATATGCTTCCTCAACTATATGTCTTTCCTGCGCCATCATCTGCTGTGGCTGTGAAAGCTTGACCTTCTTGCCTCCCTGAATATGATTAACTTCCATACCCGCATTGAATTTGCCTGAACATATTCTCATAAATGCAATTCTGTCTCTATGTGCCTTATTCATATTGGCCTGTATTTTGAATACAAATGCAGAAAAATCTTCTTCTACAGGGTCTATAATTCCCTGATCAGATTTTCTTGCAAGCGGTGGTGTTGTCATATTAAGGAAATGCTGTAAAAATGTCTCTACCCCAAAGTTAGTAAGTGCCGAACCAAAAAATACAGGTGTAAGGTCTCCTGCCTGAACCTCTTCAAGATTAAACTCTGCACTTGCTCCATCTAAAAGTTCAACATCTTCTTCTAATTTATCCCGGTTAAATTCACCTATCTCGTATAACAGTTCCGGTTCGTCAATTCCTATCGTCTTTGTATCAACTTCTTTTTGTCCGTTCATTGCAGCCTTAAACAAAGATACATTGCGGGACTGACGGTCATAGACACCTTTAAAATTCTTTCCTGAACCTATCGGCCAGTTAATTGGACATGTCTTAATTCCAAGAACATTTTCTATATCATCCAGAAGCTCAAATGGGTCATTGGCCTCTCTGTCCATCTTATTAATAAATGTAAATATAGGGATATGTCTCATTACACATACTTTAAAAAGCTTAATTGTCTGTTTCTCGACACCTTTAGAAGCATCAATTACCATTACTGCCGAATCCGCTGCCATAAGTGTTCTATAAGTGTCTTCCGAGAAATCCTCATGTCCCGGTGTATCAAGAATGTTAATACAGTAATTGTCATAATTAAACTGAAGTACAGAAGAAGTAACAGAAATACCTCTCTGTTTCTCTATCTCCATCCAGTCTGATACTGCATGTTTGGCTGTCTTTTTACCCTTAACAGAACCTGCCAGATTAATAGCTCCTCCATAGAGAAGAAATTTCTCCGTAAGTGTTGTTTTTCCTGCATCCGGATGGGATATAATTGCAAATGTTCTTCTTTTATTTATTTCATTTCTGATATCACTCAAAACTTAATCCTCCAATTCTAATCACGTGATTCTATCATAATAAGCCTTCCACTCTTAAGACTTACCTCTGCTTCTTCATCTATTATCTCATTACTTACACCAAGACTTAATGTTCCTTTTATAGTAAAATCATAATTTTTAAGCGGATATTTAAATCCTGTAAGTGTAATTTTCTCTACCACATCTGTAAGCGGCAGGAAGGAAACATACTTTCCAAACTGTTCATTCTTTTTAATAACATATTTATCATATATTATTCTTATTCTGTTGTTCTCATTAGTAATTACCGCTTCACTGCATCTTCCCTCCATCATCTGAAGGGTGTGAATATTGGCAATCGTATGGTCTAACCTCGTTCCCGTTCCGCCAATTATCTCTATATAATCTGCCGAAAGTTCTATTGCCTTTTCTATTGCAGACTGCGTATCAGTCAGGTCCTTTTCGGGATTAAGTCTTATTATACTGACTCCATCGATTTGCGTATATTTCTTAAGTATGTCTTCCTCTATCGTATCGAAATCACCTACTATATAATCAGGCATAACTTCAAGCTTCATGGCGGACTTTAATCCACCATCGACTGCTATCACTATATCATAATTTCGTGTACTTATATATTTTTTGGTATATTCTATATCAATGTGTCCGCCACTGATTAATAATGCACTCTTTTTATTTTCCATATTTCTTAAATGCTGCCACATTTGCTGCGGCATCTCCATTAAATACTGCTGAACCTGCAACTATAACATTTGCACCGGCGTTAATAACTTCAGATACGTTATTAAGGTTAATTCCACCGTCAACCTCTATATCCGTCTTTAATCCCCTGCTCTCTATAATGCTTCTCAATTCTGCAATTTTTCTTGTTGAACTTTCAATATATTTCTGTCCGCCAAATCCCGGATTTACACTCATTATAAGAACCATATCAAGCTCTTCCAGAATGTAATCAAGTGCTGTGAGCGGTGTTGCCGGATTAAGAACAACCCCTGCCCTGCATCCCGCATCTTTAATTGCCTGTACAGTTCTGTTAAGATGACAGCATGCCTCCGCATGTACCGTAATTATGTCGGCTCCCGCATCTTTAAATTCCTGTATATATCTCACAGGTTCTTCTATCATAAGATGAACATCAAATCCTTTGTCTGTACATTTCCTTATAGACTTAATAACAGGCATTCCAAATGATATACTTGGAACAAATTTACCATCCATAACGTCTATATGAATATAATCTGCTCCTGCCTTGTCTACTGTTTTAACCTCTTCTCCAAGTTTTGAAAAATCTGCTGATAAAATCGATGGTGCTAAATAAATCATTTCTATCCTCCATATTGTTTCTTTCTGTTCTTTATTTCCTGAAGCATCTGAATATAATTATCATATCTTTTCTGACTTATCTTTCCCTCTGATAATGCTTCTTTTACCTTACAGTCAGGCTCATTTTCATGGATGCATCCGTTAAATCTGCATTTTCCCTCATACTTCCTGAATTCCGGGAAATAATCTTTAAGATATTCTTTGTCAAAATCATTTGTAAATAAAGATGTGAATCCCGGAGTATCCATTATATAGGTGTCCTCTCCAAGATTAAATATCTCTGTGTGTCTTGTCGTATTCTTTCCTCTTCCAATTTTCTCACTTATATCTCCGGTCTCTGAATTTGCATCCGGAATAATAGCATTAAGCATAGAAGATTTTCCGACTCCTGACGGACCCGCAAATGCCGTTGTCTTTCCTTCCAAAAGTCTCTTTACATCATCTACACCCGTTCCATTAAGTGTGCTTGTAAATATTACATGATACCCTGAATTAACATATATGTTCTTAAGTTGTAGCAGCTCATTATCATCGGCCATATCACACTTATTAAAACATATAATAACAGGTATGTCCTGTCTCTCCATCATTACAAGAAAACGGTCCAACAGATTGATATTCGGATCTGGTCTCTTTACAGCAAAAACAACCAATGACTGATCTATGTTGGCAACTGCCGGTCTGATCAGTTCATTGGTTCTTTCAAGTATCTCTATAATATTACCCTTATAATCTTCCTGGCTGATAATATCTATTTCAACATTATCACCTACAAGCGGCTTTACTTTTTTATTCCTAAATGCACCTTTTGCTTTACATTCATAGATTCCACTATGTACTACATGTACATAGTAGAATCCAGCAATTCCTTTTATTATCTTTCCTTGCATATAACACCTTTACTTGTAATTAACATCATAAGTATAAACAGGACTTGAAACATCATTTACATATATTTCTACACTGACAGCTCCCTTTGTATCTCTTTCCGGAAGGTCTAATGTCCACGAATCCGGCCAGTTAGCAACATCTGAATATTTCGCATCAAAGCTGTCATAGAAACTTCCGTCTACTTTTATTACTACAGTTCCTGAATAATTACCATTATCATCAGGTGTAAGCTGTTTTGTAATATCTTTCTTTCTGATGTTAACTGAAGCTGAATACATTGTAGGCTCTGTTGGCTGCTGTCCAAGGCTTATTGTATAATTTACTGATGTTCCTGAAGCAACGGTTGTGTTGGCATCCACTGACTGTCCGCATATCTGTCCTTCACCGGCCTTGTCACTGTATACTTCACCGGTCTTGCTTCCAAGTGAAAGTCCGTTAGCTTCAAGTGCTGATTTTGCCTCTGACACAGAATTTCCTGTAAGGTCAGGCACTACGCATTTTGGCTCAGCTCCATCACTTATGACTACATTTACTGAACTTCCTGAAGGAAGTTTCTCATTCTCTTTTACATCCTGACTTATTATAAGTCCGGCTGATACTGACTCATCGTATCTGTGCTCAACATTTCCAAGTACAAGATTGTTATTCTTAAGTGATGTTCTTGCAGCATCCTCAGTAAGTCCTACGATTGATGGAACAAGTGCATCTGTTGATGATGCATTTCCTTTGCTTACTACAAGTGTAATTGTATCACCATATTTTATCTGCTGTGGTGGTGCAGGTGTTGTACTTATTACAACATCCATTTCCACTGATGAATCTTCCTGATACTTAGTATCATAAGTAAGGTTAAGATTCAGCTTGTTAAGTTCTTCTATAGCCTCTTCTTTTGTCTTTCCGACAAGGTCTGAAGGCATATCCATAAGCTGCGCACCTTCACTTATCTGAAGCTTGATTGTTGTATTCTTCTCAACTACTGTTCCATATTCAACTGATGCGGATATTACATATCCTGCTGCAACTGTATTGCTACTCTGCTTCTCTGTCTGATATCCAAGGTGTGCATCATTAAGAATCTTAATAGCCTCTTCCTCTGTCTTATCTGTAAGGTCAGGCATAAGAACGTGATTTGCATCAAGAGTTGTTTCTTTCTCTGTCGTTTTCTTATCATCTTTCTTTCCGCCGCCTAAACCGTTTTTGAATATTGATACTCCGAGGAATATCGCAACTGCAAGAATGAGTACACCTGTAACAATACCACCTATCGCAACAATTTTGTCAAGTTTTGGATTCTCTTCTTCATCTTCTTCTTCAGAATCATCCACGTCATTTATGGCATTTGTTTCATTTTCTAATGATGACAATTCTGCTGTATCATCATCTATAAGATCTTCCTGAACTTCGTCAGAACCACTTATCTCTCTTCTTATAAGTGCAACATCCTCGTCAGATATCATAACTGTAGCCTGATTATTTGCCACAGGTGCCATCTGCACAAAGTCTTCATCAGGTGATATTAATGATCTCTTAAGATCTGCTATAAGAGATGATACTTTAAGGTATCTTCTGTCTGCCTTCTTCTGGGTACATTTTTCAATTATTTTCTCAACACTTATTGGTAAATCAGGTGCAAATTCCTTAGCAGGCGGAATCTCACCCTGTATGTGCTGTAATGCTATAGTTACGGTAGTATCTCCCTCAAACGGAACTCTTCCCGTAATCATCTCATAAAGTGTAATACCTAATGAGTAAATATCACTTTTCTCATCTATAAATCCACCTCTTGCCTGCTCCGGTGAAATATAGTGAACTGAACCCATTGCATTAGAATTAATAGTATTAGCTGATGCAGCTCTGGCAATACCAAAGTCTGTAACTTTTACTTTTCCTTCTCTTGATATAATGATATTCTGTGGTTTTATATCTCTATGAATTATATGATTATTATGTGCAGCTTCTATTCCCTGTGCCACCTGTATGGCTATACTTACTGCCTCTTTAACAGAAAGTTTCCCCTTTTTTTCGATGTATTTTTTCAGTGTTATTCCTTCAACAAGCTCCATTACAATGTAATGAAGTCCATTATCTTCACCTACGTCAAACACACTGACTATATTAGGATGTGCCAGCCCTGCTGCCGACTGTGCCTCAACTTTGAACTTAGACACGAAATTCTTATCCTCGCTAAATTCAGGCTTTAACACTTTAATTGCCACATAACGGTTTAACTTATGGCATTTGGCCTTATATACATCTGACATTCCGCCAGAGCCAACTTTATCAATTATCTCATAGCGATCGCTAATGAACATTCCTTTTCTTAACATACCTTACACCTCATCGTGATTTAGTCTGACAAGTAAAACAGAAATATTATCCTTGCCACCATTATTATTTGCTGTATCTACAAGCTTATGTGCCGTCAATTCCAGTTCTTCACCTTCATTGATTATATTCTTGATATCCTCGTCCTCCACCATATTGGTCAGTCCGTCTGAACACATAAGAATAACATCCCCTGCAGAATACTCTATTTCAAAATAATCGGCAACAAGCTCTGAATCCGCACCTATTGCCCTTGTAATTATATTCTTTTTCTCATGAGTTCTTGCACTCTTCTTATCTAATTCTCCCATATTAACCATTTCTGCAACAAGTGAATGGTCTCTGGTTATCTGCTGTATATCTTCATTTACCAGATATAATCTGCTGTCGCCAACATTTGCTATGTATATTGAATCTCCAATTACTGTTGCAACAACCAGGGTAGTTCCCATCCCTTTCATTTCTACATTCTCAGATGCTTTGTCAATTAGTGCCATATTAGCAAAATTAACAGCTTCATCTATTATAGAAATAGGATTCTCTTCTCTGGAATTACGAACGGTATCAGTAAATGCTTCTACCGTAAACCGTGAAGCAAAATCACCTGCCCTGTGTCCTCCCATTCCATCCGCAACTATATACAGATTTGGGAGATTCCCGACCGGCTCATCAGAAGAAAAAACAAAATCCTGATTTGATTTTCTCTTGATGCCTACATCGGTTATTGCATATGACTTCAAGATGTTACCTCCTTTTCTCTCTGTTCTTTTCTAATTCTCATCCATGTAACGTTTTCTCAACTGTCCACAGGCTCCGTCAATGTCACGTCCCATCTCTCTTCTGACTGTAACATTAATACCATAACTTTCAAGCCTGTATTTAAAATTTATAACAGCCCTTTTATCTGACTGCCTGTAATCCCTCTCTTTTATCGGGTTAACAGGAATCAGATTCACATGTCCATGCATATCTTTAAGAAGCGTTCCAAGTCTGTCTGCCTCCTCCCGGGTATCATTAACACCTGCAACAAGACTGTATTCAAATGTCACTCTTCTACCAGTCTTCCTAAAATAATATGTGCATGTGTCAAGTATCTCTCTTATTGTATACCTGTTTGCTATAGGCATCAGACTCCTTCTCGTCTCATCATCTGATGCATGAAGCGACAGTGCAAGCGTTATCTGAAACTCTTCATCCGCAAGCCTTTTTATATTATCAATAAGCCCACATGATGATATTGTAATATTTCTTTGACTAATATGCAAGCCATTTTCATCTGTTATCATCCTGACAAACTTTACGACATTATCATAATTGTCCATAGGCTCACCTGTTCCCATCAGAACTATATTCGAAATTCTCTCTCCTATATTACTCTGTATTCTATATATTTCATCTAACATTTCTGATGTTGTAAGGCATCTTTCAAGACCATCAAGTGTGGAGGCACAGAATCTGCAGCCCATTCTGCAGCCTACCTGGGTTGATATGCATACAGAATTGCCAAACTTATATCTCATAAGAACACTCTCTATAACATTTCCATCTGACAATTTGAACAGATACTTCCGGGTTCCATCTATCTTTGAAGTAAGAACCTCTGCTGCTTCGAGTTTTGTTATATAACACTCTCTTTTAAGTGTATCTCTTAATTTTTTAGGAATGTTACTCATGTCATCAAAATCCGTAACCAGCTTCTGATGAAGCCATTCATATATCTGTTTAGCCCTGAACTTTTTCTCTCCGGCTGATTCTATATATTCGCATAATTCCTGCATATTCATTGACTTAATATCTATATTATTCATCTGTCATCCTCTTTTTGAATCTGGAAATAAAAAATCCATCCATATCATTTTCTCCGTTAAAATATTGTATATACCCTTTTTTTGCGGTTTCATGATACATTTTTTCAGGAATAAACTTCTCAAACGATTCCGCATCAAATGGCAGATTTTCAAGTATCCATTTTACATTTTCATTATTTTCTATAGTATTAACCGTACATGTACTGAATATAAGTGTTCCCCCCGGTTTTACATATGATGAAACAACGTTTAGGATATCTCTTTGTATTTTTGCAAGATTCTCTATATCCTGCATTGTTGTTTTATACTTTATGTCATTTTTCCTGCCGATAACACCAAGTCCTGAACATGGGAGGTCTGCTATTACTATATCTGCACCTTCATAAAGACTTTTATCAGTTACAGTAGCATCCCACACCTGACATTCAACATTGTTAAAGCCACATCTTTCTATATTCTCACGTATTCTGTTGACTTTGCCTTCAGATATATCCCTTGCTATTACACTTCCTGTTCCATTAAGCATATCCGCTATATGTATTGTCTTTCCTCCGGGTGCTGCGCACACATCTATACATACATTATTCTTATGTGGGTCTGCTACAATTCCGACAAGCATCGAACTTACATCCTGAACCTGAATATAACCTTTCCTGAACGCACTTATTTTGTCTACCGTGTCATATCCGCTTATGCAAAATGCCCCATTAACTTCTTCTATTCTTTCATAGATTATTCCATCTTCTTCAAATTCGCTAAAAAGCTGTTCTTCCGTCACTTTGGAACTATTCATTCTCACAGTGACACTGCTTTCCTTTTGTGACGCAATAATCATGCTCTCTGTCTTTTCCCTGCCATATTCTTCACTCCACATGTTGATAATCCATTCTGGAACAGAATACACAATAGACATATATCTGACAAAATCCTTATTCTTATCAGGATAAACAACTTTCGAAGGCTCTCTGAAATAGCTTCTTAGCACTGCATTTACAAATCCCTTAAGACTTGAGAATCCTCTTTTCGCCGCAAGCTTAACCGCTTCATTGCATATCGCACTCTGTGGGACACTGTCCATATATTTTGCCTGATACACCGATATACGCATTATATTTCTTATAACCGGCTTCATCTTTTTCACTTTAACTTTAGAAAAGGTATCTATAATATAGTCAAGCTCTATACATTTTTCTATAGTACCCTGTGCTATCCTCACTATAAATCCACGTTTCTGTCTGTCAAGTGACATAAGTTTATCAAGCTTATCCTTAATAACCACATGACTAAGCTTCTGCTTTTCCATTACTTCAATCACAATATCCAGTGCCACAGCTCTCGGGTTGATATTATCAGTCACGGTCTCTTCCTCCGAATAGTATAATCAATCTTAAAAGTTGTAATATTGCTGCTGCCGCAGATGCCACATAAGTAAGTGCTGCCGCAAACAATACTTTCCTTGTCTGTGCAACTTCCCTGTCAGATAATATACCGACATTTCCAAGAAGCTTAAGTGCTCTTCCTGACGCATTGAATTCTACGGGAAGTGTCACTATCTGGAATAATACTGCAAGTGAAAAGCAAAGTATTCCAAGTTTGATAAGAAGGTTTGAACCACCTGCCACGATTCCGATTATTATAAGTACCCATGATATTGATGAACCAAAATTAGCAGCAGGAACAAGTGCTGACCTTATACTTAAAGGTGCATATCCTTTTGCATGCTGTATCGCATGACCACATTCATGTGCCGCAACACCAACTGCCGCAACGGACGTGCTGGAGTATGTCGCATCTGACAGGTTAAGTGTCTTATTAGACGGATTATAGTGGTCTGTAAGATTACCTGCAACATGCTGTATCACAACATCATTTATCCCCTGACTTCTAAGTATTCTCTCTGCCGCCATTGCTCCTGTCATGCCACTTGCACTTCTTACTTTTGAATACTTTTTGAATGTTGTATTAACTCCAAGTGACGCAAACACTGACAATAACACACCTATTACTATAAGTATATATGTCGGGTCAAACATATAACCATATCTTACAGGTCCATAATACATACCAAGTATCATACTAACACATCTCCTCTCTCAAGTCTGTATCCTCTTAAGAATACCTCTGAATCCATTCTCTTTTTACCTTCAAGCTGAAGTTCCCTCACTACAAGACTACCTTTTCCGGTGCTTATAACAAAATGTTCTTTTGTTACTTCTGTTATCTCACCGGGCTTTCCGTCTGTACTGTCAATGACATCTGCCGACCATATCTTTATTGTTTTACCATTCAATGAAGAGTATGCACTTGGCCATGGATTTAATCCACGGATAAGTCTTTCTATTTCCACGGCTGACTTGCTAAAATCAATCTTTCCTAACTTTTTATCCAGCATTTTCGCATAATTCGAGCGGCTGTCATCCTGCTTTGTATATGTTGCCTCGCCTGATTCTATCTTCTTAAGTGTTTCTACTATAAGCTCTCCGCCTGCCTTTGATAACTTATCGTGAAGACTTCCTCCTGTCTCTTTCTCATCAATCGGCAGAACTTTAGTCATTATCATATCTCCGGTGTCAAGTCCCTCGTTCATCTGCATAGTCGTTACGCCGGTCTCTTTCTCACCGTCAATAATTACCCATTGTATAGGTGCAGCACCTCTGTATTTCGGAAGGAGTGATGCATGAATATTGATGCATCCGTACTTAGGAATATCCAATATTGCTTTTGGAAGAATCTGTCCAAATGCGACAACAACCATAACATCCGGATTAATATCCCTTAATATATTTACAAATTCTTCATCTCTTACTTTTACAGGCTGATATACCGGTATACCAAGTTCCATAGCCGCTTCTTTCACCGGTGTGTACTGCACCGCCTTTCCTCTTCCCTTAGGTTTGTCAGGCTGTGTAACTACTGCCGCTATCTCATGCCCTGCTTTATGCAATTCCTGCAACGCCGATACCGAAAAGTCCGGCGTTCCCATAAATACTATCTTCATACATGGCTCCTTTCTGAAAATATATTAATTATTTACGCCTCTTCGAGTTCCTCGGAACTTAAAAGCTCGCCTTCTACCTTACTTACATACAATATTCCATCGAGATGGTCACATTCATGACATATTGCTCTTGCCATAAGTTCTGTTCCCTCTATCTCATATTCCTCCATATTTTCATCAAATGCAACCGCCTTAACATAGTCAGGTCTTGTTACTACACCCGCTTTTCCCGGAACACTTAAGCATCCTTCATTACCCGTCTGACTACCTGAAGTCTCGATAATTCTTGGATTAATCATTACAACAGGACCTTCACCTATATCTATTACTACTATTCTCTTCAGTACTCCAACCTGAGGTGCTGCAAGTCCAACCCCATTTGCCTCATACATTGTATCTAACATATCATCAATGAGGTCTTTTGTCCTGTCATTAACTTCTTTAACCTCCCTGCATGTCTTTGTTAATATTTCGTCTCCAATTTCTCTGATATTTCTAATTGCCATATTTTTCTCCTTAATCTGCATCTTTTTAAACTAATAATTATTTAACGGTGTAAAATCAAACTGTACACTTAATTTATCTTTATATATCGGAATCATGTCAATGTATCTCTCGACTCCATTCTTGACATATACAAGTTTATCATATTCTTTATGTTTTATATATATAACATATCTGTATATATCATTTATCTTTGATATAACAGCTTCTGATGCACCTATAACCATCAATCCGTCAATATTACTCCTGTCTATTCTTCCTGATATATCTCTTGCAGCTTCACCGCATAACCTCCTGTCATCAGATGTTATTAGAATTGCTGCCATATTATATACCGGCGGATAGCACATAAGCTTTCTGTACAAAATCTCGTGTTCATAATACTTTATATAATCCTGTGTAGCAGCATATACTATACTATATTCCTCCGGATTATATGTCTGTATGACAACTTCACCGGGTTCTGTTCCTCTTCCTGCACGCCCTGCGGCCTGTGTAAGAAGTTCAAATGTCCTTTCTGATGCCCTGTAATCTGCTGTGTAAAGCGACATATCAGCAGCAATTACACCTACAAGTGTAACGTTCGGAAAATCATGTCCTTTCACTATCATCTGTGTTCCTACAAGAATGTCCGCCTCCTGATTGGAAAATGCATTAAGAATCTTTTCATGTCCGCCTTTTGACGATGTTGTATCCATATCCATTCTTAATACTCTGGCTTCGTTAAACATTTCCTTTATTCTTTTCTCTACAGACTCGGTTCCGATTCCAAACTGTCCAAGATACTTAGAACCACATTCGGGACATTTCTTCATTGCATTTATCTCATATCCGCAGTAATGACACTTGAGATACTCTCTCTGTCCATATTTGTGATATGTCAGAGACACGTCACAATGCGGACACTTTATAACCTTTCCACATTCCCTGCATGACACAAATCCTGCATATCCCCTTCTATTAACGAACAGCATAATCTGCTGTCTTTTCTTTAATCTGTCATCTATAAGTTCTTTAAGTGTGTTACTGAATATCGTTCTGTTACCTGCCTTAAGCTCTTCTCTCATGTCGACTATATGAGCCTTAGGCATAGGTCTTTCCTTAACTCTGGTATCCATCATATGAAGCATATATTCATTATTCTTTGCTTTATAAAATGAATCTACCGATGGTGTTGCTGAACCTAAAATCACAGTTGCATCAGTAAGCGCAGCCCTCATTATGGCAGTCTCTCTTGCATGATACTTTGGAACACTGTCGCTTTTATATGCACTTTCATGCTCCTCATCTATAACTATAAGCCCGACATTTGAAAAAGGTGTGAACAAAGCTGACCTTGGTCCAATCATAATGCTTATTTTTCCTTCTTTAGCTCTCCTGAACTGGTCGTAACGTTCTCCTGCTGACATTTTTGAATTGATAATAGACACCTTATCGCCAAACCTGTTATAGAATCTTTTTATATTCTGATATGTTAGTGCAATTTCCGGAATAAGAACAATTGCCTGCTTTCCCTGCGAAACAACATTCGCAATACATTCCATATACACTTCTGTCTTTCCGCTTCCGGTTACACCTAATATAAGGTGTGTTCTTGCACCATTCTTTTTGTTCATCTCACCTACAATCGAATCAACTACATTTTTCTGTTGTTCATTCAATTCTAAATACATATCTTTCTTTTCAAGATTACTAAAAGGATTTCTATATAATGTATCTTTTCTGATTTGAATTATATTATTTTCATGTAATGTATTTATTACACTTTTGGATACACCAAGTTTTGATAATACCAATTCTTCCGGCATTTCCTTCTGGACGGACAATTCCTCTAATAGTCTTACTCTGGATTTCATTCTTTTATCATTTGAGTATTTCCCGATAAGTGCTTTTAATGTTTCTTCATCAACATTCAGAGAAATATAATCCTTAGTAACCGGCTTAATCTCACGGCTTACCGGAATTACTGTCTTTAGTGCCCTGTTCATGGTAGAGCCATAGTTTTCCTTAATCCATGCAGCCATTTTAATCATCTGCGATTCAATCGGAATACTTCCCTCAACAATACTGTCTATATATTTCATCTTGCTGACATCATATTCCGGAACTGATGTTTTCTCTACAACATAGCCTTTTATTATTCTGTTGCCACGCCCAAAAGGCACACATACCTGCACACCCGGCTTTATACTATCACGCAGATGTTCAGGTATAATGTACTGAAATGTTTTATCTAATTTTTCATGAGTTATATCTATTATAACATCTGCAAATTCCATACTTATTCTTTCACTAAACCGACACTTGATACACAGTTTGACATAAGCATTGCTATAGTCATAGGTCCTACGCCGCCCGGTACAGGTGTTATTGCACTTACTTTGTCTACTACAGAGTCATAATCCACATCACCACATAATTTGTTATTTTCATTTCTGTGAATTCCTACATCTATAACAACAGCCCCCTCTTTTACATAGTCAGCATTAATAAACTTAGGTTTTCCGATAGCTACCACAAGTATATCAGCTCGCTTTGCAACTTCCATAAGGTCTTTTGTTCTGGAATGTGCGACTGTAACTGTACCATTTTCCCTGAGAAGTAACATTGCCATAGGCTTTCCAACTATATTACTTCTTCCGATAACAACACACTCTTTTCCTGCTATGTCTATATCACTTCTCTTTAGAAGTTCTATAATTCCCGCAGGTGTACATGATACAAACCCTTTTTTGCCGATAGAAAGCGCACCTACACTCATCGGATGGAATCCATCCACGTCCTTTAATGGTGATATAGCTTCTATAACTTTATCTTCGTTAATGTGTTCAGGAAGTGGCAGCTGTACAAGTATTCCATTCACATCTTCTCTGTTATTAAGTTCTTCAATAATATCAAGAAGCTCTTTCTCTGATATGTTTTCATCAAGCTCATATGCAAGCGACCTGATTCCAATAAACTCACATGCCTTTTTCTTATTGTTAACATACACTGATGATGCAGGGTCATTACCAACCTGAATAACTGCAAGTGTAATGTCGATACCCTTTTCTTTGTATTCCTTAACTTTAACTTTTAACTCTTCCTTAATTTCTGCAGAAATCTTTTTTCCATCTATTATCTTTGCCATTATTTTAATTCCTCCAGTATTTCATTTATTATGACTCTTTCATCAAATGGATGTCTCTCTCCATTAATTTCCTGATAATCTTCATGCCCTTTTCCACATAAAAGAACAATATCACCATCCTCAGCATTTTCAATGCAATACTTAATTGCTTCTTTTCTGTCAGGAATTACAACATATTTTCCTGTTGTCTTATGCATCCCGACTTTTATATCTTCAATGATATCCATTACATTTTCGTATCTTGAATTGTCCGCTGTTATTACTGACAGGTCAGCATATTTTCCTGATATCTCGCCCATCTCATATCTTCTTAACTTAGAGCGGTTACCTCCGCATCCAAACAGACACACCATTCTCTTAGGCTTGTAAGCCCGGATTGTGGTAAGGAGACTCTCAAGACTCATTGCATTGTGAGCATAATCTATAAGAAGATTAAATCTATCAGATATTTTAACCGGCTCAACTCTTCCCCTGACAGCTACATGTAAAAGAGCTTCTTTAATGTTATCAGGTTCAGCCCCAAGTAACTTAGTTACCGCTATTGCTGCCATTGCGTTATATGCTGAGAACTTACCCGGTGTATTTACCTTGAATTTTGTCTTTGCAATCCCAAGCTTTTCACTCTCTACATCCATATTTATTCCTATGAATCCCGGCTCCATGAGGTACTCAACGTCACTGCCTTTGAGGTCTGCATTTTCGTCAAAACCATATGTGAATTTCTCACATGTTGCACCCTGCATCATATCTTTCGCATGCTCATCATCTATATTAAATATTCCATATCTGCTCTGTCTGAATAAAAGACTCTTACAATGAATATATTCTGCCATATCTGCATGTTCATTTTCACCGATATGGTCAGGTGAAAGATTTGTATATATTCCATAATCAAACTGAATTCCTGCTGTTCTGTTCAGCTTAAGTGCCTGTGAAGACACTTCCATTACTGCCACCTGACAGTGTGCTTTAACCATCTCATTAAGATACATATGAATATCGTATGACTCCGGTGTTGTATTGTGTGTTTCAATATGCTTCCCATCCATAAAGACACCCATTGTACCGATTACACCGACTTTTATACCATGATTCTCAAGTATTGACTTAATCATAAATGTAGTTGTTGTCTTACCTTTAGTTCCGGTGAGACCCACCACCGTAAGTTTTTCTGCCGGATTGTCAAATAACTGTGCAGCAATCAGGGATAATGCTATTCTCGCATCGCTGACTTTTATGTAAGTTACTCCGTCCGCATATTCCACTTCATGCTCTACTACAATAACCTTCGTTCCATTCTTTATGGCACTGTCAATATAGTCATGACCATCGGCCTGCGCCCCCGGTATACATACAAACACTGTCTCATCTTTTGCTTTTCTGGAATCATATACTATATCTGTTATGTCAGTATCTGTACTTCCAGCCAGAATTTCGTATTCTATATTTTGTAATATTTTATCAAGTTTCATACGCATTTTCCTTTCCGGTGTTATTCTTCTATCTCTCCATCAAATACATGGGTTGCAGTTCCCTTCATAATAACTCTTCCATCACTAAGATATGTGTCTTTCAATTCCCCTCCGCGTATCTTAATTGTCACCTCTTCATCTCTTCTGCAATATCCGTTTAATACTGCTGCCACAGTCACGGCACATGTTCCGGTACCACATGACATTGTCTCTCCTGAACCACGCTCCCATACTCTCATTTTAAGAGTATGTTCATCTATGACTTCAACAAACTCCGTATTTATCTGTTCAGGAAATAATTCATGATGTTCAAAAAGAGGTCCTATTTTATCCAGTTCCATATCATCTATTCCGGTTGTAAATATTACTGCGTGCGGATTACCCATTGAAACACATGTAACCTCATATTCTTTGCCGTCAACTGTCATCTTTCTATTTATAAATGTATCTGCACCATCATTAACAGGTATATCCTCAGGCTTTATAACAGCCACTCCCATATCTACCGATACATATGTTACTTTGCCATCCTCAATAGTAAGTTTAAGTGTCTTCACGCCACTTTTTGTTTCTACTGTAATAATATCTTTTGATACAAGCCCATGCTCATAAGAATACTTTGCCACACATCTTATGCCATTGCCACACATCATTCCTTCAGAGCCATCAGCATTATACATTTTCATCCGTACATCTGCTACATCTGAAGGACATATAAGAATAAGTCCGTCAGAGCCTATTCCAAAATGTCTGTCACTAACTTTTATTGATAACTTCTCCGGATTGTCTACTTTCTGTTCAAAACAGTTGACATATACATAATCATTTCCGGTTCCATGCATTTTACTGAATTTCAACATACTAATCCCCATTTCTTAGAATAAGCCTGTGATTTTGCCATTATCATCAACATCTATATTGTATGCCGCAGGCATCTTAGGCAGACCCGGCATAGTCATAATCGCACCTGTCACAGCCACTACGAATCCTGCACCTGCCGATACATATACCTCTCTTACATTTATCTTGAATCCCGTCGGTCTTCCAAGCTTTGTCTGGTCATCAGATAATGAATACTGTGTCTTTGCCATACATACCGGAACATTAGAAAATCCAAGTTCTGTAATCTTTGCAAGTGCTTTCTTGGCTGCAGGTGAATATGTTACACCATCTGCTCCGTATATCTTTGTTGCTATAGTATCTATCTTATCCTCAAGACTCATATCGTCAGGATAAAGTGGTGCATAATTACTTTCTTTATTCTCAATTGTCTCAAGTACTTTATTAGCGAGTTCTATTCCGCCTTCGCCGCCTTTTTCCCATACTTTTGCCAATGCAAATTCGCAATTTCTGTCCTTGCAGAATTTCTCAACAAACTGTATTTCTTCATCTGTATCTGTAATAAATGAGTTAAGTGTAACTACCACAGGCACACCGAATAGCTGAAGATTCTCAATATGCTTTTCAAGATTCACAATACCTTTTTTGAGTGCTTCAAGATTCTCTGCACTAAGTTCTGTCTTAGGAACTCCACCGTTATATTTTAATGCTCTTATTGTTGCAACAAGGACTACTGCCGATGGCTTAAGTCCTGCCATACGACATTTAATATCAAGAAACTTCTCTGCTCCTAAATCTGCTCCGAATCCTGCCTCTGTAACAACATAATCAGCCATCTTAAGTGCTGTCTTTGTTGCTCTTACTGAGTTACATCCATGTGCAATATTGGCAAATGGTCCGCCATGCACAAGAGCCGGTGTGTGCTCGAGTGTCTGAATCATGTTTGGCTTAATGGCATCTTTTAACAGTGCTGCCATGGCACCCACTGCATTTAACTGTCCTGCCGTAACAGGTTCACCATCTACATTATATGCAACAATTATCTTAGAGAGTCTTTCTTTTAAATCTTTCATATCATTTGCAAGACATAATATAGCCATTATCTCTGATGCAACTGTTATTACAAAATGGTCTTCTCTTACATATCCGTCCATCTTTGAACCAAGACCTACAACGATGTTTCTGAGCACGCGGTCATTCATGTCCTCACATCTTTTCCATACAATCTGTCTTGTATCGATATTAAGCTTATTTCCCTGCTGGATGTGGTTGTCAAGGAGTGCTGCCAAAAGGTTATTTGCCGATGTTATAGCATGAAAATCTCCTGTAAAATGAAGATTTAAGTCTTCCATAGGTACCACCTGAGCATATCCGCCACCTGCTGCTCCGCCTTTAATTCCAAAACATGGTCCCAAAGAAGGCTCTCTAAGCGCAATAATGGCTTTTTTATTAAGTCTGCCAAGTGCCTCTCCAAGCCCTACTGTTACGGTTGTCTTTCCCTCTCCTGCCGGTGTAGGATTGATAGCAGTTACAAGTATAAGCTTTCCGTCTTCATTGGACTCAATGCTTTTCATATACTCATCCGTAAGTTTTGCCTTATATTTTCCATAAAGTTCTAAATCATCTTCCTTTAAACCAATCCCGGCTGCTACTTCTTTAATTGGGAGCATTACTGCTTCCTGTGCGATTTCAATATCTGTTTTCATTATTTTACCTCTCTTTATATATATTTATATTAGTAACTATTTGTTATCATTATTCTTAAGGTACTCTTCAAACTGCTCTAATGTCATCAATACCTTTCTTGGCTTAGTTCCATCTTCTTCACCTACTACTCCCGCCTGTTCAAGTTGGTCAATGATTCTTGCTGCCCTGTTAAATCCAACTCTGAACATTCGCTGTATCATACTTGTAGAACCTTTGCCTTTTTCTATAACGAATTTTCCCGCCTCTGCAAAATATGCATCAACAGCACTCTCATCTTCATTTGCACCCTGACTGTCATTGCCCTGGACAGACACTATAGGCTGATTCGTAATGTCTTCATTATACTCTATCTTCTCAGTATGTGATACTATAAATTCAACTACCGACTGTACTTCGCTGTCCGATACAAATGCTCCCTGTACACGTACAGGTTTCACATATCCCGACGGATAGAAAAGCATGTCCCCATTTCCAAGAAGTTTCTCTGCACCATTTATATCAATAATGGTTCTTGAGTCAACTCCCGACGACACCAGTAAAGCAACCCTTGATGGTATGTTTGCTTTAATAAGTCCTGTTACAACATCTACGGAAGGTCTCTGTGTTGCAATTACAAGATGTATTCCGGCAGCCCTTGCTAACTGTGCAAGACGGCATATATATGTCTCTACCTCCTTTGCCGCAACCATCATAAGGTCCGCAAGTTCGTCGATTATAATAAGAATCTGTGACATTCTCTCAGGTCTTTCTTCGCTTTCTTTTAACTCAACCTTTTCTATTTTTTCATTATATCCCTTAACATCTCTTACACCATATTTGGCAAATTCCTCATACCTTCTTGTCATCTCAGATGCTGCCCATGCAAGCGCTCCTGCAGCTTTCTTCGGGTCTGTTACAACCGGTGTCAATAAATGTGGTATTCCATTGTAAACTCCAAATTCAACTACCTTTGGGTCTACTATAAGAAGTTTTACTTCATTTGGGTCTACCCTGAACAGAATACTCATTATAATGGAATTGGTAAAGACTGATTTTCCTGAACCTGTCGTACCCGCTATAAGCATATGAGGCATCTTTGCTATATCCGCCACAATAACATTTCCTGCTATATCCTTACCTGCAGCAAATGCAAGCTTTGAAGGATGATTCATAAGCTCATCTGATTCTATAAGGTCTCTTAGAAATACCGGTTCTCTCTTATCATTAGGCACTTCTATTCCAACCGCCGCCTTTCCCGGTATCGGTGCTTCTATTCTTATATCTGCTGCTGCAAGATTAAGCTTTATATCATCTGTAAGTGCTGTTATCTTGCTGACCTTCGTTCCCATTTCCGGCTGAATCTCGTATCTCGTAACGGATGGTCCTCTGCTTTCATTAGTTACTGTGACATTTACGCCGAAATTCTTAAGAATTTCTTCAAGCTTTAATGCCGTTTCGCTAAGTCCCTGTGTCTGTGGTCTCTTTGAAGCCACACCCTTTTTTAACAGGCTGAGAGGTGGGAATTCGTAACGGTATACTTCATTATCAGCATTCTTCTTCTCAACAACTCTTCCCTTCTCGGGTGGAGACGTCACTCCCTCGCTCATATCAGCCTGAGTTCTCTCTACACCTTTATTTGCAGGAGCAGGCGGAACATTAGTAAATGGTTTCCTGTCCATTACGGCTTTTGCGGATTTACTTACCTGAATCTTCTCTTTAGGTGTAAACACTTCATTTTCATCCGCTTCATTGTTTATTGGTGAATTTTTCTCAACAGTTGAAGTGTTGGATTTTTTATTTGAAACAGGTTTTGTGTATGTAACAGCTTCTCTTAATGCACCCTCATTATTCTCAACTCTGTTATTCTCAACTCTGTTATTCTCAACTCTGTTGTTCTCAACCTTATCATTCTCAACTTTATTATTCTCACCTTTAATGACTATTCCATTAGGAAACTCCTCATGTATTTCATGAAGTCCTTCATCCTGTCTGTTAGGATTAATCAATTGTAAATCCGTCGCAACTCCTGACACTTTATGTTTTTTATTTCTGCGTATGTCCCTGTCATTTCTTATAATATCACTCTCACGCTGCATACGCTTTATATTGCCTTTGGTTGCTTTATATCCCGACTTAATTCCGCCAACCAGTGACCTCTCTGTTATAAGTATAATACATATTAATGATAAGAATAATATAAAAACATAAGCTCCTACTATTCCTATTATTCCCGACGTTCCTACTGCTATTAAACCGCCGGTAATTCCACCTCCTGCCCTTCTCGTAGAACAGACACTATAAAAATCTATATTATCTGTACCACTATAAACAAGCTGTGCCAACGCACACATCAGTAAAAACAGTAGTATTCCTGACACAAGCTTTACAGGCATTTTTGAATTGCCAAAATTAACTATAAAGAATATATATCCGATGAAAAGAGCAATCGGAAATATGTATGCCAGAATTCCAAACATTCCAAACATAATATTTCCCAATACTTTTCCAAGTTTTCCCATCACACCAAAATTACTGAGTTCAAGCATTACGGCAATCGCAAATGACACCCATAATTTTATCTCTATATGAAGTCTCGCCTCTTTGGCAGAAACAATTCTTTCATATTTAATATCATGACTGTTATTTGTATTTTTCTTAGTTTTCTGCCTTGTCTGTGACTTTGCCGGTGTTTTTGAGGATGTTGCAGTCTTTCTACCCGTATTCTTTGCAGTTTTACCGGAAGATGTATTACCTTTTTTAGTTGAAGTATTTGACTTTTTTTTCTGTGTTCCAGCCATCTTCAAGTAACCGTTTCCTTTCTATGTTGCAATCTCAATTTCACACCACTAAATAACAAAATTGGCTATAATTGCAACACAACCTACTATTGCACAATAATATGAAAAATATCTGAACTTTTTGTTTTTAATAAGTACAAGCATAGCTTTGATGCATATAAATCCTACTACACCTGCCACTACGGTTCCTGCAATATAACACATTAACTCTGAACCTGTAATTGCATTTTCAGGGTCAAATAAATCTTTAATATCAAGAATATTTGCTCCAAGAATCGCAGGTATTGACATTATAAATGAATATTTAACAGCAAACTTTCTGTCAAATCCAAGTAACCGCTCTATGGTTATTGTAGTTCCGGACCTTGATAATCCGGGAAGTGTTGCAATTCCCTGCGATACCCCGACAATCACCGCATCCTTATATGAAACTTTATCTTCTTTCTTTCTTTTATCAGGTAACTCATCTACTATGTATAAAAGACACGCTGTAATAAGAAGGCTTAAACCTACTACTAAAAGACTTGGATTATCCATATTAAATATCTTCTTAAACAGAAGACCTATTATACCTGTTGGAATTGTTGATACAATTATAAGCATAACAAAACGTCTGTAAGGTGTACTTATAATCTTTCTGTATGCTCTTTTATCCTTCTTAAAAAAGCATACGATATTATGAAATGCATCAACTATTATCATTACTCCTTCTTTGATTAACTCCCATATATCTTTCCAATATACGATAAACACAGCTACAAGTGTTCCAAAGTGTAACATCAGATCAAATGTAAGACCAACATCTGATAATCCAAACAGCTTTTTGAATAAAGCAAGGTGTCCTGAGCTGCTTACCGGCAAAAACTCTGCCAGTCCCTGTACAATTCCCAATATAATTGCTTCTATAAAACTCATTTTTTCAATCCTTTCCTTCGTCCTAATAGACATATTCGTTAACATTGTACTATTTATTTGAAAATAATTCAAGCACTGTGACTGTTATCTATCATCTTATACAATCTGTCAAATGCCTCTTTTATCCCTCCTACTTCATTAATAAGTCCACACTCAACAGCCTCCTCTCCAACAAGGATTGTTCCAAGATCTTTTGTAAAGGTATCTGAATTCATCATAAGTTCCTCAATCCTGCCTTTCTCAATACATGAATGTTCTTCTATAAAGCCGGTAATCCTCGATTGGATAATTCTGAAATAATCATATGTCTTCTGCGCCCCAATTATCATTCCACTCATTCTCACAGGATGAACAACCATTGTTCCCGATGGTACTATGAAAGAATAATCCGCTGATACACTTAGTGGAATGCCTATTGAATGACTTCCTCCAAGTACCAGGGACACTACGGGTTTACTCATGGATGCTATCATTTCTGCAATAGCAAGACCGCACTCCACATCGCCCCCTGTCGTATTAATTATCATAAGTATTCCGTCATATTCACTACTGTCTTCAACCAAAACCAGTTGCGGAAGTATATGTTCGTACTTTGTTGTCTTTGTTGTTGCAGGAAGAACATCATGCCCTTCTATTTCTCCTATAACAGACAAAAGATATATATTATATCCCTTTTTATTATCTTTAAGTTCCACAGTACCATACTCTTTTATATCTTCTCTTTTTTTATCTTTGCACATAAAAATAGCACACACACCTTTCTAGTGTAATCGACATATTTATTTCCATATCATGTCAGCTTCACTAATATAAGTATGTATGCTATCTGTTCATTTATGCATTTACATCTACTTTTTCGATTATGTCTATGAGCTTATTGTAACGCTGTATCTCAAGCTCCTTATTCTCAAACTGGTCAATTACCATATTAAGTTCATTCGTAATATCTTTAAGAAGATTATCTGCAAATGTTCTCTTTAATTCATCAATTCCATCTTCAAATCTCATTACTTCATGCTCTAACTTCTTACAAATACCTTCCCTTACATCATAGATTGTATCTGATAATACCTTTTTGAAGTTTGACTTCATTGAATTACTCTTAATCTCTCCCGTAAATTCTGATGTAATAATATCTTCAAAAGGTGCAGTAGGAAATTCTATTGCAGGAATTCTTATACCATTAAGCGTCCTCTCTACAAGAAGCTTATAATATGAAGCATCATAGTTATCTCCAAGTGCATCAAGATTCTCTATAATAATGCTTAAAAGCTTATTCTTAAGTACCGATATGTCTAATGATTTATTGAATGTAAGTTCAATACATTCCTTGCCATCCTCAACAAAATTTCTTATATTTTCTATTGCATCATATGCATCAATATACGAATATTTCTCATCATAACTATATATAACTCTTGATGTAGTTCCCCATGTCCATGGTTTGAACCATTTTGCATTAGATTCTTTCCTAATCTCAAAATGTGTCGTTATTCCTTCTTTTTCAGATACCTGAAGATACTCACGGTTATATGCCCTTATCTCACTTATAGCCTGAAGTTTATACTGCTCTATCTTCTCTTTAAGGTCATTGAATACAACCTCAAGATTCACATTCATCTTGTTAATCTGTGATGTTATATTTTTCTTCTGTTCTGAAAGCTTTTCCTTGTCATATTTGTTAAGCTGTGTAATTCTGTTTTTTGCAAGGTTCTGAATTCGCATAAGCTTATCTTTAAGCTCATCTTTGGCATCAGGAATAAATGTAGATGCTTTTTCTTCCAGCATTATATCCTTTTTACTTACAACTTCATCAAAGATATTACGGATTTCATCCATATTACCTATCTTCATAAGCTGTTCCTTTGTAACCGGACCTTTAGAAGCAAAATCATCATATACCTTCTGTTCTTTCTTTGTAAGATTCTTTAAATCCTTCTTCGCCATATTTTCTGCAATGGCTGAAACAAACACGGGATGTTTGAACTGTTCTATAAGTTCAACATCAACATAATAATTATTATTTCTATATGTATTAAATGCCGATTCTGCATATTCGGTAAGCTGCTTCTTTGTATACTCAAATGCCTCATCCAGTGAATCTTTTGACCATAAAGTATCTCTTATTCCGTCATCAACTCTGCTGCATACAAGTACAACCTTCTTAACGCCCTTCTTAGGAAGCTGTGACGCTACAAGATCTATATCATTTTTATCAAGAAATGATGTTGATTTGCTAAGGAAGAATACTACATCACACAATTCCATAAACTGTTTCGTCTTATCAACTCTTGATAAAATCGGGTCATATAATCCCGGCGTATCTACAATTGAGATATCTTCCAACTCTTCCCTGTCCGTATAAATGCTTACGCTCTTAACCAATGGTGTATATTTACCATTTTCTCCAACATAATCATTTATATTCTCCATCAGTTCTTCATAAGATTCATAATATATAACTTCTTTTTGTTTTGTGATAAAATCCTGCGCATTGAGATTTCTTTCTTCCGTCATTGTCATTATCTCATGTGCAACTTTATATTCATTCTTTTCTCTGTCACCGGATGCTGCCGCATTAATCAGTTTCCACTCTTCCCTTGTAAAATACTCAACCTCAAGTCTGTTCTCGGCATCGTATTCTATCTTTGTGAGAACTGCTGTCTTAGGTGTTACGGCAGATGGCAGAACCGGATTTCCCTCAAACATTAAAGTATTAAGAAATGAGGATTTTCCCACCTTAACTCTTCCGATGATGCCAATATTCAGCTTTCTGTCTTCTCTGAAAAAATCATCTGTCTTACTTCGAAAGCTCTTCTTAATCAAAGCTATATCAAATAAATCAATTTCATTTTCAAATTCCTGCAGATTTCTATACACATTATCTACTTTATCCAGAAACTTACCAAACTCTACCTCGTTGTCCTTGGTTCTGTTAAAAATATCCATCACCATATCCTCCTATGACAAATTATCCATTCTGAATGCCTCAACCACCTTAAGATCTGCTTCAAGATTTTCTGTCTGAACTATTCTGTTATTCTCTTCAATGCTTATATCAGTCTCAATATCACGAAGTGATTTCTGAAGCATCTCCCTTTGTTTCATTACATCCTGTTCTATTTTCTGGTTTATCTTTGATATGTAATTGTTAATAGCAAGCTCAATACTGTCTGTAGTCTGTCTTGTGACTTCATTTACTATATCATTGGCAGCTTTATCTATCTCTAATTGCTTCTTTCTGTTATTTTTTATATTATGTAAAGTATCTGCCGTTATTCCTACTATTGCTCCAACTGCTGCAGCTATGGGATTAGCTATTGCAAATCCGACACCTGCGAGTACTACAGGCAGTGCCGACTTGGCTACTTCTTCCGGAATACTCTGGTTCACCGCTGCCTTGACATTTCTTATTATCTCATCATCGTCCGGAAACTGTATAGTAATCATCTCTGATATATGATTAACATATTTCTTAAGTTTTGGTTCAAACTCTGTGTTTATTCCTACTCTTACAGAACGTCTCACAATAGAATTGACTTTATCTGTAATATCATTACCATTCTCAAGCATGGCACTTATGGTTGGCAGGCTTGATTCCAAATCTCCTTTAACATGTTCCCTGATAGAATTTATACATACTTTAGCCTGTCTCTGGAAATTATGTTTCTCCCTGTCAATCTCAAGTGTAAGCTCCTGTATTTTCTTTTCAGTCTTTTCTTTCTCCTGCTCAAGTCTCGAAGTTGAAAGACACGCTTTATCAATTCTTTCTATAAGATATACCTCAGCATATTTCGAACAGTTTCTAAGATGCTCTGAATATTTATTAACAAATATCTGATCTGTCTTGCCCTGAATCTCAATAAGTATTTCTTTTAATTCATCAACATTAACCCTGCCATATGAATCCACACATGCAACCTTTACATCATCCTGTCCGATTATCCTGCCAACCAGCTTCTTTAACAATGCTTTACATTCTTCAAGTTCATCATCATCAAGTCTGTGGCTTTTTGTAATCACAACATATACCGGCATGTTATATACTCTTAATTCTTTAAGAAAATCCGATATACTTTCCTTAAGTACCGGTTCATCTGATGATACCACAAGCAGATATGCCAGACTGTTAGGAAGGTACTGGTCAATTGCCCTGTTATGAAGTTCAATACTTGTATCAAATCCCGGCAAATCCACTATATTTACTGACTTTATCTGTTTTAAAAACTCACTGTCATATTCTATCTTAACAAGATTAGTTGTCTGTATCGTAAGCCCTTTAAGTGGCAGCTCTTCTATCTTTCTTTCTATAACACATTTTTTATCATATTGGTATACTTTATTATTGCCATAATATACCTCTGTTGGAACAGCTGTTTCAGGCGTAATCTCGACACTAAGAAGAGGCTTTCCTATCACTGCATTAATCATTGAACTTTTGCCTGTACTAAAATTACCTACGACGGGTGTATTTACCCTATATGTATCCATACTTTCTAATATTTCCTGTGTTTCTTCATAAGGAATATCATATTTTTTCTGAATCTCAATAAGCTTTTGAAATTTTTCTTTGTACTCGTCTAAATATTTCATTGCTGCCTCCCATAAAATATCACTATTAGTCCAATTCTAACCGCTTCGTGGATTCTCCCACAATTAATTCACCCGAGAAAATTATATTGTCTTTTATATTTGGCTTGTTATTTATCATACCAAATAAAAGTCTTAATGTTTCCCTTGCCATCTCCTCTACAGGCTGGCGGATAGTTGTAATTGATGGTATATAGTATCTTGCTATTTCAAGTCCATCAAACCCCGCTATTGAATAGTCATCAGGTACTTTTTTCCCACTTTCCCAGATAGCCCTGCATGCCCCAATAGCTATGGCATCCGTAATAGCATAAACAGCCGTACACTGTACATCTAATTGTAACATTTTTTTTGTTGTAATGTAACCACTTTTTACAGAATATCTGTCATTTCCCTCAATTAACTCAAACACCAGATTTTTGTCAAATTCTATTCCATTCTTTTTAAGTGCTCTCTTATATCCTAACATTCTTAGTTTGCCAATACTCTCGTCATCTTCTGATGCTGCAAGTATTGCTATTTTCTTATGTCCAAGACTGCACAGATAATCAACTATCTTAAAACTTTCCATCTCATCATCCACTGCTACCGAAGCAAATTCTTTATGTAATTCAATATCCTGCATTCCTATTGTACTTAGCACAAAAGGAACTTTTAATTTATTAAGCTTTTCTTTTGAATGTGAAAAATAACCTCCCAGAAATACAATTCCTTTAAGCTTCTTTTCCTTCTCTATCTCAAGTGCAACATCTATCTCGTCCTGATTCTGGTCAACACGTTGAAGTATAAAAGTATACTGTTCATCCTGAATTCCTTTTTCAAATTCTGTTATCATGGGACTAAAAAATGAATTATTTATTCCTTTGACTAATACCGCAATCGTCTCTGATTTTATCCTCTTAAGATTTCTTGCACTGTTATTAGGCACATAATTATTTTCCTCTATCACCTTCAATATTCGTTGTTTTGTTGCCACATTTATTCCCGGACTGTTATTAATTGCCCTTGATACCGTGCTGACTCCTACATCACACATCCTGGCTATATCTTTTATTGTTACTGATTCCATCCATTATCCCTTCCTGATTAAACAAATGCCCACTGACTTGTATCGTCCGTGAGCATTCATTTACAATCAATAATTCATTTTTCAGCTTCCGCAATTTCTTCCGTAAATATCTGTCATCTGAGCTATTCTGTCCAAAAGTTCATCTGTAATATCTTCTTCCATCATTCTCCACGTCCAATTTCCCCCGACAGTAGACGGAATGTTTATTCTTGCCTCTGAACCTAATCCCAGATAATCCTGTAATGGAATTATTGCCATATTTGATACACTTGCCATTGCAATTCTGATAAAATCATTGTGTATGTCTTTATCAGCTGTATTATAATTATTCATATATTTTTTTGAATATTCACGGTCTTCATCACTTATTGTACGATACCACCCCTGAATCGTATCATTATCATGCGTTCCTGTATATACAACTGTATTCTTATCATATGTGTGTGGAAGATAATTACTCTCTTCCCTTGAGTCAAATGCAAACTGAATTATCTTCATTCCCGGATATCCCGTATCCTTAACCAACTTTATAACAGAATCTGTAAGATATCCTAAATCCTCAGCTATGATATCAAGTTTACCAAGCTTATCCTCTATTGTTTTAAACAAACCGATTCCCGGTCCCTTCTCCCAGTGACCGTTCTCGGCTGTGGAATCTCCATAAGGTATAGAATAATACTCGTCGAAGCCTCTGAAATGATCTATTCTGACCACATCATACAGCTTAAAACTATATTCTACTCTCCTTATCCACCATTTATATCCGGTTTTCTTATGATATCCCCAGTCATATAAAGGATTTCCCCACAACTGACCTGTTGCTGCAAATGCATCAGGCGGACATCCCGCTACCGCAGATGGAATATTATCTTTAGTAAATTGGAATAACTTTTTATCAGACCAGCAGTCTGCACTGTCAAATGCAACATATATTGGAATGTCTCCTATAATCTTTACTCCATGACTATTAGCATATTCCTTAAGTTCCATCCACTGCATAAAAAACTTATATTGTAAAAATTCATAAAAAAGAATATCATCTGATAATTCTTCCTTATACATATCAACATCTTCTTTTTTACGAAGCTTTATTCCTTCTTCCCAGTCAGTCCACATTGAACCGTCATGAGAATCCTTAACCGCCATGTACAAAGCATAATCCGGCAGCCAGTCTTTATTTTCCTCGACAAATCTTATAAAAGCTTTATCTTCCCTGACATTACTATTTTCAAATGCTGTCCATAATATATCATATCTCTCAGCGTATATTTTTCCATAATCAACCACTCTGGCATTATCGCCAAAATCACACTCATCACACTCTTCCCTTGTAATAAGTCCCTCTTCTATGAGTTTTTCCAAATCGATAAAATATGGATTACCGGCAAATGTTGAAAATGACTGGTATGGCGAATCACCAAAGCTGGTCTGCCCCAGTGGAAGTATCTGCCAAAAATGCTGATGGGCTTTTTCAAGCCCATCAACAAATCTATATGCTTCTTTTGAAAAGCACCCTATTCCATATTTTGACGGAAGACTGGATATTGGTAACAATATACCACTTGCTCTCATCAAATCACATCCTATCCTTTAACAGCGCCGGCAGCAACACCTTTGATGATGTACTTCTGGCAGCTTAAATAAAATATTATAATTGGAACTATCGCTATAACAAGCATAGCCATAAGCCATCCAAGATTCTTAACACCATAAGAACCTGTACATGCATCAATAGCTATTGGTATTGTCTTAACTTCTGTTGGAAGAATCAGTTTTGGAAGAAGATAATCGTTCCAAATCCACATTGTTTCAAGAATAGCAATTGTAATACATGTTGGTTTTAACATCGGAAGCACAACTTTAAAAAATGTCTGAATCGGATTACATCCGTCAATCATCGCAGCTTCTTCAACATCATATGGAATTGCCTTAACAAATCCACTAAACATAAATACACACATCCCTGCTCCGAAACCTACATATAACACAATAAGTCCCGGTACACTTGCCATATGAAGCTCATTAGCAAGGTTAGACATAGTGTACATAACCATCTGGAATGGTACTACCATTGAAAATACAAATAAATAATATATTACCTTAGTAACTTTTGTCTTATTTCTTGTTATATACCATGCAGTCATGGATGTAAGTAACACAAGTACAAGAACCGCAACAACAGTAATTATGGCCGAATTCTTAATAGCTGAAAGCATACCTACTTTGGCCGCACCTTCTGTATAGTTACTCCATCCTGTAAATGTTTCTTTAGTGAGAAGGTCAAATGCCATTCCTTTTCCTTCTCTGATTGCAAGTTTTTTCTTAAATGAGTTCATTACTATAAGAAAAATTGGTGTAAGCCATGCAAGCGACAGAACAGTCATTACTATAAAGGTTATCCATCCTGAAATCTGGCTTTTTAACTTTGCACTTGCCATACTGCTGTTACCGGGTTCCTTTGTCTGAATCTGGCTTCTGTCTATATATCCTTCTTCTTTCTTAATCTCTTCGCTCATTACTGCTCTACCTCCTTCTTTCTAGTTACTGAAAGCTGAACAAATGTAATTAAAGCTACAAGAATAAAGAATATAACAGCTTTAGCCTGACCCATACCTTCTGAATAAGGATTTACCTGATGATTGTAGAATGTATCAAAGATATCCATAGCTACAAGGTTTGTCTTAGAGCTAAATCCGTTCAACGCATAGTTCTGGTCATATAATTTAAACATATTTGATATCGATAAGAAAAGACATATTGTTATCGATGGCATTACCAACGGTAATGTTATTTTTCTTAATATCTGGAACGAAGTCGCTCCATCAATTCTTGCTGCTTCCATTACATCTTCAGGTATGTTCTGAATACCTGCAATGTAAATAATCATCATATATCCCATAAGCTGCCAGCTCATTACAATGATAAGTCCCCAAAAACCATAATTGGCACCACCGTAACCAAACACATGGTGGAAGTACTTCTGGCAGAATGTATCCATAATCTCTTTCCAAATATATCCAAGAACAATACCACCGATAAGGTTTGGCATAAAGAAGATTGTTCTAAAGATATTAGTTCCCGGCACTTTCTTAGTTAAGAAGTATGCCAGTAAAAACGCACCCACATTTATAATAATAACACCAATAATTGTAAACTTTGTTGTTCTTAACAACGTTGTAAGGAATGTTGCATCCTCGCTTGAAAAAATCTTAATATAATTCGTAAAGCCAACCCATTTAGCATCTTTTACCGTATTAAACTGGCAAAAAGAAAGATATATACCCATTATAAAAGGTATAATAAATGCTATTGTAAATGAGATAAGTGTAGGCAATACAAACAACGGAAAATACTTTCTATATGTTTTTTTATTCATAATTCACCTCAAAAACAGTTGTAATTGCTTATAAAAAAAGTGAGCGAGCCAATTCTCACCCACTATATACACTTTTATTGTGTCATGCGTGCATAGCACGCATGACATATTACAGGGAGTAAGGAATATTAAGTTATACTATACCCGTTTCCCTAAGATTCATATTATTTTGCAGAAGCTGCTTCTGTTTTCCATAAATCCTTAGCTTTAGCTGCTGTGTCATCCCAAGACTGTGATTTCTCAGCATACTTAAGAAGTTCTTCATAGAATCCTGATTTCCAGCTCTCTCCTGGGATTGTAGGGAATACCCATGATACTGTAGTTGTATCTGTATTAGCAAGATCATCAAGTCCCTGCTGTACAAGTGGATTGTCAGGAGCTTCTCCACCTTCATAAGGTGAAACAAATCCTAAATCATCTTTAACGTGAGCTTTTCCTTTATCACTTGTGTATAACCAGTTGAAGAAGTCAAGTGATGCCTTCTGGTCTGCTTCTGAAGCTTTAGAGTTGATTGCAAGGAAGTTCTCTGTACCCATGCAAAGACCCTGTTTCTCTTCGCCTTCAACACCTGTGTATATTGGCATGAAGTAAACGTCATCCTCTTTAACTTCATTTCCATCTACTCCGTCAATCTGTCCCCATCCCCATGTACCATTCTGAACGATAGCACATTCTTTTAATGCGAACTCAGCCATAGCATCATCTACACTTCCGCTTGAAGCGTTCTCTCTATTAACTGTTGAGTAATCAAGATATAAATCAAATATGTTCTTGTAGTTCTCTGAATATGTGAAATCAATAGCATCTTTCTGTGTAACGCCATCTTTCTGATATTCATAGTAAAGTGGAACATTGAATAAGTGTGTTGTTAATCTCCAGAAACTTTCTGTATTAACAGCTGGCTCTGAGAACACACCTGAAATACCAAGATCATCTTTATGTTTGTCCATATCTTTAACTACTGCAGATAATTTCTCGAAGTTATTGATATCTTCAATCTTCTTGCATCCTGTATCAGCAATTCCGTCTAATGCAAAGTAATCTTCAAAGATTGACTTGTTACAGATTAAACCATATGTCTCTGTTGCAAGAGGAATACCAAATACACCTTCATCTGTTGATACTACTCCTTCTTTATCAAGAAGAATGTTGTAAAGATCTGAGTCTGAAAGATCTGCACAATAATCTTTCCATGATTCATATCCAACAGGTCCGTTAATGATAAATGCTGTAGGAGCATCTGACTTAGCCATCTCTGTCTTAAGAGTTGACTCATACTGGTTATCAGCAGCTGTAACTACTTTACAAGCTACACCAGTCTCTTTTGTGTACTCTTTAGCAATCTTGTTAAACTCTTCCTCTGCCTCAGGTTTGAAGTTAAGGAAATAAACTGAACCTTTAGATGGATCTGCTTTAGCTCCATCATCTTTCTTGCTTGCTGATGAATCACTCTTAGAGTCTCCACATCCTGCAAGAGCTGTAGCTGCCATAGCTACACAAAGTGTTAAACTTAATAATTTCTTCTTCATTAAATTCTACCTCTCCTTCTTTGATTTGAGTATTTTGTGGTCAACATGTTACATTCGGTAACGTTTCCAATAACCATGAATAGATATTATCACACTTAAACAATATTTGCAACAAAAATATAAAAAATAATATCTTTTTTGTGTATTTTTACCTATTATTGTCATATTTATCCAATAACAATTACATTATTAGTTCTATTGCATCCTAATTATTGTTAATTTTTAACATATCAACAATTTCTCTATATTTTAATGCTCCGCCAAAAATATCTAATGCACTGCCTATTGTAAAATCTATTCTGCCGCTTCCATATTCTTTAATAATTTCTATGTCCTCCATACCTCTTATTCCACCCGCATAAGTAACCGGTATAGTATAATTTTCACCAAGCATTTTCGTAAGCTGTTTTTCAACTCCGGAATTCTTTCCCTCGACATCCACTGCATGAATAAGAAATTCACTGCAATACTCTGACAATTCTTCCAGAATATCTTTAGTTACGGCTACATCGGTAAACTTCTGCCATCGGTCTGTTACTATGTAATACTCTCCCTCCTTCTTTCTGCAGCTCAAATCAAGTACAAGATGTTCCCTGCCCGTAACGGAATATATTTTCTTAAGATTATCATAATCAATTCTTCCTCCGCTAAAAACATATGATGTCACTATAACATGAGAAGCACCTCTGTTAAGATAATATTCAGCATTGTCCGAATTTATTCCTCCGCCAATCTGCATTCCTCCCTTAAAGGCATCAAGTGCTTCAAGCGCCTGTGCTTTGGTTGCTTCATAATAATCCGAATCTTTATGATTAAGCAGAATTATATGTCCCCCTGTAAGTCCATCGTTTTTATACATATCCGCATAATATGCTGCTCCATTTTCTGATACAAAATTTTCCTTTGCCTTGTCTCCTTTGTCAACTATAGTCGAACCTACTACCTGTTTAACTTTTCCATTATGAATATCTATACATGGTCTGAATTTCATACTAATCTCCATTTCTAAAAAACGGATTCACAGATAATTCCATGAACCCGTCTTCTACTATAATTACTTACTAACTGTTATGCATTTAATGCCTGCTCTATATCTGCAATTATATCATCTACATTTTCAATTCCAACTGACAACCTGATAAGATCCGGCTGTACGCCTGCTTCTATAAGCTGTTCATCCGAAAGCTGTCTGTGTGTATGACTCGCAGGATGCAATACTGATGTTCTGGCATCCGCAACGTGTGTTACTATAGCTGCCAGCTTTAAGTTATCCATGAACCTGATAGATACATCTCTTCCACCCTTAAGTCCGAATGATATAACACCACATGTTCCATTTGGCATATATTTCATGGCAAGCTCATGATATTTATTATCCGGAAGTCCCGAATAATTCACCCATGCCACTTTGTCATTCGAATTCAGATACTCTGCAACTTTCTGTGCGTTTTCACAATGTCTCTGCATCCTGAGATGTAATGTCTCAAGTCCCACATTAAGAAGGAATGCGTTCTGTGGTGACTGTATAGAACCCAAATCTCTCATAAGCTGTACAGTTGCTTTTGTTATGTAAGCAGCCTTTCCGAACTTCTTTGTATATATTATTCCATGATATGACTCATCAGGTGTTGTAAGTCCATGGAACTTATCACCATATTTATCCCAATCGAAGTTACCTGAATCTACTATACATCCACCGACTGCCATCGCATGGCCATCCATATATTTTGTTGTTGAGTGGACTACTATATCTGCTCCCCACTCAAAAGGACGACAGTTAATAGGTGTAGCAAATGTATTATCAACAATAAGTGGTACTCCATTAGAATGTGCTATTCTCGCAAATTTTTCAATATCAAGTACTACAAGTGAAGGGTTTGAGACAGTCTCTGCAAACAGTGCCTTCGTGTTAGGTCTGAACGCCTTGCTTATCTCCTCTTCTGATGCATCCGGGTCTATAAATGTTACGTCTATTCCCTGTTTCTTCATAGTAACCCCGAACAGATTAAATGTTCCGCCATATATAGGTGCAGAACTCACAATATGGTCTCCTGCTTCACATATGTTAAATATTGCATAATAGTTAGCAGCCTGTCCTGAAGATGTAAGCATTGCTGCCACGCCACCTTCAAGCTCTGCTATCTTTGCAGCCACCATATCATTTGTAGGATTCTGAAGTCTTGTATAAAAATATCCTTCTTCCTCTAAATCAAAAAGTTTTCCCATCTGGTCGCTTGTATCATATTTGAATGTTGTACTCTGATATATAGGCAACACTCTCGGTTCACCTTTTTTAGGTGTCCAGCCTGCCTGAACGCACGCTGTTTCAATACTTCTTGTTCTTTTCATTATTTTCCCTCTTACTTTAAAACACATTTAAACTACTCAGCATTAATTTTTATTTTACGTCTTTTATGCTAAAACTTGTTCTTCCCATCTTATCTTTTCCAAGACATACAACTTTAACAACGTCTCCAAGAGTAAGAACATCTTCAACACGATTGATTCTTTCATTTGATATCTTAGATATGTGAACCATTCCCTCTTTACCCGGAGCAAATTCGATGAAAGCACCAAATTCTTTTATGCTTACAACTTTTCCTTCGAAAATCATTCCTTCCTCAAAGTCTGTTGTAATCGTCTGTATCATTTTAACAGCAGATGCTATCATTGCCTTATCCTGTCCACAGACTGATACAGCTCCCTCATCTGTTATATCAATCTTAACGCCTGTCTGTTCAATTATTGCGTTAATCACTTTGCCTTTCTGTCCTACAACATCACCTATCTTTGAAGGGTCAATCTTTATCTGTACAATCTTAGGTGCAAATTCTCCAACTTCTTTTCTTGGCTCACTTATACATGGAAGCATGACATCATTAAGAATTGTCATTCTTGCCTCGTATGTCTTCTGTATTGCCTCCTCAACGATTGGACGTGTAAGTCCATGAATCTTAATATCCATCTGGATAGCTGTAATACCATCAGGTGTTCCTGCTACCTTGAAATCCATATCTCCAAAGAAGTCTTCAAGTCCCTGAATATCTGTAAGCACAATGTAATCATCATCTGTATCACCTGTTACAAGTCCACATGAAATTCCTGCCACAGGTTTCTTAATTGGAACACCCGCAGCCATCAGTGACATTGTAGACGCACAGATAGAAGCCTGTGATGTAGAACCATTTGACTCAAATGTCTCAGATACTGTTCTTATAGCATATGGGAATTCTTCCTCACTCGGAATCACAGGAACAAGAGCTCTCTCTGCAAGAGCACCATGTCCTATTTCTCTACGTCCCGGTCCTCTTGAAACCTTTGTCTCTCCAACCGAATATGCAGGGAAATTATAGTGATGCATATATCTCTTGCTTACAACATTTTCATCAAGTCCGTCAATTCGCTGGATTTCTGATAATGGTGCAAGTGTTGTTATTGTACATATCTGTGTCTGTCCCCTTGTAAACATAGCTGAACCATGTACTCTTGGAACTATGTCTGTCTCTGCTGCAAGCTTTCTGATTTCTGTAATTGCACGTCCATCAGGTCTCTTATGGTCTTTGAGAATCATTTTTCTTACAGTCTTTTTCTGATACTGATAAATAGCTTCTCCAAGAACTGCAAGCCATTCTTCATTATCAGCAAATGCTTCCTCTAACTTTTCTGTAACATGCTTAATATTCTCTTCACGAACCTGCTTCACATCCGTAAACACAGCCTCTTCCATTTCTTCAGGAGGAACTAACTCCTTAATCTTTGCAAACATTTCTTCAGGAATAGCGCAGCTCTCATACTCAAACTTCTGCTTTCCGACTTCTGCAACGATTTTATCTATAAACTGTATAATTGTCTGATTAACATCGTGACACTTGTAGATAGCTTCTATCATCTTATCATTAGGAATCTCATTTGCACCGGCTTCAATCATGATAACCTTTTCTCTTGTAGATGCTACCGTAAGCTTTAAATCTCCTTCATTCCACTGCTTCTGTGAAGGGTTAATGATAAATTCACCGTCAATAAGTCCCATCTGTGTCATTGCACATGGTCCGTCAAATGGGATATCTGATATACATGTTGCAATAGCAGAACCTATCATTGCAACCAGCTCAGGACGACATTCAGGGTCTACTGACATTACCATATTGTTAAGTGTTACATCATTTCTGAAATCTTTAGGGAATAACGGACGCATAGGTCTGTCTATAACTCTTGATGTAAGAACCGCGTTCTCCGAAGCTTTTCCCTCTCTTTTATTAAAACCACCCGGTATTTTACCTACTGAATAAAGTTTCTCCTCATATTCAACACTTAATGGGAAGAAATCAATTCCATCTCTTGGCTTATCTGATGCTGTTGCTGTTGATAATACTACTGTGTCTCCGTAATGCATAAATGCTGCACCGTTTGCCTGTGCTGAAACTCTGCCAACATCAACACTAAGTGTTCTTCCGGCAAGTTCCATGGAAAATGTCTTAAACATACCTTTTCTCCTTTTCAAATCAATATATTGTGTAGAGTTATTTTACTATCGCCATAACAAAAAGGGGCAGAAATGTCCTGCCCCGTTAATATCAAAATTATTTTCTTAATCCTAATCTTTCGATTAACTTACGATATCCTTCAAGGTCTGTCTTCTTAAGGTAAGCAAGTAATCCTCTTCTCTGACCTACAAGCTTTAACATACCTCTTCTTGAGTGATGATCCTTCTGATGTACCTTTAAATGCTCTGTAAGTTCTCTGATTCTTTCTGTAAGAATAGCAATCTGTACCTCAGGTGAACCTGTATCTCCTTCTTTTCTTCCGTAAGCTTTGATAATCTCTGTTTTCTTTTCCTTTGAAATCATGATAAATCCTCCTAATAAAAATTATTGCCTGATACTTCAGAATAAGGTTGGAGTATCCTAAGTCCGAGTATCGGTTAACTTGTCAAAACCTTGGCTATTGTAACACAATATCACGTCTTTGTCCAGCTATTTATTAACCGGCAATTCTTACCGCACAGGTTGGTGTCATAAAGTATGCGTTTCCAACGCATATTCCTGTCTTCTCGGTGCTGGCATGAATGATTCTTCCACCTCCGGCATAGATTGCCACGTGTCCGATTGAACCGCCATAGCTGTAGAATAATAAATCTCCGGGTTGTATATCTGATAAATCTACTCTTGTTCCGTTATTTGACTGTGCTGCTGACGTTCTGCTAAGTGAATATCCAAAGTGTTCAAATATTCTCATCGTAAATCCTGAGCAATCTGCTCCATTGGTAAGACTTGTACCACCCCATACATACGGATTGCCAAGAAACTGCTTTGCATATTCTACAATACCGGCACCGATATCAGCCTGTGCCTCTTCGCTTTCCTGTACAAGCTGCTCAATTGTCACACCCTTAGGAAGTGCATCATGTACATTTACATAGTCAGCACATACATATCCTTCAGTTCCACTTAAATTAACATGAACCCATCCGTCAAGCACTTCAACTACTTCTAAATCTTCACCCATGGCTACTCTGTTAAGAATAGTACATTCTGTATTGGCCTGTTCCCTTACCATAAGTCTGTCACACATTACCGTTGCAACTTTCTGCTTAGCCTCTGCTGCTCTCTGGTTAGCCTGCTCTCCTACAAGAAGGAATTCTGCACTTACATATCCGCTTACATCCCCTGATGTAATCTTATACCAGCCGTCTAATGTCTCATTTATCTCACATCCGGCATTCATAGGAAGCTTTCCAAGTACCGCCGCATCTGTAGAAGGCTGCTCTCTTACATTAAGATAATTTTCAACATTTGCAACACCAAGATTAGTATATCCTTCTATCACTGATGCCGGCTGCTGTGCAGGCTGTACATCCTGTTCACTCTGTGCAGTCTCCTTCTGCTGCGTTTCATCTGACGTCTTCTCTTCATCAGGCGCAAGCTTGAGAATATTTTTAATTCCTTCTACTGACGCAGGAGAATGAACTAATTCTGTATCATAATAATTATCAAATGCTAATGCAATACCTGCTGATTCCAATCCTGTATTCTTTATATTTTTGTTATCTTTATCTGATTTGTCAAGCTGCTGTAATGCTGCAATTATTCCTTCTGTTGCAAGCTTATCAGAAGCATTTGCCGCTGATACGCTAACAGGTGTTGCAGCTAACATACATGCCGTGCATAATGCAAATGTTGCACAAGTATATTTTTTCATTGTAAACCTCGTTTCAAATTTTCCATATCGCTCTGTAAATGTTACAATTTTGTTACATTTATTACAGATTTATTATAGCAATTAATTTCATATTGTCAATATGCAAAATTCATTCAGGGTTTAATCAATTTTAAATTTACTGATTTCTCCGGTTATTTCAGATACAATATCTTTTAGTTCCCTGCCCGCAGATACAACTTTTTCACCATCTTTTGAAAATTCCTCAGATATCTTCATAACCTGTTCATATGTCTCACTTATTATCTGGGTGCTGGCTGTCTGCTCTTCAACACTGGCTGCCATATCTGTTATAACATTGCTTATATTCTCAATGGCATCATTTACCGTATCCATAAGTGTGCTTATCTCAGTTACACTTCCATCAATCTGTTCAAATACATCTGACGTATTTGTAACATTGTCAACTCCCGCATTTACTTTGTCTATACTGAGCGAAGTCTTATCAGAAACAGTATTTATCATTTCATCCATGTTCTTTGTAACTGCTACTATATCAACCGCTGAATTTCCGCATTCCTCTGCCAGCTTTCTTATTTCCTCTGCCACAACTGCAAAACCTTTTCCTGCCTCACCCGCTCTTGCAGCCTCTATGGAAGCATTTAATGCAAGCAGATTTGTCTGGTCGGCTATTTCCTGTATAACCTGCACCATATGGTTTATTCCCTCAATCCCTTCTGCAACATTATTAACCGCCTCTTTAAGTTCCGATGAAACCTCTGAAATACTCCTCATAGTCTCATTCATATGTGTTACCTGTACTTTTCCGTTTTCTACCATCAAAACTGCACCGTGTATCTTATCTTTAACCTGTGACGATGCTTTAGTGGTATCGTACACATTCATTGTAAGCCCGTCTGTTCCCTGTGCAATTACATGAATGCCTTCGTTTAATTCTTCAAGCGTATGTGTCAGATTCTGCACCGATACAAGCTGTGTGGCTGCTGATTCCTGCAAATGTGCTGCCACTTCCATATTTGTCTCAGACTGATTATCCATATGCTCCACGTCAGTTCTGATTTTCTTCATGGTATTTTTTAGTTTTTCATCCAGTTGATTCATATTCTTTCCTATATGCCCCAGTTCATCAGACGATTTAACTGAACATACCGTCGTAAGGTCAAGGTCTTTAATTCTGTTAATGGCATTATCAATTTTAGGAACCGGTTTCATCAATATCGTCAGCACTACAATAAGAACTATTACCTGGACAACTATTCCAAGTGCCATAGTTGCAAACGAAGCATCTTTTATTCCCGAAGCTCTTGTTGCAACATCTTTTTTAGGAACAACAATAACGGTAATAAAGTTTGTATCTGTTATTTTATCAGCAGATATATAATAACTGCCGGCTTCCTTAACTTTATTGTAAGCCTTTTTACTTATAATATCCTTCACCGTATCAATAATAACGTTATTGATATCATCTGTTGTCTTTCCGTTCCATTCTTTTTTCTCACGATTTCCCATTATCAATCCTGATGTCTCATCTATTGCAAATGCATAGCCTGAAACACCAATTTTCTGCTTTTCAAGTGCTTCATTAAGTGCTGTAAGCGGCATATCTGCTGATATAACACCTGTCACTTTACCTTCATCATCCTTAATATTTGCATAGATTGATATTATGTATTCGCCACTGTCCGCATCAAGATAGCACTCACCGAAAGTTACCTCATCTGCCTCAAGTCCTTCCTTATACCATGGTCTTTCCTTCATAACCCAGTCATCATCCGGAGTCCACATCTTATCGATATAAGTACCATCCTCAAGTCCGCAATATATTCCATTCGGAATAATATCAAGATAGGCATCCGCAATACCCATAATATAATTTTGAATGTCAGCAGTCGTCTTACACGATTTTTCTGCAGATGTCTGGATATTCTTAACCAGACCTATTACCTGGTTAAGTTCCGCATGCATCTGATTATTAACATTCTCCTGTGACAATTCAATCTCATTCATAAAATTTTGTTCTACAACACTTTTGGATTCTCCATAAGTGAATATAAATACAAGAAGATATGCCAGAATGATAAACGGTACCATTGTAAACATTATTTTATTCTTCAGGCTGTTCTTTATAAGCTTCATCTGTATTCCTCCTTCGTAGCATAAATACTTCTTATATTCTATCATTTTTATGTATAATTTTCCATAAAAAAATACACATATAAAAACTTCCCGCAGCAGCAAATAATATACTATTGGATATTATTAAAAATACGCTACGGGAAGTTTTAATTATAAATAAATATTAATACTGTTATTTTGTAATTGTTACTGTATTACTCTGTCCTTTTCCGCCAAAAATCTTCTTATATGTTTTAAGTTTAGATGAAGGAACTTTTATTTTTGCTTTTTTGTCAATACCTCTGAACGCATTATCTCCTACATTCTTTATACCTGTTGATGTTACTGTTATAGACTTTAAGTTCTTACAGTTTTTAAATGCATTTTTAGCAATCGATGTCACATTAAAACTTACGCCGCCGATTTTTACAGACTGCACAATTTTAACACTCTTTGATGCTTTGTTCTTTAATGTTGACACTTCCACTGTTCCTTTTCCTGAAACTGAATTACCTGTAATCTTATAAACAACATTTCCTACTGTATATGTAGCATTTTTCTTAACAGATATACTAAATGTTTTCTTAACAGTACCTGTATAATTGCCAATTCCTTCTACTACAACTGTAGCTTTTCCAATGTTTTTGTTGTTCTTATAAGATACCTTATAATCTTTACCATTCTCAAGTGTTCCAACTTTAACTTCCGGTTTCTTAGCTTTTCCATCATAATAATATCTGCTGCAGTCAAGCTTTATATCCATATCTTCTATAGATACAATAACCGGCTCATCCGTTTTCTTTTCAAGTGCTGCTACTGCTGCATTCAGATGTGCGAGTGCCTCATCTACCGTTGCCTGTGTATGTGGAGTTTTTAATTCCTCTTCTGCTTCACCAAGTTCAACAAGCATTGCTTCCCATGTCTGTGCCGTATAATCTGTTTCTACAAGTGCCTTCGCTGATGTAACTGCTTCTTCAAGTGCCTTTGTGTCAATCTCTTCTACTGCCGGTTCTACTATATTTTCTGCCTTTGCTTCAAACTGTGCCGTATAATCCTCATGACCGAGTGCATAGACTGTAAGAGTCCAATATCCTGTTCCATCTGTTCCTGCAGGAAGTTTACATCTGATTGAATCAGTGAGTCCAAGCTGTATTCCCATCGCTTTATGCATCCAGTTATCCGCTGCAAATTTTGTTCCATATGTTACAAGAGCATTCTTATATTCCGAATCGTTTCCATAATATTTCCAGACAACAGCCTGCATATTTGCTCCAAGCTCACCATACCCGTCACCTGTAAGGTCAACCCTTAAGAATTCTCCATAACTTCCATTTGCCTCTTTAACATTTACTGTGATATTCTCTGCCTTCTTAAGTTCAGTATTTGCTATACCCGAACCCGTTCCATTTTTTCTTGCACTAAAGCTGAATGTTCCATCTTCATTCTTTGCAGCCATCTTTAATCCGTTTGTATCAGCAGTTACTTCTGCCACCTCACTATATGCTTTAAGGTTAACCTCTGAATATCCTCCTGAAAGCTTCTCTCCATTTTTTACTACAGGATATTTCTGGCAAAATGCATCAAAATCCTCAGCTTTGACGGCTACCGGTACATATTTAATTCCTGACACTTCATAATGGTCCATCTGTGCTGTTTTTTCTGTTCCATCTGAATCAGTATATGTAATAGCTCCTTTCTGGAAGTTTATAACCTGTCCATCAGTAAGAACAGCCTCTGATGCACTATTCCATGACAATACATCATATTTTTTACCATCTGTATCATATATAACGGCCATACACTGATAACTTCCTCTGTGAAGTCCATGATTCGTGGTTGCCCTTGTAACTACATCAAACGCACCTTTGTCATATTCTCCTTTTGCATCAACTGTGTCTGAAGATGTATCCATGGCAACACCATCCGGCATGTAAATATTTTCATTTTTCCAGTACTCATCCCATGTGAGTCCTGCATATACATACTGCATAGCTGATTCGACATCTTTATCCACCGAATTATCTGCTGCATATACATACACAGTCTGCTGCGCCTGACTATCATCTGCCAATGCTATAATAGTCCCTGTTGTTCCAAAAGCTGTTGTAAATGGCATTACGCATGTTATAGTAGCTGCTAATGCACGAGCGAAAATCTGTTTTTTGTTTTTCACTTTATATACCTCCATTTATTTGTATTATATATAAAAGTTAGAATAATCTAACCCTTATTCATAAAAAAACAACTATTATATCCCGGCATACATAAGCACTGCCACGAGTATAGCTGTACGCAATATTGTAAATATTATCTCATTCGTTTTAATAGGAATTATATTTGCTCTTATATTCGACTTTGGGCATGTATTTATGCATTTTCCACACATAAAACAATCCGACGCCGATGTTTCATTATGTTCTATATCTTTATTCGTAATCTCTGTTAATTCTTTAAGTTCAATTCCTGACGGACATACCCCGGAGCATGCATGACAACCTTTTAGACAGTTATTTCTCTCCCTTGCCAGTGAAAAAAACGGTAACACCGGAAGTAATGCAAAAACAGCTCCCATAGGGCACAAAAACCTGCAAAAAAATCTTTCACATACAGCCATTCCTATGATTATCATTACCAGAAGAACTACTCCAATCTTATGACCGGATAGCTTTATATTGCCGGCTCTTAACATCGAAAATACTTCCCATGGACTCCAGCCTGTATATTTTGAATACATACCATCAAAACACATAACAACGATTACTGACAATATCACATATTTTATATATGATAATTTTTTCTTCAACTTCTCGTTTATATATAATGGTTTTTTCTTTATTTTTTTACATATTAATAAATATGCTACATGTACCCAGTCTCCAAGACTTCCAAGTGAGGCTGAATTGAAATCCGAAATTCCTGTTTGCAAA
>DEGR01000051.1 GCA_002351535.1 Lachnospira sp. UBA2821
TAGTTTTGACCCCGGCATCATAATATAAAGATTACAAATTATTCACAATTAAAAAAGGTTATAAGTAACTATGAGAAAAAAGCAGCAACTCCTGATAAAAAGGTATTAAAGCAGTTAAAGGGATATAAAAAGTCGTTTTTTGATAAGAAAACACTATTATTAAACACAATGCCTGAGTATCGTAATGGTGTGGTTAACTTAGGAAATGTTACAAAAGAATTACAGAAAGATGGTAAATTTCAGATCGCTGTAGAGTTAAATGTGAAATATAATGGTGGGGAGAACTTATATCCCACAGATGTAATATACAATGATTGCAGTTTTATTGAGATTTCCAAAGAATTATCGAATATGACAGGAAATATTGTGTATAAGGAAAATAAATAGAAAAAATAACATTAAACAATAAGACTATTGTAAAAGAGGCTGTCACATATGAAAAATAAAGCGACTGCCTCTTTTAATACGTTGATTAGAAAACATTATGCACCAAGGTTGTGAGGTGAAAAGACGAATGAAGAATCTGATATTAATACTGAAGAATCTTAAAACATTTATAAAAAGAAGAACTGTGTTTATGTCAGTGTTCGTCTGTGGACAGATAGTTGCTGTAATTACAATTCTTATAGCTACAGGTATTGCACAGATGTCATTCAATGAGAACACGGATACCAATACTTATATGTCCGGGGTGGAGTTTGAAGTGAATTTGGACGGCAGTGGAGTTGAAATGAATGCAGAGCAATGGAGGGACGGGATAAATAAGATAAGCAGATATATGGGAGATAAATTAGAAACTGTAAATATGGTTTCATGGACGAAAGGGGACAAGGCATCACAGGTTCTGACTTATATGTATACTGACAGGAAAAGATATGAAACAACAGTAATGGGAAATGAGGATTTTACCTATGATGAACTTATGGGTGATGAACATCTGATAATTATGAAGAATGGCATGGAAAAAATTAAGCCCGGTGAAATGACAGATTTTGATGGGGAGAACTATAGAGTAAAAGGGTGTCAGAATGTGATTTATCCAATAGTGCCGGTAGGGGCAGTGCCAACACGGAATATTGTATACTCAACAGGGATATATACGGTTGACATGATTACAAAGGGGAGGGCTGAACAGATAAAGTCGGAGTTATATAAGGTGTTTGGCAAAGATATAAAGATAGATGTTATTTCGGCTAAGGACCTTGTGAGCCTTCAGGCAGACAACACGGGAAAATATGCTGTTGTTATAGCTTCAGTGATAATTCTTCTTAATTCTTTTGTATGCTATAGATATATTCTTGAGTATAGAAAAAAGTGGCTGGGCATTGTGAGAATTGTTGGATGCTCTGTTAAAAGGGCATTTGTGATATACGAAGGTGAACTTATGATTATGCTTTTGTTCTGTGCTACAACAGGAACGTTAATATTTGAAAGGCTTATATATCCGGTTATGTGTAATAAGTCTGAGATGTATGAGGAGATATACAACATGTCAACGTATGGATTTGCCATATTAGTATATATGATTACAGCATTTCTGATAATAACGGTCTGTGTGCTGCCTATGATTTCAAAAAGTATAATTAAGCTTAAGAACAGAGAATAATGATATCATATGAATGATAAAGTGAAATGGGGATGAGAGAATGAAACTGTTAACGCTGGGGATATCACATGTCAGCAGAAAATTGTGGTTGAATATATTTATATTTGTGCAGGTGGCGGTAATAATCGTGTCAGCAAATATAATGGTGGCAAATATGAATTCAAGAAAACTTTTGTATTCGCCATTAAGTTACGTTATGGAAAAGGATGGGTATCTGTTTTCGTCTTCATATGATGATGATGACGATAGAGTGAGATACGAAAAATTAAAGAAGGCAGAAGGTAAACTTAAAGGCAATGTTACGATACATAGAATATATAATATGTATGGTGCTGTGTCAGGAGGCGGAACATTTAATGCATATGGATTTGAAACTGAATTTTATAAAAATATGCATTTTCCGCTAAGCTCCGGAACGTATAACCTTGGTGAAGATGATACCGGATATATTGAATGCGTGTTAGGACCTAATGAATTAGGTTATGGTGTTGGAAGTATAATAAACGCTAATGATTTTTCAGGAAATAATGTGAGGTTCAAGGTTGTTGGAGTGCTTTCTAATCCGACATATATGCCAAATTCATCAGGTTGGGCATTTAGCTGTGACGGATTTTTCAAGAGTTATGGTATAGGGGAGTATGCCGGAAGCGACTCGGGATTATATATGTATGTTAATGGTGCAAAACTAAAGCAGGCGGATAGCATGGCGCTGTATGACGGTGAGTTTATAACATATAATAGAAAACCAACTAAATATGAGTACAGTTTTAATAATTCGATTCTTGCTAAAAGGGGGGATGTGTGTACTAACGAAATGTTCAGAAATAACAGTCATAAGTATACAGATTCTCTTAAGGATAGGCTGATTCCGGTATTTGCAGGAATCATGTTTATAATAGCAGTGGGCATAATAAGTGCCTCAATGATACAGATGATGTCACAGATGAGGGAATACAGTATTTTTTATTTGTGTGGTGCGACAAGAGCCAAGTGCATATTCATAAGTATAGTATGCAATATTCTTACATATATAGGGGCAGCTATTATAGGAATATGTGTATTTATAATTATGTATAACAGCCGGTTAAATCAGAAAATAGGAATGGTTATGGAAAAGAACAATCTAATTATAACGGCTGCGATTGTGAGTGTACTTATTCTGATATCGGCACTGGTACCTTTTATAAAGCTTGGAATGTCTTCGATTAAGAATCTTTTGTCTGAAACTGAATAACTCTGTATGCTATAGAATATGAAAAGGTGGAAAATATATGATAGAGATAAATGAACTTAATAAAATATATAATAAAAACAAACCAAATGAGTTTCATGCACTTCATGATGTTAATGTTAAAGTTGAAGATGGTGAAATGGTGGCAATAATGGGACGTTCGGGAGCAGGAAAGTCAACACTGATGCATATAATAGGATGCATAGACTATTTTGAAAGCGGTGAATACATTTTAGACGGGGTAAATGTATCGGAAATGGGGCAGAAGGGACTGGCTCAGTTAAGAAATGAAAAGATAGGAATAGTTATGCAGGATTTTGCACTTATTGATGATTATACGGTTCTTGAAAATGTAATGGTACCATTATATTTCTCAAAGTGTAAGATGAACACGATGAAAGCAACTGCGATGGACTGTATAAGAAAAGTAGGAATGGAAGAACAGGCAAAGAAACCGGTTAACAAGCTTTCAGGAGGACAGAAGCAGAGAGTTGCAATAGCGAGGGCAATAGTGAATAATCCTTCTGTAATTCTAGCCGATGAACCTACGGGAGCACTTGATACAAAGACAACAGAGGAGATAATGGAACTGTTCACCGAACTTAATAAAGAGGGAAGGACAGTACTCATAATAACACATGATAAAGATGTGGCTGCGAAATGCATGAGAACCGTTGTTATAGAAGACGGAAGGGTAAGTTGAAAGATTGAATATGACATGAGAGTATTGGAAAAGACCATCATTTCAAACGATGGTCTTTTTTTGGTGCATGATTATATTTTCTTTTTTTTACGCAGATAATGTTTGGCTATAGAAAACATCAGAGAACGTTCATCCGGTGTAAGTCCAAGAAAGGTATCGCATATAAGATAATCTATTACATATTCCAAATTTGGTTTATAATTTTTAATTCTATTAAGAAGAAATAAATCCATAGGAATGGAGAATTCACGGGATATTTTTGTCCATATATATGTTGAAGAGTCACCACTACCGGCTTCCATCCTATGAATGGTTGACGGACTGCGGTCAATTATATCGGAAAGCTCTTTAACAGACATGTTACCTTTGATTCTTGCATTTTTTAGTATATTTCCACGTATTTTTTTATCTGTTTCATTGATACTGATAGGGTGTAAATCTGAAGAATTTATCGATGTGAATATACTATATTTAAGCATATTAAGTTCCTGAATGAACTCATATTGAAATTGTAAGCTGTGTTTACCGGTTAGTTTTCTGATTTGGGATATTATATCTACAGCAGAATCAGGGACATGAAAACCGGATTCTGTAAAATAATCAACCGGAAGCTGATTATGATATGAAAGTTTAACTAAGAAATCAAAGTCAGGCATACATATTCCGGATTCGATTTTTCTGACACGGTCATCACTTACGGTTATTCCTTCATAAAAATTCATTCGTGGAGTGTCCGGATATGAAATTTTTCTATATAATTTGATTTTTGTTCCTATCTGTTTCAGGATAGAATTATCTGTGTATGACATAATAATAGAATCTCCCAAATGTTCTTTTTTATATTTTAAATTAATATAAAATCTACACATAGGCTGATATCGTCATAAAATCACACAGAAACAGCACAACATCCGCTAAATTTGTAATGATAATAACGAAATAGTATATATAAGCGGGTTTGAGGAAGTAATAAGCTGTTTAGAGAAGTGATATGAATTTTTGTGTAATAAAGAGTTAGAGTATATAACGTAATAATTACAGATTTTGTGTATAGAAGGAGGAAATACATATGTTAAAAGGTTTGTTATCATTAATTGCAGGAGCAGCATTCCATGTGGCATCATTTTCGGCAAATTCTAATAGCTATATGCTTTTTTATGAACCTAAAATGCCAAAACAAATGTCTAAGTTAATTAAGTGATGTTTTCACATATTATAGGTAAAATGATAAGTCATGGGGTGATTAATGAAGAAGATTGTGAAATATATTTATATGGAATAAAATCCTCGTTTTTTTATTTGATTTATTTCGTCATATCATTAGTTATAGCAATGTGCATTAAAAAAGTGCATATTTGTTTGCTTACAATTATTATAGGGATGGAATTCATAAGAAATCTTGGTGGAGTGCATTTTTCAAAGTCATATGTATGTTTCTTCTTTTCGATATTATATGTTGTTATTCCTATGTGGATATATGACTATATAGATTTTATACCTTTGTATATGTTATATATTTTTACGATTACACTAGACATAGTTTTGTTTGTACGGACAATACGTTTTGGAATAATAAGACATAAAAATAAAATATATACAACAAATTTAATAAAAAAATCAAAAAAAGGGTAGTTATAATGGAGCTAGTAATAGCAGCTATAAGTAGTATAGGATTATTGACTCAGAATAAGACTGTTGTCTTTGTAATTACATATGTATTATTTATTCAGACAATTTCATGCTGCCTGTCGGTTGGTAAGAATTTTATTAGGTAAGGTGTGAGTGAGTGCTTTACTTGTCATTTTATTAAAAATTTGGTAACTGTTCAGAACCCCTTCG
>DEGR01000076.1:0-146 GCA_002351535.1 Lachnospira sp. UBA2821
AAATTAAATGTTACAGAGCATGCTGATGAATTGCTTGATAATCTTATATATCATTTGATTTATCGATTAAAGAATAAACAGGCAGCGAAGCATTTGTTAGATTGTATAGATGTAATCTATGATAGATTGGAGGTCAATCCTTTTCA
>DEGR01000076.1:431-1388 GCA_002351535.1 Lachnospira sp. UBA2821
AAAAATGTACATTTTATCCGTTAACCTTCCTTTGAATTCGACTCAAAAAGTAGTTTCTTATCTTTGAGCCTGTATGACGGACCTTTTATTGATATAACGGTGGAATGATGCAGTAATCGGTCTAATACTGCATTAGCTAGTGTTGCAGAACCGAAGAATTCACCCCACTTTGAAAATGGCATAAGAAATAAAATCAATTGAATAAAATCAAGAAGTATCAGGTAGTTATCATTTCGATAGCTACCTTTTTCTTTTGAAAAAATATCGCATAATTCGACAAAAAATTAGTGTAAAACATTGTAAATTCATCGTTTCTTTACAATAGATATTTACATTTTTTGTAGAAAATGTTATAATTGAGTACACTCAAAACTAAACTCATAATTATAATCAAAAGGAGAAAATACATTGAAAGGACTACAACCCAAAGGGATAGCACGGCGCAATAAAATGTTGCTTGCTGCGATACAATTGTTCTTAGAACAGGGATATGAGAAAACGACTACAGCCCAGATATCAAGGGCAGCAGGAATGTCACCAACATCTTTTTTTGCAGCATTTGAAAATAAAGAGGCATTACTCTTGAAATTGACACAGATAATGTTCGAAAATCAGTTTGAAAAGGCACGTTCATTTGCCGAAAATCATGAACCACTTATGGTATATTGCCTTGAAACGGCACTACAGATAAATATAACAGAATTATCTGAATCACTTAGAGAAATATATGTTATGGCATATACATTGCCTAGTACGTCTGAATATATCTATCGTAGTACAGCTATTCAGATTAAAAATATATTTGCGACATATATGCCGGATGCAGAGGATAAAGATTTTTACGAAATGGATATAGCATCAGGAAGTATAACAAGAGGATTTATGGCAAAACCTTGCGATATGTACTTTACATTGGATAGAAAACTCAGTAGATATCTGGATTGTTGTCTTAAATTT
>DEGR01000076.1:1418-6169 GCA_002351535.1 Lachnospira sp. UBA2821
CTTAATTCAGTTGCAGCTAAATTGATAGAGGAGATTGTAGCAAAGGCAGAAACAGGACTTGAAGAAGCTATAGGTAACAAGATAACTTAAATGACCAAGGAGGTGTATCTTATTGAATGGAAAAGCATTAAAGCAAAGGCAAAGACTAATTGCATGGGTAATTTCAGCAGTATTTTTTGTAATTTCATGTGTGATGGCGGTAACCACAGTGATACAGGCACAGGAATCTGCACTTGTATCAGCGGTATTGACTACGGACAAGGACAGCTATAATGAAGGCGAAGATATCAATATCGTACTTAAGGTTATAAATAACAGTACATATGATGTCAGTGGTATAATATCTGAAATTACACTACCTGATGGATTGACTCTTAAAAGTGGAGCGCTTTCTGATGGGGAATATTCGCTGGCAGCCGGGAAAGACAGAATAACAGAATTAACAGCGTACATAGAGAAATTAACTCCAGAGGAGACAACATCAGAAGAGGCAACATCGGAAGAGACAACGACTCCGGAAGAGACGACAACATCGGAAGAGACAACGACTCCGGAAGAGACGACAACTCCGGAAGAGACAACGACTCCAGAAGAGACGACAACTCCGGAAGAGACAACGACATCAGGAGAGAAAACTACTCTGTAACAGACAACATCAGATGAGAAGACAACAACATTTGATAAATCATCTAATCCTAAAACAGGAGATTCACACAGTAATATATGGATAATACTCGCAATTTTATCAGGAATAATATTTTTGGCATTCAGCATCAAAAATAAAAAATTAAAGAAAATATTTTCAATATTTTTATGCATGATAATGTTATTCTCGATATTACCTGCTGATGCATTGGCAAACAATGGTACAAACACACCTGCTTCAGGTGGAAGCGTAATTGCAAACAAGGATATAACAGTAAATGGTGTTAAAAAGACGATAACTGCAAAGGTTGCATATACAGACAATGAGCCTTCCGAGGGCGAAGAGGTTACTGTAACTTTTGATACGGGAGATGGAACACCTGTTGAGCCAATTACAGTGAAAAAAGGCGAAACAATAGAACAGCTTCCACAGTCTTTCGGAGCAGGTAAGGCATTTATGGGATGGTTTACTGATACAGGATTTACAAATGAATTCTTTTCAGATACACCTGTAAATGAAGATATGACAGTTTATGCATCATTTAAGGATTCTTCGGATGATTATGAATCTGTGGAAGATACAACTTATTATGAGGAAAATTGCGATGAAAACCATCCGATAACTCTTATCAGCGATGAAGTAATAACTGCTGATAATATTAACAGCTTTATTACACTTTTTGCATATACAGGTGATACTCCGGAGAGATTTACGGTTACACCAAATGGTGAAAATGAGTACACCATAGTTCCTGAAACTCCATATACAAAGGGTTGTATGTATCGTATGACAGCCAATGATGGGGTACATTTTAAGGGACTTAATGAAGCAGTTTCAGAATATACATTTAAAATATATAAAGAAGAATCTAATATAGTAGAGCTTAGGGATGGCATTAAATATCTTGATAAAGCGAAGCTTACAGAGACACCTAATGAATATGAATATATTATTCAGAAAGATTATTACGAGGCAAATACGCTTGCAGTAGATGATATTATCTGTATTGGAGATGGCACAAATAATATTACAGATGATTGTCTTTTTGTTAAAATCGTTGACAGCATAAAGGATGATGACGAGTATTATATACAGACAGATGATTGCGATGTTGAAGACGTATATGATAAGGTTGATATATATTTTACTGATCCTGCACAGAATAAATATCTTGTAGATGGTATCGATACTGCAGCACTTGAACAGGAAATCTATAACAGCGAGGGAGCAAAACAATTAAGTTATGTACTTGCAGCTGTGCTTGCAGAAAGTGAGACAGTAAAAGAAGAATTAGACGGTGAATCACTGGTAAGAAGTAGGCTGGATGTTGACAGGCTGAAGGATTTTTCTGATTATGCGCATCCTAAGGAGGATACACTTGCTGATCTTGCTAAGAGGTTAGGCAAGAATCTTAAGGTATCTGTTAAGATAGGAGAGGCAGAAAATAATAATTTTACAAATCCAGATCCTGACTATTGGACAGCAATTACATTTACACTCGGTTATAAGGGAAATGTCAAAGGTAAATTAAAAGTTGATGCAACATTTACCATTACTGAATATATTAATGTATCTTTACAGGGATATAAGCAATTTAAGTTTAAATGGTTTGATACGCCTGAACTTGAATTTAACTATGCGGCTAATATGTATACGTAGACTGATATCGAATTGCAGGTACTTGTATGTTCTGTAGGGGCAAACAGTTATAGAAATATCACTGATGAAGTTACAAAGATGCTTAGAAGTGATAAAGAAAATGATACTCAGGGACTTGTTAAAGAAGTTCAGGGCATGCTTAACAAGAAAGGCGGTTATATAGAACTTTGCAGACTGCCGTTATTCTCTACGGCAAAGCCGTTATCATTATTCCAGCTTAACTTTGAACTTGATTTTGTGGTAAAAATGAGTTTTGCAGGTGGCATAGGAAGTAAATTCTCTGTACTTGATGCAAGACAGGTGGGTGCATACGGTAATTCTAAAGAAAAAGAATTCAGTATGTACAAGAATAAGCTGATTGGAGCTGACAGATATAGCTTTGATCTGACTTTATGCGGATATACAGGTATTAAGATGGGAATTGCAGGGCAGCTTACAGTATCATTTACGGGACTCAGACGACTTGGCGAAGTCGGAGTCGAAGTACAGGTAGGGGCTTATCTTGATATCTATGGATACGCACGTTATCATGTTGTAAAACCTGACCACAGATATGATACAGTATATAGTACACTTATGGGAGGCTTCTATTTAGAAGGTGGTATTTACCTGGAGGTAAATCTGGTAGCGGAATCGAAAGTATTTAATATAAGAGTTGATGCACCATTGATACCGGAATGTAAGTGGCCGTTATTCTCAATGGGTGATAAGAAACTTGTTGTATGTTTAAATGATCCGGTAACGCCAATAGTATTTTATTCTAATGGAAGCTCATATGCCAGCATAGACGTGGAGGACCTTTCACCAATGTCCGGACAGGTAGTAGATATTACTACCGGAGTACTTGATAAAAATGCGACTATACCATGGAATAAGGTGACATTAAATGTTTCGGGTAAGGGATTCAGAGTAGTTTATGACCGTCAGGGAAGGCATCTGACATATGACCAGCCATATTCATCATATAGGCAAAGTTCTGATGAATGTACAGCACAGGTCCATTATTATGGCAATACATTACAGTTTACAAAGACTGCTGATTCTAAAGCAAGTACAACTAAAACTGTTAAAGTAATATGGTATGATAAATCAAGAGTTAATTTTGATGACATAGGTAAGATGTACACTGTTAATTTCTTCAGAGAAGTTGATGGAGAAAAAACACTTGTTGGTACAAGACAGGTACCGGCTGGAAATTATGCAGGTAAATTTAATACAGATGGAGCTGTAGACAGTTGGAAATACATGGATGAAGAATGGGAAAGTGATCCATATTTTACTCCGGTATCTAAAGATAATACAGAAATTATATATCATGCAAAGAGAGCACAGGCATTAGTAAGTTTCACTTATTATGATGTTAATAAAGACATATGGACGACAGAAGTAAGAGCTGTTAATGTTGGTGATGATGCAACACCTCCGGATATAGTCGATAATGAAAATATAAAATTTAGTGGCTGGTATTCAATAAATGGTGTGCCACAAGGATATTATAATATGTTTAAATATGCCGCAAATAATATGAAGAAAATCGATTATAAGGTAGATAAATACTATCTTAAGAGCGGACTTCCTACTGATAAGGCATTGTGTTCGGTTACATCATCTGATTTGTATGGAGCAGAAAGACAATTGTTTTATAGTTATAATGAGGAATATTATCGGGTAATTTATTATTACAGAGCCGGTTATACATTAAAAAATATGTCAGTTAAATTCAAATCGCAGACAATGTATGGAGAGCCGGTAGTCAGAGAAATGGAAGTAACTTATGGTAAATCACCTGATATGCCTTATGCAGAAACGCCGCTTGGCAAAACATTACTTGGATATAGTTCAGATGGTGGTAAGACAATTTATAAATTATGGTCTCAATTACCAGAAGTATATGAAGATACGGTTTATGAAGCCATATATAAAACAAATGTATATAACGTAGATTTGTTGTATTATGATGACATAGCACGTGAGTTCAAGATTTATAAGACATTAAAGGTTGATGGTGGAACGTCTGTACCAAAGTCTGAATTAGATGAAGCATTTGCAGCATGTAACTGGCAGGAAGGTACTTCGTATCAATTTGTACAATGGTGTGAAGACCAATATGGTTACAGCGTTAGAGAATTTGAGTTAGATAAGCTTATATATAGAGACCTTAGAATACGTCCGATTATCAGACGTAATGTAAGGATTAATCTTGATGCAGGTGATGGAAGAAATCTGTTCTATGATTATTTTGATAGCTTTGACTCAGAAGATTATGAAGTGACTATTTCAAGATGGGCTGTAAAAGATTCTGATAAATATAATGATTACGAACCGATAGGCTGGAAAGATAATAAAACAGGACAGGTTTATAGTATCGGTCAACAGGTTAAAATTGATTATGCTACAACACTTACAGCAATTTATAAAGTAAATCCTAAGACATATACAGTAAAAG
>DEGR01000076.1:6204-6608 GCA_002351535.1 Lachnospira sp. UBA2821
TGAATGGTGAAACTACTGATACATTTACAGGCGGTTATGATGATTACCTGGCATTTGTTGAGAAATATAACAACTATATACCTCAGAATGTTGAGGGTGAAGGTTATACTCTTGAGTATCAGGGTTCATCAAGTATTCCATCAGCAGATGGGCTGTCACTTGAGATAATATTTGGCAATTGGAAAAAGAATGTGCCNNCAGACATACATTAAGACTTGATGTCAATGGTGGTAATCTGACAGGGAATGATGAAAGAACTGAAGATTACGGAACAGAGATTAAATTGTCAGATATGGCAGAGGTATCTAAGACAGATGAATTGCGTGATTATATATTCGGAGGCTGGACAGATGAAGATGGAAATATCTATGGAGCAGATGACACAATATCACTTACTAAAGATG
>DEGR01000076.1:6662-11252 GCA_002351535.1 Lachnospira sp. UBA2821
ATACGTTTATTCTTGATGGTACAGTTATTGAAAAGAAGAATTATCATTATGGCGATATGCTTCCGGTATTTGATGCACCTTCAGAGGCAGCAGGATATATTTTCAATGGCTGGTCATGGTCAGGGGCAGCCGGTGCTTTAGTAAAACAGCCGGAAATAATGCCTGCTTTAGGATTAACTGCAATTGCAACAACTACAAAATGCTATATAACCTATGAGTTTGACGGAAAGATTTATAAGACTAAGGAAGTTGCAAAAATAGGTGATACAATTCCGGTTATTGATAAACCGGTAAAAGACTATTATGATGTTACGGAATGGTCAGCAGATGGTATAGTTGTAACAGATGGAAAGTTTGTAATGCCTGCTCATGATGTTATATTTAGAGCAACGTCATCACCTAAATTCTATAATATAAATATCACAATTGACGGTTCAATAAGTGAGGATAGTCCTTTAAGTGAGCAATACATGAATGTTGTGACACTTCCGGTTCCGCCACAGAAGAGTGGTTATACTTATTACTGGAAGTCGGATGATGTAGATATTTATGAAGAAAATGGTGAATATAAATTCATAATGCCACATAATGATGTCAGTGTGGAATGTATTTATACAACGGCAACACATAATATCTACTATATAATAGATGGTGAAACTGAACCATATTGTACTATTTCAGATGTTCCTGTGGGTAAAGAAATGTTTTCATATATTGATTTGCCACAGAAAGATGGATATGTGTTTAATGAAACATGGATATGTCTGACAGATATTTCTCTTGTCAACAAAGAGGGAATATATACTATGCCTGACAGTGATGTTTACTTCTGGGGCAGATATTGCGAAGATACAGAGAACACGATTATTCTTGGTATCGAGATAAGCATTGATGGTGTTACAGACAATTATTATAGCCTGTTTGTAAATAAAGGCGAAATAATAACACTGCCAGATATTAAACGCAATGGATATACACTTAGTTATGAAAGTGAAACGTTGACAGTTACTGATGGTAAAGTTAAAATACCAGATGATGATACAGACGAGGCAACACTTATAGCAAAATTTACAAAGAAATAAATTTATAAAGAAGTAATTTTAGAAAGAGAGTTATAGGATAAAGCGTTTGATGGATGAGATTAGTCATTAACACGATTTGTCCTATAACTCTAATATATAAAGTATTATAGAATGGGTAAATGATGAAATTATGAAGTAATTCATTTACCCATTCTTTTTCTATATTCTCTTGGTGAATATCCGGTTTTATCTTTAAAACATTTACCAAAATGACTCAATTGATTAAAGCCGACATCGGCTGCAATATTGCTAATTGGTTCGTGAGAGTCTTTGAGAAGTCTGGCAGCCTTTGAAAGTCTGAATTCTATAAGATAGTTATAAGGAGTTGTATCAAGACTGTCCTTAAAACATCTGCTACATTCGGATTTACTGATATTTGCACTATGAGCCAGGTCAGATAATGTAATATCTTCTGAAAAATGCATTTCAATAAATTGAAGAATCTTTTGCATACGGAGATTTGTAAGGCTTTGCTCCTGATGAGTAGGGATAGAAATATTTTTAATCATAATTAACCAGATAGATGAAAGCAGGACTAATACTTCATAAGGATAGAAGATATTTTTATCTTTTTCTAATGTAGTGGACTCTAATTTCCTTGATGCTAATCTACTTAGCTCTAACTTGCTTAATTGATAAAGTTTATTAATAATTACATTGTGCCACTGAACAGATGGCGTAAAATGGAAAAGTGTCAACTGTTCATTGGTTATAATGCTATCTACAAATGCTTTAACAGGACTTCCAATATAGAATTCAAGAAAATATGCGGGAAACAAGAAACTATTATAGTGACAGTTACCAATTCTTTTTACATAATGTACAACATCCTTATTAATGAAGAACGCTTCACCCGAGTTTACCTGTATGGCATTGTCTAAAGTGCAAACTTCAATACTTCCATCGATTACATATATGAATTGTAAATCCTCATGCCAATGCATAACCTGAAAACCAGGGTTTCTCGGATATGCATTATCATTTATTACATCAAGAACAAGATATGGAAAATCAGAATTAATATTAAGATTTACAGAATTAATGTAATTATTTTTAACTGAGTTTATTTCATTTTGTTTTATTTTGTCTGGTTTCATTTTGCATAATCCTCTTTTTGACAATATAATGATAATATCTGATAGTATTATGATAACTTTCTATAAAAAATAGTGATAAAATAATAATGTAATTAAAATGAAAAGTCAAGTTGGAGGTAATCGGTTTGTATTTTATATATGGAGATGAAGAGATTGAATATTTAAAAAGTAAAGACAAAATATTAGGCGAGGTCATTGAGAAAATTGGACACATTGAACGTGTAACAGATACAGATTTATTTTCATCGGTTGTACATCATATCATAGGACAGCAGATTTCTACTAAAGCACAGGAGACTATATGGCAACGCCTGAGGGACGAGTTAGGAGAGGTTAATGCAGAAAATATTTATGCAATAGATGTATCAAGATTACAGTCCTTGGGAATGAGCTTTAGAAAAGCTGAGTACATAAAAGATTTTGCGGATAAGGTACACTGTGGAAACTTTAATTTACAGGATATTTCAGAGATGTCTGATGAAGAAGCCATTAAAGCATTTGCTTCTTTAAAGGGAATTGGTGTATGGACAGCAGAAATGATTTTACTATTCTGTCTGCAAAGACCGAATATCTTCAGCTTTGATGATCTGGCAATACAGAGAGGACTTCGAATGGTCTATCATCATAGGAAGATTGACAGAAAATTATTTGAGAAATATCGCAGACGTTTCAGTCCATATTGTAGTGTAGCAAGTCTGTATCTGTGGGCAGTTTCAGGTGGGGCGATACCGGAGATGAAAGATTATGCACCTAAGAAAAGGAGACAATATGAAGTGACCTCGCAATTGTAGTTTCGTGGATTTACCTGTAAAATATTATTTGAACGAATAATAAGGTAACAGGAATTACCGCATACAATAGGAGGTCACATATGAATAGTATAGTTTATGTTGGGATGGATGTCCATAAGGAACAGTACACACTTTGTTGTTACAGTTATGAGACAGATAAGGTTGAGTATAAGCAGACAATACCATCAGATTACAAGCTTGTTCTTAAGTACATGGAGCAGGTTCGTTCCAGATATGATGGTGAAGTTACATTTGTTTGCGGATATGAGGCAGGATGTCTTGGATATTCCTTGTATCATCAACTAAAAGAACATGCTGTAGATTGCAAAATACTGGCGCCAAGTACAATGGCTGTAACTAATACACATCATATAAAGACAGATAAAAGAGATGCTGCAAATATAGCCAGATGTCTGGCATTTCATACTTATAGTGAAGTATATGTTCCGGATAATGATGACAATGATGTTAAGGAATACATTAGAATGCGTGATGACCAGAAACTATATCTTAAAAAGGTTAAACAACAGATTCTTGCATTTGTTTTAAGACAGGGAAAGCGCTTTGAAGGTGGAAAAACTTATTGGACTATTGCACATCTGAAATGGTTAAAAAACTTAGAATTGTCAGCTTTACAACGAGAAACCTTAGACGAGTATCTTCTAACATATGAATACTTAACAGAAAAAATCAACAGATTTGATGAAAGAATAGAAGAACTTGCATCAGCAAAAAGGTACGAAGAAAAAGTAAAACATATGGGCTGTCTTCTTGGGATTAAGACACATACAGCCCTTTCAATGATTGTCGAAGTTGGTGATTTTGAAAGATTTGAAAAAGCACCGAAATTTGCTTCTTTTTTAGGTCTTGTACCAAGTGAAGATTCCAGTGATACGAGAGTTAATCGCTACAGCATAACAAAGGCAGGAAATAGTCACTTGCGAAGACTTTTAGTTGAAGCAGCCCAGAGTTATACAAGGGGGAATGTAGGACACAAATCAGTGGCATTGAAGCAAAGACAGAAAGGAAATCCCCCAGAAGTAATTGCATATGCAGATAAAGCAAATGAAAGGCTTAGACGAAGGTTTTACAAAATGACTCTAAACAAAGGAGTTAATCGAAATGTGGCAACAACAGCAATAGCAAGAGAATTAGCATGTTTTATCTGGGGTATGATGACGGAACATGTAAGTTAGTATAATATTCATCTGTTTCAGTCAAGGATGCTTCACATCGCCATTGGCGACAAGTCCTTGACAGAATCATCTGAATATTCTTAAGGGTAATCAAGCAGAAGAAACTGCATTTGTCAGATTTCATCTGCAAAAACAACTAATAACACTGGATACAGAGTCAGGGTCTTGGAGCATTCTTAGGTTCGAATTATTTGCGACTCACCTCTGTTGACATTATATTTATATATTTTGATTCACGCTAGGAGACGGCAAGATTCACGGCGGACCATTGACCTGTAGGTAACCAATCCACGTATAACAGAGTGGCCAAGGCCGGGGACTGTTAGATCTGAGGCTCTGCCTCTGTACCCAGTGTTAAAATTTAAGGAAAGGAAATGTGGTGATTTCTTGAAATTTACTCTTGACAAGAGGTCACTTCATAACA
>DEGR01000014.1 GCA_002351535.1 Lachnospira sp. UBA2821
TTAGAGATTCCGAGAGATTATTTTAAGAAAAAGGAGGAGTATTTTGAAAAAAAGTATAAAAAAAATCCTGTCATTGATACTTGCGGTAGCAATGGCAGGTTCATGCATTGATGCGGATATTTATGCGGAGGATGAAAAAGGAAAAGAGAAATCAATAAGCAGAACTACATATAGCGGGATGAGCCGGGAAAAGTCAGGAACTACAGGCAAAGTATATGAGCCACAGCATGTATCAGAGCCATCCGTATATAAGGACATGGATTATACATTTCTAAGAGACTTTGATTATGCATCTTCGTACAAAGATATAACAGCTTCTTACAATACAGTTGAAGACATGGTTTCGAGTAATATGGTGAGACTTAAGGAAGGTGCTATAGTTAAAACGAGAGGATACTACAGAAAAGGTGACGGTGGAGCATGTGCTTATAAGCTTAGTAAAGATAAGTCGACAGGCTGTGTTGAGATGGACAACGGGCTTTATGCACAACCGCTTCCTGACAGATACACTGATAAAGCCGGACAGATATGGTATATTGCAAATGCCAGACAGTACGGTGCAAAGGGTGATGGAAAACAGGCAGAGCAGTCATATATATCCCAGTGCTATTCAAGAGTTAATGAGATGGTTGGGAATGATGACACAGTTGCGAGAGGAATAGCATATATTCCGGAAGGGGAATATAAATGTGATGACTGTGTATCTATAACATGCAAGAATATAAATATAGTTGGCGAAGGAAGCAAAACAATATTATTTACGGATAATGACTATAGAAAAGACAGTGGGTATCAGGAGCATTTCTTTCAGTCGTGGGGTTCGGAAAATGTGTATTTTGGGGACTTTACGTTAGAGGCAAGAGAAGTAGATATATACAGATATATGAGACAGTTTTCTCTTATGTATTCAAAGCAGATATACATATACAATGTGGATATGCTTATACCTCAGAGCTGTTACAATAATTATTATTACGAGGACAAGCAGTATTCTAACTTCTGCTGTTATACAGGTAACAGAGACATAACGGTTGACGGATGTAAAATGGTTCAGATGACAAGTACATATCGTGGTGCTAATATTGGTGTGCTTGATATCTGGGCAGCAGGTGAAGAAAATATAACCATTATGAATTGTGATTTATATGGTGATGCAAGAGATGAACAGATAGGGTTCTTCAGTAAAGATGATGATAATGCATTTCTTCACAATGTAGAGTTTATTAACAATACAATACATTCATATGAACCAAGATATTCCAATGTAGTTGGAAATGCAACTATGCGGTTTACGATAGCATATTCGGATTCACATGATGTAACGGGAATACATATTGCAGGCAATCATTTTATATCAGAATGTGATTCAAAATTCATGACTTTCGGGGCAGTTAAGAATTGTGTTATTGAGGATAATATTATAGAGGTATTGTGTTCTTATGCTACATGGTCAATGATATTTGATTCGAGCAATTCGGACCCTGCCAATATTATGGTGAAGAATAATGATTTCTTCTTATCTACAAGGACAAATTGCGGCAAAGGAAATGTCTGTGGAGGAAATCTTACATTTAACAATAACAGATTTTTCTGCGATACCGTACTTGCGTTTGGAACCGGTGCACCTGTTATGAATGATAATGAACTTATTATGCTTACAAGAGGTGGAAGAATGGCATTTAATCCGGATGAATTTAACGGTAATCTGTTAAGGCTTTTTGCCGGAAGTAATTCGGTAGGAGTTGAATATTTATCTTTTGCCAATTTTGGCGGCGAATCTGATTGTGTAAAGAATTGCACAAATAATGAAATATATAATTATGTACGGGAGGATGAGACAAGGGGAATTCATCAGAGTGCCGTAACACTCATAGGTGATATTGGAACACTTAACTTTGTCGGGAACAAATATTATGAGCCGAATACAAGATATACTTCTTCGTCATTTTCGGCTGATGCAGCCTGTACAGATGATAAAGGAACATATTATCTTGGACATTTATTTAAGAAGAGATATGGCACATACAAACAGGTTGTTATAAAAGATAACATAATACAGAATATGTATGAAGAACAGGATACAGATGGTTTTGTGTGTACTGATAATACATATCTTCCACCAACAGCGGATTTGTCGGAAGAGCTTACTTCACATACTGACATAGCTTATAAAGGTGAAGTAGTTAAGGAGATAACGGTAACAGATGATAAGATTGACCTTGATGATATCGAGTATATAGCTGATACAAAGGATGAAGAGGGGAATGCTGTTACTGAAAAACAGGTATCGGATAAAGATATTATGTGGTTTACATCAGTAGAAGAGATAGGCAGCGTTGATAAAGACGGTGTGGTAACGAGAAAGAAGTATGGAGATGTATATGTATATGCAGTTCCAATGGATGGAAGTGAAGGAAAATATGGAAAATGTCTTGTACATTTTGAAAAGGAAAAGGCTTCTTCTATTAATGTGAAAGAAGAAAATATAACACTTCAGCCGGGGTTAAAAAGATATGTTGAATATACGGTGTTGCCTGAAAATGATGCAAATCAGAATATAACATTTGAGTCAACTGATTCATCAGTTGCAACAGTAAGCAGTATTGGCAAGATTCAGGCTATAGCGAATGGAACATGCAGGATTATATGCCGTACTACAGATGGAAGTAATCTGAAAAAAGAGATTAATGTAACTGTTAAAGATGTAACAGTTAAGAAGATAAATCTTAACCCTTCTTATTATTATGTTGAGAGAAGTCAGGTAGGACAGACAAAGCAGATAACGGTAGGAAGCTATTATCCGGATGATGCAGCTAATAAAAAGATATCAAAATGGACAAGTACTGATGAAAATGTGGCTGTAATTGGTAAAAGCGATGAACAGAGTGCTGCAGTTAAGGTGACAGGAAGCGGTATAGCTTATATAAGGGCATACTCGGAAGATGGAACATGTTATGGAACATGTGGAATATATGTATGCCCGGATGAAGTATCTAATCTCAAAATAAGTGGAATTACTAATAATCATATGAAGTTAACATGGGATGAAGATAAAGCAGCAAGTGGATATTATGTATATCAGTGGGATGAAGAAACATCCGGATGGATACAGAAGACGGATATAGGACAAATTGATAAACCATGGTATGATGCAGATAATCTGGAACAGGGTAAAGAGTACAGATTCCTTGTTAAATCTTATATAAATAACTGGACGACAGGACAGAAGATTGTATATGCTAACAATGGAAAAGAGATAAAGGCATCAACATATGACTTTGTACCGGTGTCAGATATATGGGCATCATCAGATTACATGGCACTTGCCGAGGGATACAAGTCAATATTTATGTTTAATGGCAAAGAAATATCAACAGTTACACTTAAGGTAAATGCTAAAAATGCATCACAGGCTACAAACAACGGGATAGATTTTGAATATGATGACAGTATTATAGAAATCGTAAGGAATACTTTTGAAAATGGACAGTACAGTGTTTATATCAACGCCCTGAAAGAGGGAGACACTAATCTTGTATTAAAGGCTAAGGATGGAGCAGGTGCAGAGACCGTTGTTCCAATCAGGGTAAGAAAAGACAGAAAGCCTGAATCAGCAACGGCATCTGCGAATCTTGCAGGAAAGATTAAGATAGACTTTGAATCTGTTAAATCACAGGATGAGCAGGGTAACGTATATGTGGATGAAAGTGGTATTGACGGGTATATGATTGAGAGATATGTGGGATATCATTTTGAAGATATAGTATATATCCCGAAAGAAGGAAAAGATTCCTATTCTTATACATATAAAAATATTCCTGATGAAACAGAATATAAATATGCGGTGTATGCTTATTCGTATGATGGAAAATACTATTATCCTATGGGACATGTCGATGTTACAGGTAAAACAGTCGTATCGACAAAAATGCAGAGTATAAGTACAGAACAGAAGGAATATGAGGTATACAAAGGAAAAAGCATTGAGATAGCTGCAATGATAGCTCCTGATAATGTTTCGCAGAAAACACTTGATTGGGAAAGCATGGATACAGACATATTTACGGTTAAAGGTAAGGAAAGTACAGATACCGATGATAACAAAGAAATAGCTGTAGTTACAGGTAAATCAATAGGAGAGTCGGTTCTTAATATGTATTCAACAGATGGAACAGAACTTATGACATCAGTAAAAATTAAAGTTATTTCGGATGAGCCGGAGACGACGAAGCCACAGGATACAACGAAGACGCAGGAGACGACAACTCCGCGTGAAACGGTGTCAGAAGAGACAACGAAAGAGACAATGTCAGGAGAAACGACAACTCCGCGTGAAACGGTGTCAGGAGAGACAACGAAAGAGACAATGTCGGGAGAAACGACAACTCCACAGGAAACGGTGTCAGAAGAGACAACGAAAGAGACAACGTCGGGAGAAACGACAACTCCGCGTGAAACGGTGTCAGGAGAAACTATAACGGAAAAAGAAACAACAACACAAAAAGAGACAACACAAAAAGAGACGACAACGCAAAAAGAGACAACAGCACAAAGAGAGACAACAGCACCGGAAAAAGTGACAACTTCTATGACAGATAAGAAGGCAGACAGCATAGCAAAGAAGACGAATACAGATAAAAAAGAAATAAAAGGTGCAACATTTGCTCCTTTAAAACTTAAGGCATCTGCCGGTAAGAAGTCTGTTAAGCTTACATGGAGTAAAGTTAAGAAAGCGGACGGATATATTATATACGGGGGCAGATGTGGAAAGAAATTAAAGAAAATTAAGACAGTATCAAAGAAAAATTCAACAATTACGGTCAGGAAGCTCTCAGCAGGGAAATATTATAAGTTTGCTGTAATGGCATATAAAAAAGATGGAAAATCGAGAAAGATTATTAATATTTCTACATGTGCACATTGCTGTGTAAAGGGTGGAAAACATGGAAATCCTATAAAGATTTCGAATGTAAAATCATCACTTGTTTTGAAAAAAAATAAAAAATATACACTGAGACCTAAGATGAAGACTGGAAAAAATACAAGTATCCATCTTGGAAAATTCCGGTATGAATCAACCAATAAGAAAATTGCAACTGTGACTAAAAAAGGCGTTATAAGGGCAATTAAGAAGGGAAAATGTACAGTTTATGTATATACACAGAATGGATTATATAAGAGAGTAAAAGTAACTGTAAAATAATTTACATAGGAATGGAGAGTAATATGACGATAAAATGTCCAGGGTGTGGGGCCGCTCTTGTATATGATGCGGTTTCGGGTAAGATGTTATGTACACATTGTGTTACATATTATGGAGAACAGGAGATAGGAACTTATACACAGGAAAAAGATAAGTTCGATAATATACAGGAAGATAGTGCCGGGAATGGAGAGTCTGAGAAAAACAGGGCTGATGAAGATGAGTTTGAATGCGAAATATACAAATGCACAAATTGTGGAGCAGAACTTGCAATAAATGATACTGAGAGTTCTACGTTTTGTGCCTATTGTGGACAGCCTACAATAGTTATGTCGAGAATTGTAAGGCAGAAGAAACCACAGGGAATTATTCCGTTTGAGATAACAAAACAACAGGCACTACAAATATTGCGTAATAAGCTTAATAAAGGCTTTTTTGTTCCTAAAGAAGTAAAGGATGTACAGATTGATAAAGTTCATGGCATATACATACCGTATAAAGTGTATAACATAGATTATGAGGATGAGATGGTATTGTCAGGCGTGGTAGGCACCGGCAAAAGTGCAAGAATAAAACATTATTACAGGCATGCAAAGATAAATTTTGAAAATATAACAATGGATGCGTCTGTAATGCTGGATGATGAGTCTTCTATAAGACTTGAGCCTTACAATTTTTTTAAATGTGTACCATTTTCACAGATATATATGTCAGGTTTTTATTCTAACATTAAGGATGACGATGAAGACAGACTGAAAGAGGGAGCTTTAGTAAGGGCATCAAATATGTTTGATGAGCAGGTTAAAAAGACTGTCCATGCGGATGAGGTAAAGGTACAGAAGCATAATCCATGTGTTAATATCAATGCGGAGAGATATGTAATGCTTCCGGCATGGTTTGTTTCATTCAGACATAATGGTGTGAATAATACGATTATGGTTAATGGACAGACAGGAAAATGTGTTGGGGCAGTAGAAGAGGATAAGAAGAAAAAATCAATTTTTTTCTGGACTGTTGCAGCAGTATTAATACCTGTATTTTATATAATTATTAATCTGGTGGTAAAATATTTTTCCTCCGAGGGACAGGAAGTGGATGCATTTAAATTGTTAGGTCTCGGATTGGTTTTAATATTTGCAACTGCATTTGGAATTTCATCGAAATTCGAAGACAGCAGAAAACTTACCAAGGCTGACACAATGAAAAGATTTGCAAATGACAGACAGGAAGGTGATGAATAATGTTCCAGAGTGTGATGATAATAGTATTTACATTGGTGTATGCATTTTCGATTGCATATCTTGTTACAACATATCTTGTGAAAAAGTCAAATGATTTTGGAGATTCGAAGGGCAAATATGAAGACTTTACATATGGAGGTCTTGATTTGCTTGACAAGAAGGATAATGTGAAAGGTACGATGGATTTGAATATCGTTTATCCAAAAAAACACAGCATTTAAAATGTTTAATATGGATTGTGCCAAAGTCATTAATAATGTATAATGGTACATGTGTGCTTTTGAAAAACTTATGAAGTGAGGATGGATATGGATAACTCAAAGAGAAAACAGGGAAGTAATTGTGAGAGTTGTAATAATTATATTTATGATGAGGAATACGATTATTACTATTGTGACATTAATCTTGATGAGGATGAGATGTACAGATTTCTGACAGGAAGTCTTACAGAATGTTCATACTATCAGTCAGATGATGAATATAGAGTTGTAAGAAAGCAGATGTAGCAGTAAATATGTTGATTTGGAATGGATGATTTTGGTGAATATATATGATATTGCATACCGTTTCATTGAGGAAAACAAACTTGACAGAGACGAGTATGCATTTTTAATTGATAGAAGAAATGATGAAAAGCTAAAAAGTATTATTACAGATGAAGCTGTAAGACGCAGAAAGATGTATTATGGTGATAAGGTATTTACAAGAGGGCTTATAGAGTTTACAAATATTTGTAAAAACGATTGCTATTACTGTGGAATAAGACGCAGTAATTCTAATGCCGACAGATACAGAATGACAGAAGAAGAGATTATCAAATGCTGTGAAAACGGTTATAATCTCGGCTTCAGGACTTTTGTTCTTCAGGGAGGAGAGGACCCTTTTTATACTGATGAAATGATTGTACGCATTGTTAAGTCTATTAAGGCTGAATATCCACAGTGTGCAGTGACTTTGTCGATAGGCGAAAAGAGTTATGAAAGTTATAAACTTTATAGGGAAGCAGGAGCTGACAGGTATCTTTTGAGACATGAGACGGCTGATGAAGCACATTACAGAACTCTTCATCCGGAGGAAATGAGTCTTAGTAACAGAAAACAGTGTCTGTATAATCTTAAGGAACTGGGATATCAGGTAGGAGCAGGCTTTATGGTCGGTTCACCGGGACAAACCGTCGAAAATATAGCAGAAGATTTATGCTTTTTGCAGGAATTACAACCTGATATGGTTGGAATAGGGCCATTTATTCCTCACAGCGATACTATATTTGCAAATGAGAAGAGTGGAGATGTAGAACTTACGCTATTTCTTCTGTCGGTTATAAGAGTAATGATTCCCGATGTTCTTCTCCCGGCGACAACAGCACTTGGAACTGTTGACCCTTCGGGAAGGGAAAAGGGAATACTCGCAGGAGCAAATGTGGTTATGCCTAATCTTTCACCAGTTGATAATCGTAAAAAATATGATTTGTACGATAATAAGATATGCACGGGGGAAGAGGCTGCCGAGTGCAGGGGATGCCTTGAGCGGAGAATAAATAGTATAGGGTATAGAATTGTGGCTGAACGTGGAGACAGACAGCATACTGGAACACATAAAGAAGAAGAGAGGATTATTACATGAGAAAGAATTTGAAAAAAATAGTAGCACTTAATCTTGCGGTAGTATTGGCATTTTCGACATCAGCCTGTGGAGATTCCGGCAATAAATCAGGTACTGCGGCTAAATCTGAAAAAACAACTCAGGTTAAAACAGACAGAACACAGGCGGAGTGGACTAAGAATGCGGTTATTTACGAGACAATATGAAGTGACCTCAC
>DEGR01000078.1:0-30568 GCA_002351535.1 Lachnospira sp. UBA2821
TTGTGTTTAAATACAGAGATTTATGATGCTGTCACAATAACTGCTGCATAAATTCTGTATTATGTATTGCTTTGCAGGAATTGTAATCAGATTTTTCCGTCCAACTGTTCACATTCCTTAGCATTCAAAAATGCTGGCGTTCTCATATCGGTTCTGCCGGTGTTCCAACCTGCCTCATTACCTGAAAGATTACTTCAGATAATACCGCCCGCTCCTGCTCGAGGTATTCAGTCCACTTAGGGGAGTGTCTTCATTCGCTCGCTTCTTGAAAGGTCTTGGCAAATGTCTGTTAGTATTCCGATATCGCTCATTATTTTTCAATACTGTATGGTATAGATAAATAGATTGTGATTATTCTATACCATATCGTATTGAATTGTCAAGAAGTTTTTCTAATGTTTTTGTATAGAAAAACTTCCCTTTTCATTTTTTTCGTGTTATACTCTCCTTAAAAGTCCATAACACATCTAAATGGAGGGAACTACACTATGACAATAGGTGAAAGAATAAAGAAAATACGGGTATTCCGCAAAATGACAATGGATGACCTGGGTGGTGCTCTCGGTTTTGAGGGAAAAAATATGTCTGTCCGTATCTCTCAATACGAAACCGGTGCCCGCATTCCCGGTGATGATATGATTCAAAAGCTTGCCGACGCATTGCACTGTAATTACAAAGCAATCTCTGACTACAGTTTAGGTGCTGCGGAAGATATTATCGAAACACTCTTCTGGCTCGAGGAAAGCGCCTCTTCTCTTCCTGCACGAGGAAAAGGGACTAGATTTCCTGAGTACACTGCACCAGGTAATCTGATTCACTTAACTGCAATGACACCTTCAAAGCCTTCTGAAGCAGCAAAACCAACTTATAACGAAGATGATTATGACTGCGCAGGTGCACCCATTGCATTAACTTTTGAATATGGATTGGTAAATGACTTTTTATCAGACTGGTGTGAAATGAAAACGAAATTAAATAATGGAGAGATTTCTCCAAATGAATACTTTGAGTGGAAAATCACATGGCCGCATGCGTAAGGAGTTTTAATGAATAAAATTGCAATAAATAAATTTGATGTACGATTATCCTATCTCACCGAAAACGATATTAAGCACTGGAATAGACTAAATCGTTTTGCACGTACACTTTGGTTTGAAAATACAATCAGCGGTCCCGATATTGAATATTCAAGATTATCAGTTGAAATATTTAAATTGTATCCTCACTATTCAACATGGTCTCATGTGCCGCGTCAAAATGGTGGTTACTTACTTCAAAATAATAGTTCAAATCCTATACTAACAATAAACGCTGATTTAATGAATGGTTGGTGGAATATTTTTAAAAGATTGACAAATAACGAACTTACTAATACAAATCGCTCCTCCAACATCCTTCCATTATACAATGACTTTTGCAAAATATCTGATTATGAGATATCAACTGAATTATCCAAAAAATTTGGTCATAACACAGAAGTTTGGGATGCTTTTTTGAAGTATCTTGACCTTGTTTATACTATAGGAAACCTTTCTCCTACAGGTGCAAACCCCGGTGGTAATGGCTACGATTTATGGACTACTAAATTATCATACTTAAAACAGCAATGGTTTGATAAATCGTACACCGAAAAAGAAGAAATATATAACACCCGTGCTTCAAATAATTCAACATTAAGTAAATGGGCACCGCTTTTATGGCAATCATATAATTCAAATTGTGAAGAGAACTGGAAAAATTTTATAAACGACCATTTTTATCATCAATATGTTAACAATGACTATAGTTTGTCATTATTTTCACCTGATACAAAAGATGATAACTCTATCGTTTCATTCCTAAATCAACTATCAGAAATAATTATTAATCGAGGAACAGATATTATTAAAGCAACAAATAAAACTATTTCTTTTGATACTATTCCATACTATTCAATTGTTCTTAAATAAAGACTTATAGTACCAAAATAGTACCACAAGACAAAAAACAAGCTCGCAAATGCCCATTTTATAGGCTTTTGCGAGCTTTTTAAAATTATTCAAACTCAATCGTTCCAGGTGGCTTACTCGTCAAATCATAGAATACTCTGTTGACTCCCTTCACCTCATTAATAACTCTGCTCATTACTGTCTGCAATACTTCAAACGGTATCTCAGCGGCTTCGGCTGTCATGAAGTCCACAGTGCGTACAGCTCTTACTGCAACTGCGTAATCATACGTTCTCTCGTCTCCCATAACACCGACGCTTCTCATGTTTGTGAGTGCTGCAAAATACTGGTTTGGCATCCATGAAGGCTCTTCGCCATGAACTTCTTTGTATTCTTTTGCTGCTTTTTCAACTTCACTTCTGTATATCCAGTCAGCATCCTGAACGATACGCACCTTCTCTGCTGTTACCTCACCAATTATACGGATTCCAAGTCCCGGTCCCGGGAATGGCTGACGGAATACAAGGTATTCCGGAAGGCCAAGTTCAAGTCCGGCTTTGCGAACCTCGTCTTTAAAGAGGTTGCGGAGAGGCTCAATTATTTCCTTAAAATCAACATAGTCAGGAAGTCCTCCGACATTATGGTGCGACTTGATTACCGCTGACTCACCACCAAGCCCCGACTCAACTACGTCAGGATATATCGTTCCCTGTGCAAGGAAATCAACTGTTCCGATTTTCTTAGCCTCTTCTTCAAATACACGGATAAACTCTTCTCCAATTATCTTTCTCTTCTGCTCCGGTTCTGTTACACCGGCAAGCTTTTTATAATAACGCTCCTGTGCATTTACCCTTACGAAATTAATGTCGAATGAACCATTCTTCCCAAATACTCCTTCGACTTCATCTCCCTCATTTTTACGAAGAAGACCGTGGTCTACGAATACACATGTAAGCTGTTTTCCGATTGCCTTTGCAAGTAATGCTGCAAGAACTGATGAATCAACGCCGCCTGAAAGTGCAAGAAGAACTTTTCCGTCTCCTACTTTCTCGCGTACTTCTTTAATCGTATTCTCTACGAATGAATCCATTTTCCATGTTCCGGCACAGCCACATACTTCACGCACAAAATTGTATATCATCTTTGTACCATTAATTGTATGAAGGACTTCCGGATGGAACTGGACTGCATATAATTTCTTCTCTACATTCTGTGTAGCTGCTATCGGACAATCTGCCGTATGTGCTACAACTTCGAATCCCGGTGCTGCTTCAGCAATTCTGTCAAAATGGCTCATCCAGCACACTGATTTGGATGGTAAATCTTTAAACATAACACCATTTGGCGAATATTCAATATCTGTCTTTCCGTATTCTCCAACTTCAGGTGTTATAACTTTTCCTCCAAGCTTATGCATCATAAGCTGTGCACCATAGCATATTCCAAGTACAGGGATTCCAAGCTCAAACAATTCTTTCTGATATGATGGAGAATTTTCCTCATAACAACTGTTCGGACCACCTGTAAGAATAATTCCCTTAGGATTCATCTCCTTGATTTTATCAATGTCAATCTTATATGAATAAATCTCACAATAAACATTGCACTCACGCACACGTCGTGCAACAAGCTGATTGTACTGGCCACCAAAGTCAATAACAATAACTTTTTCCTGATTCATATACATTTCCTCCATGCGTCAATAAAGTGTTAACAATCTACTTTTAACCGAGTTAAATATATCACAATAACCGCAATAAATCTATACCTAATCCCACATTACTTCTCCAGATATTTCTTAAGGAATTTTCCTGTATAAGATTTTTTGCATTTAACTATTTCCTTAGGTGTTCCTTTAGCAATTACTTTACCACCTTTTGCACCACCTTCCGGACCTATGTCAATAATATAATCTGCAGTCTTGATTACATCAAGATTATGCTCTATCACAACCACAGTATTTCCTGTATCAGATAATTTGCGGAGTATTTCAACTAATTTTTCCACATCTGCAAAATGTAATCCTGTTGTCGGCTCATCCAGCACATATATTGTCCTTCCTGTACTTCTGCGGCTGAGTTCTGTTGCAAGCTTAATACGCTGTGCCTCCCCGCCTGACAAAGTCGTTGATGGCTGTCCAAGCTTAATGTATGATAATCCCACATCCTGAAGTGTCTTAATCTTACGGTAAACCATAGGAACATTTTCGAAGAATTTGACAGCCTCTTCAACCGTCATGTCGAGAATATCATAAATACTCTTTCCTTTATATTTAACTTCAAGTGTCTCTCTGTTATAACGTTTTCCTTCACATGCCTCACATGGAACATACACGTCAGGCAGAAAATGCATCTCTATCTTTATAATTCCATCACCGCCACATGCTTCACATCTTCCACCTTTTACGTTGAAGCTGAATCTTCCCTTACTGTATCCGCGCGTTTTTGCGTCTGTTGTAGATGCAAACAAATGTCTTATAATGTCAAACACTCCGGTATATGTTGCCGGATTGGACCTCGGAGTTCTTCCTATAGGCGACTGGTCAATCTCAATTATCTTATCGAGCTGCTCACAGCCCTCTATTGAATCATGCTCTCCTGGAATACTCTTTGCCCTGTTAAGTTTTCTTGCAAGACTCTTATACAATATTTCATTAATGAGTGAACTCTTTCCCGAACCTGACACACCTGTTACACACGTCATAACTCCAAGTGGTATATCCACATCTATGTTTTTCAGGTTATTCTGCCTTGCACCTTTAATCGTTATCCAGCCTGCAGGTTCACGTCTGGCAGATGGCACTTCAATTTTTCTTCGCCCACTCAGGAAATCTCCTGTAACAGAATTTTTATTAGCCATTATTTCCTTAGCCGTTCCCTCTGCCACGACATTTCCACCATGTTCTCCTGCTCCCGGACCTATATCCACAATATAATCCGCTGCCATCATTGTGTCTTCATCATGTTCAACTACTATCAGTGAATTGCCTAAATCCCTCAGATGAAGCATAGCCTTTAGAAGTCTGTCATTATCACGCTGATGAAGTCCTATACTTGGTTCATCAAGAATATATGCCACTCCGACAAGTCCCGACCCTATCTGTGTTGCAAGTCTTATACGCTGTGCCTCTCCACCCGAAAGAGAAGATGTTGCCCTTGACAATGTAAGATAATCAAGTCCCACATCTACAAGAAAGTTAATTCTTGAATCTATTTCTTTAAGAATCTGCTGTCCTACCTTCATCTGATAATCTGATAAATGCATATCTCTTAAGTATGTCTGCAAATCAAGTATTGGCATCGATGTAACTTCAAATATATTCTTATCACCTACGGTAACTGCCAGCGATTCCTTTTTCAGTCGTTGTCCCTTACACTCACGACAAGGTGAAATCCTCATATACTGCTCATATTCCTTCTTCATCATCTCGGAAGATGTTTCACGATATCTCCTCTGTTCATTCCGAATCAGTCCCTCAAATGCAACATCATATACTCCTTCGCCTCTCTGACCTTTATAATACACCTTTAGTTCATGACCTTTAGTTCCATTAATAATAATATCTTTAACTTCATCTGAAAGTTCTTCGTAAGGTGTATCAAGACTAAAATTATATTCTTTAGCCATAGCTACAAGCAATGCATGGGTAAAACTTCCCTCCTTAGAAGATGACTGCCATCCCATTGCCGATATTGCTCCCTGATTAAGACTTAAAGACTTGTCCGGTATCATAAGGTCAACATCGAACTCCATCGTGTATCCGAGTCCATAACATGCCGGACATGCTCCAAACGGATTATTGAACGAAAAGCTTCTTGGCTGTATCTCATCAATACCTATCCCACAATCAGGGCACGAAAAACTCTGACTGAAATTAATACTTTCTCCGTCAATGACATCAGCCGTCATAAGACCATCAGATAATTTAAGAGCTGTCTCTATAGAATCAACAAGTCTCTTTTGTATTCCCTCTCTGACACTTATTCTGTCAACAACGATATCTATGTTATGCTTCTTATTCTTCTCTAACTTTATATCCTCAGAAATATCATACATACTTCCGTCAATCTTCACACGCACAAATCCACTCTTTAGTGCATTATCAAGAACCTTAACATGTTCTCCTTTTCTTCCTCTTACAACCGGTGCAAGAAGTTGAAGCTTTGTTCTCTCCGGTAACTCCATAATCCTGTCTGCCATCTGATCAACAGTCTGCTTCTCAATAACTTTACCGCATTTAGGACAATGTGGAATACCAACCCTTGCATACAAAAGTCGGAAATAATCATATATCTCCGTAACGGTTCCCACAGTTGAACGCGGATTTCTATTTGTAGACTTCTGGTCAATAGAAATAGCCGGTGGAAGTCCTTCTATGCTCTCTACATCCGGCTTCTCCATCTGTCCCAAAAACTGTCTCGCATACGAAGACAATGATTCCATGTACCGCCTCTGTCCCTCTGCATATATAGTATCAAATGCAAGTGACGACTTTCCCGAGCCGCTAAGTCCCGTCAATACAACGAACTTATTTCTCGGAATATCAACATTAATTTTCTTAAGATTATGTTCTGCCGCACCTCTTATCTTTATATATTTCTTAATAGATTTCTCAGCCATTTCTTTCTCCATTTCATAATTGCTATGCACCAATATAATCCGACATGACTTTATAGTCCAAACATTCATTAACATAAACATGACATTATAATCACATTAATTCAAATATTTCTTTAACTCCATCATCTGGTCCCTAAGTTCTGCCGCTGTCTCAAAATCAAGTTCTGCTGCCGCTTTTCTCATCTGCATCTCAATCTTGTCAACAAGCTTCTTTATCTCTTTCTCATTCATAGATTCAGGGTCCTTCTCAAGTTCTCTTGATGAACTTGCCACTTCCTTAGAGATGCTTATAAGTTCCCTTACGGCTTTTTTAATGGTTGTAGGTGTTATACCATGCTCTTCATTATATCGTTCCTGAATCTTACGTCTTCTCTCAGTCTCATCTATAGCACGTCTCATTGAATCCGTAATCACATCGGCATACATTATAACATGCCCTTCGCTATTACGTGCAGCACGTCCAACTGTCTGAATAAGCGAAGTCTCAGAACGCAGAAATCCTTCTTTATCCGCATCAAGAATAGCCACAAGCGTAATCTCCGGAATATCAAGTCCCTCTCTTAAAAGGTTGATTCCAACAAGCACATCAAACACATCAAGTCTCATATCCCTTATTATCTCCGACCTTTCAAGTGTATCAATATCCGAATGCAGATATCTGACCCTTATTCCAATATTTTTCATATACTCTGTAAGGTCTTCAGCCATCTTCTTAGTAAGAGTAGTCACGAGAACTTTATTTTTCTTCTCCACTTCCTTATTAATCTCACCAATCAGGTCATCAACCTGTCCCTCCACCGGATGCACTTCAATCTTAGGATCAAGAAGTCCCGTAGGTCTTATAATCTGCTCGACCCTCATAAGCTCATGCTCATCCTCATACACATTAGGTGTTGCAGACACGAACATCATCTGGTCTATCTTACTCTCAAACTCCTGAAAATTAAGCGGTCTGTTGTCCTTCGCTGACGGAAGCCTGAAACCATAATCCACAAGAGTCGTTTTTCTCGACTGGTCACCAGCATACATTCCTCTGACCTGCGGAATTGTAATATGTGACTCATCAACTATAATCAGGAATTCATCAGGAAAATAATCAATAAGTGTATGTGGCGTAGCCCCTGGTTCAAGTCCTGCAAGATGCCTTGAATAATTTTCAATTCCGGAACAAAATCCTGTCTCACGCATCATCTCCATGTCAAAATTCGTTCTCTCTGCAATTCTCTGAGCCTCTATAAGCTTGTCTTCACTCTTAAAATATTCAACTCTTTCCTTTAGTTCTTCTTCTATTCCTTCAATAGCTTTAAGCATCTTATCCCTGTTAACTACATAATGTGATGCAGGAAATATTGCAACATGTTCAAGATAACATTTTACATGTCCTGTTAACGGTTCAATCTCTGATATTCTGTCAATCTCATCCCCAAAGAATTCAACTCTTATGGCATAATCATTAGATGATGCAGGAAATATTTCAATTGTATCTCCCCTTACCCTGAATGTACCACGCTTGAAATCCATCTCATTTCTCGAATACTGGATATCTACAAGCTTCTTAATAACCTGCTCCATATCCTTTTCCATCCCCGGTCTTAACGAAATAACCATCTCCTGATAGTCAATAGGGCTACCAAGACCATATATACATGATACACTGGAAATAATTATTACATCCTTCCGCTCAGACAATGCCGCTGTTGCAGAATGTCTCAGCTTATCTATCTCATCATTTATAGAGGAATCTTTCTCTATATAAGTATCTGTCGATGGAACATATGCCTCCGGCTGATAATAATCATAATATGACACAAAATATTCTACCGCATTTTCCGGAAAAAATTCTTTGAATTCACCATATAACTGTGCCGCCAGAGTCTTATTGTGAGCCAGTACAAGTGTAGGCTTGTTAAGTTCTTTAATAACATTTGCCATTGTAAATGTTTTACCCGAACCCGTAACTCCCAAAAGAGTCTGAAACTGATTACCTTCCCTGAATCCTTTTACCAGGGCGTCGATAGCCTGCGGCTGGTCACCTGTAGGCTTATATTCACTATGAAGTTTGAACAAACTTTGCTCTTCATTCTGCATGGATACACCTCCTCTTAACTTAACGTACTAATACTCATTACTGCACACACCATCAATGATTGAACCAATGTACAACAACTATTTGTAATATTCTAACACATACCAAAATATTTGTATATAGCAAATATGAACATTTGTTCTCGTTGTTTTGTAAATATCCCAATACAACTGCGTGCGTTTTCCTTTCCAATTGCTATGCAAATTATAATTGGCTGCCGGAAACACATAAGTTCCCGACAGCCAATATAATTTGTATATCTCTATTCTATTCTTTATTCAGTATTTCCATTGCTTTATTAAACTGTGTATCTTCCATATTAACGTCTAATGTTTCTGCATCACCCGGAAGCGATACCTCAACATCAGGTTCTATGCCTTTATCATGGATATTTTCATCATTAGGCAGATAATATTTAGACACCGTAAGCTTCATGGCAGAACCATCACTCAGCTTAAACAACTGCTGTACTATACCTTTTCCAAACGTCTTCTTTCCAACTATAGTTGCGAGCTTATAGTCCTTCATTACTCCGGCAAATACTTCTGATGCACTTGCACTCTGACCATTCACAAGAATGCATATAGGCATATCTTTTACCGATGCATCATATTTAGCATAACATTTTTCGCCTTTGCCGTACTTATCCTTAGTATATACAAGAATTTTATCTTTATCTACAAATAAATCAAGAATATCACATACAACATCAAGCCTTCCGCCCGGATTATCACGTATGTCAATAATAAGCTTCTTCATTCCCTGCTCTTTAAGTGAATTAACTGCCTGTGCAAACTGGTTAGTACTTACACCTTCGAATCCGGCAAGAAGAATATATCCTACACCGCCATCATACATTTTGCTTGCAACCGTATTAGCATCGATATCCGTTCTTTCAACATCGACATTTATCTTTTCATCTCCACGTTTTATAACCAGACTGATATTATCAGACTTTGCGTCCCTGATAAGCTGGACGGCATCATTTATATCCATGCCGGTAACATCTGTACCATTTATAGATACTATAATATCATCCTGTTTCATACCCGCTTTTTCGGCAGGCGAATCATCATATACTTTTACGGCTACGAGTTCTCCTGTATCTGCATTGGTCTTGACACCCACACCAATGCCCTTATATGTTCCACTTGTAGACTCCAACACTGTCCTATATTCATCAGCAGTATAATATTCTGAATATGGGTCATCAAGTGCATTTACCATACCTTTATACGCACCCTCAACAACGTCTGATTCATCAGTATCATTTAAAAACCATAAATCGATATTTTTATTTATCTCGCTAACCTTATCTTTAAAATCTTTATCTTTAAATGTTACCCCGCTTGCCTGTATCTGCGAATCAGTGGCAAGCATCCTTGTAATAACTCTGTTATCCACAACATATTTTGCCACCAGAAATACCACAACAGCAAATGCGGATATTATCAAACCTGTAATAAGACCTGTGACATATTGTCTGTTAAGACCATTATCTTTTCTTTCATCCATCAGCTTACGCCTTTCCTTTAGATGTTTTTATTATCCCACATAACCATGAGGGTCAACATACTGCCCCCCGACTCTTATACTGAGATGCAGATGCGGCCCCGTAGACCTTCCTGTAGAACCCACAAGACCTATCACATCACCCTGTTTTACTACATCACCCTCTTTTACATAAGATACAGAACAGTGCATATAAACAGAGTATACATCTCCACCATGGTCAATTCCAATCCAGTTGCCTGCACTTGAACTATAATATGACCATGCCACCTGTCCGTCCGCAACAGCTTTTATCTCTGTTCCTGTTGGAGCTGCTATATCAAGACCGCTGTGGTAAGCCGATGTTCCATTAATAGGGTCTGTTCTTGTTCCAAATTCAGAAGTGATTGTATGACTTGATATAGGCCATATAAATCCTGCTGCCGGAGTTCCTGAATAGCTGGAGCTTCTGCCTGCCGCCGCTGCAGCAGCACGTTCAGCCTCTATTCTCTTCATTTCATCCACAAGAGCCTGCTCTTCCTGAAGTTCCTTCTGCTGCTGTGCAATAGCCTGCTCAGTAGTAGTTATCTGGGATTTATAATTCTCAAGTTCAGCATTCTTATTAGCAATAAGAACCTCAACCGACTGCTGTTCCTGCTGCTGTTTGAACTTAAGCTGCTCTAACTCGGATTTGTCAGAAAGAAGTTTTGACTGTTCGTCTTCAATCTCCTCCTGGGTTTTTTCCATCTTGCTAAGCATATTTCTATCATATGTCTCAATCTCAGAAATATACTCCGCTTTATTCAACATATCAGATATATTTTCTGACTCAAAGAATAATTCCATGTAAAATGTGTTACCATTCTCGAACATAAACTGTATTCTTTTCTTCATGGTTGCATACTGTTCAGCAATCTCAGCTTTCTTAGCATCAAGCCTCTGCTGGGTTGCATCAATCTCAGCCTGCTTTGCAGTCTCCTTATTCTGTGTATCTGCAATAGATGCCATAATAGTGTTCAACTGCTGATCCATGGCTACGATATAAGCATCTGCATCCGACTTAAGAGTCTCAAGCTGTGACAAAATCTGCTGCGTATCAGATAACTTATTCTCCATCTCCTGTTTCTTCGATTCCTCTTCCTTAATGCTTGTTGCAAAGGACGGCACACTAATCGAAAATGCTAAAACTGCTGTTGTTACTACACATACAATTCTCACAATGTTCTTTTTCACGAAAAACACGCCTTTCCATTATACTTTTAAATGTTTTCTTATTGTAATCATACTACCTACAAGACCAATTCCTGCACCTATAATAAGCGCCATCGGTGTCATTACGGCAAATATCTGATGTGAAGATAAAAACGTTATCTTCGACGTGATGCTCTGGAACTGCCCCGCAAGATATTTTACCACTTCCTGGTATACAAAGTATAATCCAAATAATGGAACTGCAGCTCCGATAAGTCCGATGACAATACCCTCAACAATGAATGGTGCTCTTACAAAATAATCTGTTGCACCGATAAGTTTCATAATCTTTATCTCTTCTTTTCTTACGGCTATACCAATCATAACCGTATTGCTTATAAGGAAAACACCTACCGCAAGAAGAACTATAATAATAGTCATAGATACATAACCAACCATCTTCGCAAAATCTGTCATTGCACTGGCTGTTGCATCTGAATAGTTAACCTGTCTTATACCATCTGTCGCCTTCAGAAATGTTACAAGAGACTTCTGCATAGACACATCTTTCAAATGAATCTCAAAATATGAAGAATTTGCAAGAGGATTATCATCCTTAAATCCTTCCGCAAGTTCAGGATTATTTGCAAAATAATTTTTCTTAAAACCTTCCCATGCCTCATCAGCAGATGTATAACTCACATCAGATACTTCCGGTCTCTGCTCTACCTTAAGTTTAATTGCATTTATCTTATCCTGACTTATACCTTCGTCAAAAAATACTGTAACACTTACCGATTCCTCTGCTGTATCAATCATATGTTGAAAATTCGCAATAACTGAATACATAATTCCTATCATAAATATACAGGCAGCGATTGTTCCAACAGAAGCAAGTGAAAATAATTTATTTCTTCTTATATTTTTTATACCCTGTTTAAGGCAATAAAAAAAAGTACTAATCTTCATACAAGTAACCACCTTTTTTCTCATCACTTATAACCACACCTTTATTCATGGTTATAACACGTTTATTCATGGCATCCACAATTTCCCTGTTATGTGTAACTACTAAAACTGTGGTTCCTCTCTTATTAATCTCTTCCAGAAGTCTCATGATTTCCCATGAATTCTTAGGGTCAAGATTTCCGGTTGGCTCATCTGCAAGAAGAATAGCCGGATTATTAACCAATGCTCTGGCTAAAGCTACCCTCTGTTGCTCTCCACCTGACAATTCTTTTGGAAATGAACGGTATTTCTCCGACAATCCCACCAAAGAAAGCATGGCAGGTACTCTCTTTTTAATAACCTTAGTCGGTGTTTCTATGACTCGCTGTGCAAATGCTATATTCTCATATACATTTCTATCCTTGAGAAGACGGAAATCCTGGAAAACAACTCCCATATCACGTCTTAATTCAGGAATGCGTTTACGTTTTATAGTGTTCAGAACCCTTCCGTTAATTTTAATTATACCTTCTGTAGGTTCCAGTTCTTTAAGAAGCAGCTTAATCAATGTGGATTTTCCGGAACCGCTGTTACCAACGATAAAGACAAATTCACCTTTTTCAACTTTCAAGTCTATCTTTTTAATAGCCGGAGCGCCTGTAGAATACGATTTAGATACATTCTCTAATTCTATCATCGCTTTATATTTCCTCCTAATATTCCATATTTTCCATATACTTCATATACTTAACTACCATAAGCGCTATCATAAATGTAATTGCGTCCTCAAATACTCTCAAATCAAGGTTAGTGCTCTTCTGAAGTTTGTCAAGTCTGTATACAAGTGTATTTCTATGAATAAATAACTGTCTTGATGTCTCCGAAACATTAAGATTGTTTTCAAAAAACTTACTAATTGTCGTAAGAGTCTCCTCGTCAAATTCATCAGGAGACTTTCCATCGAATATTTCTTTAATAAACATTTTGCAAAGTGGTATCGGAAGCTGGTATATAAGTCTTCCTATACCGAGATTATTATATGCTACAACATTCTTATCACTGTAGAATATCTTTCCAACGTCAAGTGCCATCTTGGCTTCCTTATAAGAACGCGACACCTCTTTAATCTCGTTCACAATTGTTCCATACGCAATATTTACTTTAACCATAGCCTCTGTGTTAAGCATGTCCAAAAGAGTATGCGCCGTTCTGCTAAGTTCTGCATATCCCTCTTCATTCTCAACCTCATGCACAAGAATAATATTTTTTTCATCAACTGCTGTGATAAAATCTTTAACTTTTCCTGAGAATAATGTTCTCACCATCTCAAGTGCATTGGCATCCTTCTCGTGCTTTGTCTCTATAATAAATACAGCACGCTTAACATCTGTCTCTATATGAAGTTTCTTTGCCCTGTTATATACATCAACTAAAAGAAGATTATCAAGAAGAAGATTCTTAATAAAATTATCTTTGTCAAAACGCTCTTTATATGCCACTAAAAGGCTCTGTATCTGGAATACAGCCATTCTTCCGACCATATATGCATCCTCATTACCACCCTTTGCGAGCAGAACATACTCTAACTGATTGTCATCACTCACTTTGAAAAACTGATAATCCTGAAGAACCTGACTGTCGGCAGGTGAATCAACAAATGTCATAACTGCATCAGAATATTCCTCTGCCCCACCAAATGTTGTAGCAAGTATCTTGCCCTCTGTATCTGTAACACACATATCCACGCGTGTTATTCCTTTTAAGCCTTCTATTGTTGTTGAAAGTATCTGATTTGATATCATTAGCTTCACTCCCTATAAATTTATTCGAAATTACCTTTCTATATCTTATAACATTTTTGTTAAAAAAAAAAGAGGAAATACACTTTTTTCAGTGTATTTCCTCAAAATTTAACAATTATTGTTCTATTTAGTTAGCGATAACAAGATGTGTATCTTTATCGAATAAATGAAGCTTAGCTGTATCAATAGCCATCTTAATTGTATCGCCAGGTCTTGCTGTTGTACGAGGATTAACTCTTGCTGTACAGTTGAACTGGTCGATATCGAAGTATAAGAATACTTCTGCACCAAGCATCTCATAGAGACGGATAGTAGCTTCAATAACGCTGTCTGACATAGAATTGATAACAATTTCCTGATCATGGAAATCTTCAGGACGGATACCAACTACAACTGTCTTGTCAATGTAATTTCCATCAATTAACGCTTTAGCCTTAGCATCTGGAACTTTGATTGAATTAGAACCGAATACTAATAATACATCTGAACCAGACTGTGAAACCTGTGCATCGATGAAGTTCATCTGTGGTGATCCCATGAATCCTGCAACGAATAAGTTACATGGATTATCATATAAGTTCTTAGGTGTATCTACCTGCTGAACAATACCATCTTTCATAACTACGATTCTTGTACCNNGTCATAGCCTCTGTCTGGTCATGTGTAACGTAGATGATTGTTGTCTCAAGTCTCTGATGAAGTTTTGAAATCTCAATTCTCATCTGTACTCTTAACTTAGCATCAAGGTTTGATAAAGGCTCATCCATAAGGAATACTTTAGGGTTACGCACGATAGCACGACCCATGGCAACTCTCTGTCTCTGACCACCTGATAAAGCCTTTGGCTTACGGTCTAATAAATGCTCTATGTCAAGAATTCTTGCAGCTTCATGTACTAATTTGTCAATCTGATCCTTTGGAGTCTTTCTTAACTTAAGACCAAATGCCATATTGTCAAATACTGTCATATGCGGATACAAAGCATAGTTCTGGAAAACCATTGCTATATCTCTATCCTTAGGCTCTACATCGTTAACAAGTCTGTCACCGATATATAACTCTCCACTTGAAATCTCTTCAAGACCTGCAATCATACGAAGCGTTGTAGATTTACCACAACCAGAAGGTCCAACGAAAATAATAAATTCTTTGTCCTGTACCTCAAGATTGAAATCTTTTACAGCAACAAATCCATTAGGGTAAACTTTTGATACGTTTTTTAATGATAAACTAGCCATTTATAATTCTCCTCCTAAATTAATGTCTCTTCATACGTAATTAATTTACTTGACTATTATAGTCTATATATCTGTAAATTTCCATATACCTTTTTACCAAAATACCAATTTGTGTTTTGGTCATTTTGCCATATCATGAGTGTTTTTATTGTTTTAATTTATTAGCACCATTGTAACCATGCATACAATATATGCCAGAATCAGTGGAATCGTTACCGTTCTTCCATTTTCGCTGTTTTTAAAGCCTGCCGACTTATTGGCAAAAATTTCTTTAATATGTTCTGACCTTCCGGTTCTTTTAGCATACCATTTAAATATAAACACATTTAACACTGTTGCTCCAACTGCCAATACTCCATATACGGCAATCATAATAACCTTCTGCTGCACAGTCATAGCTGACAAATCCGTATTTATTTCCGGTGTATTTACTTTTCCAGAAGAAGTTCCTGCTAGTTTATTAAGCAATGGAAGAAGTTTCAACATCTGGATAGAAACAACCGTATTAAAATTAAACATAAAATGCATTATCATCGAGCCAAGTATGCTTCCTGATGCCTCGTTAACAAGTGCAAACACACATCCCATAAGAAATGCATATACAAACTGGTTTATGTTCATATGAAACATACCAAAGCACATACTACTCATAATTATTGCTGCAAATATGCCACTTTTTCTAAATCCATTGAATATAATTCCCCTGAAGACAAATTCCTCCATAAACGCAGGAAGTAATGCTATCATAAGAACATTTATAATAAATGGATTTTCTGTAAGCCCGCCTACCGTTGATGCAACATGATTCGTTGAAAACAGCATTGTAACAGAATTCAGGAAACCTACAATAGGAAGACACACATAAGCAAATATTATAAGTATCAATGCGTTTTCTATCTTTATCTTCCTAAATGGCAATTCTTTAAATATTCTGCCTTTTGTAATAAGTACATACGCAAGCGCCGGAATAATAATTGTCATCTGTCCAAGAATATACAAAACATTAACTGTGTAATATTTTTCCGGAATAACTGAGGATATCCCCAGACCTATAACGAAATAAAATATTACCATCATAAGAAAAAACAAACCTGTCTTTGTTGCTTTTTTCATCTATACCTCCGGCCGGTCACCCGGCAAATATTTTATTTATTTTTCTGCGATTGCTTCAATCTCAATAAGAACATCTTTAGGAAGTCTTGCTACCTCAACACATGAACGTGCAGGACAGTCTTTTGTAAAATACTTTGAATATATCTCATTTACTTTTGCAAAATCATCCATCTCTTTAATAAATACTGTTGTCTTAATCACCTTATCAGCATCTGTTCCTGACTCTTTTAATAATGCACAAAGATTACCAATAGCCTGGTCAGCCTGTGCTTCAATTCCATCAGGTATCTCTCCTGTGGCAGGATTTACCGGAATAACTCCTGATGTAAATACCATTCCATTTACCTCAATTGCCTGTGAGTATGGTCCTATTGCTGCTGGTGCTTTGTCTGTTGAAATAATTTTCTTCATTTTTTCAATTCCTTTCTATTCTATAATTTTTATATTTTTTTCCAGAATTTCAATTCTGCCTTCTTTATAGAGCTTTCCTACCGCTCTCTTAAACGCAGCTTTACTCATCTGAAAATCATGCATTATCACTTTAGGCGAAGCCTTGTCATTATACGGAAGAATACCATTATATTCTTTGATAACATTTATTATCTTCTCAGCATCATCGCCCATCTGAAGGTAAGACTTTTTATTAGGGCTTAAATTAAGCTTTCCATCCCTTCTCACCTCTGTAACTCTTGCTGTTACCGTATCTCCTATTCTGTACTTTGTCTTAACTTCTTTTTCCGGAATAAGACCATAATACATATTATCTACGGCTACAAACACTCCAAGTTCTTCATTCACTTCATATACGGTTCCCGTCACCATTGCATCTCTCGGATATATATCCGCTGGTTTAAGGTATTTGTCTATCTTCATGGTTGCAGCAAGCCTTTTACTTTTATCCACATACATTGCCACAAGATAAGATTTTCCTTCCCGGACCTTTTCAAGCATTTCCTTAAACGGAAGCAGTAAATCTTTCTCAAGTCCACAGTCAAGAAATGCTCCTATCCTGCTCATTTCTTTAACTTCTAAAAGTGCCACACTTCCTTTAACTATCTTAGGCATGTTCACCGTAGCAATAGGTCTGTCACTTGAATCCTTATATACAAACACTTCTATGCTGTCACCATAATTTACATCTGCCGGAACCTGTTTCCTGGGAAGAAGAACATGCTCACCTGAGCCGTCGCCAAGATATACTCCAAAATCCGTCTTTTTTTCAACATTAAGAGCCTGTATTACTCCTATCTCTATCATCTGAATTCTCCTGTTCTTTTAAGCCTCTTCATACTCCACCGCAGCATAAATGTCACCTTCAGCATTATACATCGCAATAACATTTCCCTGCTTCTTAACTGTAATCTCGTCCCCATATACGGCAGAATGCTTATATTCCACTCTTATCTGCCTTACTGTCACAGACTTTTCAATATATTCCATGGCAATCTTAATATACCATGCATTATTGACATGTCCATTAGTATCTATATGATAATTCCGTACCTTGATTCTGTCAATCTCTTCCATATCTTCAGGTAATTTCACCCTTCTGTTACCATATTCCATATCAAGCTTAGACTCAAGCCCATAAGCAGACACATCCTCCTCTTTGAGACGCATCGGTTTGAATGTGTCGAGATTCACCAAAAACCATATACTGTTGGCTTTGACAGTGTACTCCCCCTGATTATTCTGAATAGCAAAATTTCTGTATCCGAATATTTTATCAAAATCATATGCCCATGTAGACACCTTAATATTATCTCCCATGCTCATAGGTTTTACAAATTCTATCTGCCAATATGACAAAAGCCATGCTTTTCTATTCTCAATAAGATAATCAAGTCCTACTCCTATATCCAAAGACTGAAAATTGCTGCAATTCTGCAACATATCCACAGAATTTCCATAAGACATTTTTCCATCCTGTCCTATATCACTGTAACCTACCCTTGTATTCCATTCGTATCTCATATCCATCCTCATTTCTTTAATAACACAAGAACCCCCATCAGAATCTGATGGGGGTTTATTAGCTGGCCCACAAGGATTCGAACCTTGAAATGCTGGAGTCAGAGTCCAGTGCCTTACCATTTGGCGATGGGCCATTGTCATGTGACGAAAGATATTATATAACACGCTTTCAAAAAATGCAAGTATTTTTTTCAATTTTAATAAAATATTTTTTCGAGCCTTAAACCACATGCCGGAGCAGTCATTCCTGCTGCCTGCCTGTCTTTCTTTTTTAATATTTCTGTCATCTCAGAAACATCTCTTTTTCCTATTCCTACCTCAATTAAAGTTCCTGTTATAATCCTTATCATATTATAAAGAAACCCATTTCCATTATAAATAATTTCTATCTTATTATCATTCTCAACTATATCTATACTTTTTATAATTCTTACAGTAGATTTTTTCATATGCCTGTTAGAACAGAAACTCTTAAAATCATGTTCGCCAACAAAACATCGCGCTGCCTCTCTCATTGCATCTATATTAAGTGTTTTATCAAAATGATACATATACCTTATATTAAAAACGTCCGTACTTATAGAATTCTGGATTCTGTATACATATATTTTGCCTTTAGCATTAAGTCTGCTGTGGAACCTTTCCTCCACTTTCTCAAGTTCTGTTATGCATATGTCATCCGGAAGATTATGATTAAATCTGTCAATAAGCCTCTTAGTATCCCATTCTTTTTTCAACTTAAAATTAGCCGTCTGTCCTAATGCGTGTACACCTGCATCAGTCCTTCCGGCTCCATTAATCTCAACATCTTCATCTGTAATCAGTCTAAGAACCTGTTCCATCCTTCCCTGTATAGTATTCTTTGTATTTCCCTGCTTCTGCCATCCATTATAATCTGTTCCATCATAACTGACAGTCATTCTATAATTGAACATCTCTATCTCCGCTCCATCTCTTTATAACTATTCCGTCTTCTGAAGCTGAACTCTTAATAAATGTTCCTGCCTCATCAACAGAATCATAACTCTGCATAAATGTTCCAATTCCGGCATCTGTATCAGCATTCTGCACAAAAGTTCTGTATTCTTTGAATAACACATCTCTGCCTGCTTCCGATATTGCCCTGCTGACATCAAGACTTTCAAGGCTGCTCCTGCTTCCAATAATATCTTTGTCAGTCTTCATATCAGAATTGACAGCCTTATCTATAACCTTATCAATTGATAATGTTTCTCTCTCATTCCCGTCTGCATTGCCTCCGGCAAGATTACCATGAATGCCGGTCATGCTGTCCGCATTGTCTTTTCTATCGATACTACCTTTACCCTCAATATTGCTGACATCATGTTTTTTATAAACACTGCCATCTATATCCTGTATCACCATGGTTTTTCTGACATTTGCAATACTGTTATAATCAAGATAATTCATAACATTCATGATTCTCACCTCCTTACATTCGTTTCATATCTGACTTATATCTAAGACTATATCGGATGATACTATAATATTTTATATTCTTTTCATAAAAATGTTGACATTTTTTTCTTTAATACTATAATTGGTTGTAAAGACGAAGATGTCCTTAAAGGGATTGCTTCGTCTTTTTTACTTTCCCTCACATTATACATATAAAAGAAAAAGGTCTGCTTTGCAGACTTTTTTCTTTTATATATTGTATCTGTATACAAGATATTCAACATTTTCTGAAACAGCATTTCCATCATATTCAAATCCAAGCTTTTCTGCAAATTTCATTGAATATGTATTGTCTGATTGTATAAAACAATATACTTCCCGCAGTTCCAATTCGTCAGCCGCAAACTCAATAATAGCTTTTACAGCTTCCCTGGCATAACCTTTTCCCCGATATTGCCGTCCGAGAAGATATCCAACTTCAACTATCGTTTTTCCTTTATATTCTCTGTTGGACAGACCTGCTCTTCCTATAACATTTCCGTGAATCGTCTCAATTATCCATATGCCATACCCAAAGAATTTATACATATTTTCAATATATGCTACTGTAAATTCTATCTCTTCCTGCCTGTTCACATATAAAGGTTCTACATATTTTCTGATATATTCGTCATCATAAATATCATACAGAGTATCTACATCTTCGACTGTAATTTCACGTAGTCTTAGCCTGGCAGTTGTAATTGCTGTTCATGGCTGACCATTTGCATGTGCATGTACCATTTCAAAAAATGGCATTTCCAACCCATCAAAGCTTTCAACCAGATAATCTGCTTTTGATAAATCCTGCTCGCCTGAACCTGGATTAATATAACCTATACATGCCATATCTGCTGCCTTTGCCGCATTCACTCCATTGCCTGAATCCTCTATAACTATACACTCGTCCGGTGATACATGTAACTGTCTTGCTGCCTCAAGGAAAATATCCGGCGCCGGTTTTGGATTCTTAAGCTGTTCGCCACTCACCAGTACATCAAAACAATCATCAATTCCAAGATTTGAAACCGTAACTTTAATCCTGTCGTACATTGATGATGATGCAACTGCAAGTTTCATTCCATTTTTCTTCAAATTTCTCACAAGCTCAGGTGCGCCCCCGACAGCAGGATAACCACCATTTTGCGTGAGAATTGCATTTGTTGCACTATAAGACAAATCATTAAGTTCATCTATCGTCTTATCTGCATCCACCATACCATCAGCCTTCATAACTTCCCACATTTTTGTAAGGGTCGCACCTATAAACTGTTTATAATAATCATAAGAAAGTTCTCTTCCCATATCTGATAGAACTTTCTTATTTGACTGAAAATGAATTGTCTCACTGTCTATCAGCACACCATCCATATCAAAAATCACTGCTTTTAGCATTTTTCAGGTTCTCCGTATTCAACACCAAATGTATCAACTGTAACTTTCTTCATAACAACATCTTCCATAGGTCTGTCCATATAATCAGTCGGCATATCTGCAATCCTGTTTACCACGTCCATACCTTCTATAAGTTTACCAAATGCTGCATAATCGCCATCAAGATGTGGTGCTGCCTGATGCATGATAAAGAACTGTGAACCTGCTGAATCAGGATGCTGTGCTCTTGCCATTGACAAAACACCTGCCTCATGTTTAAGTTCATTTACAACACCATTTCTTGCAAATTCACCTTTTATTCCGTATCCCGGACCTCCCATACCTGTTCCTTCAGGACATCCACCCTGAATCATAAATCCTCTTATGACTCTGTGAAAAATAAGTCCGTCATAAAATCCTTTACTTACAAGACTAACAAAGTTCTTTACTGTGTTAGGTGCAATCTCAGGATAAAGTTCTGCTTTCATTACATCTCCGTTTGCTAATTCAAAAGTTACTACAGGGTTTTTCTCTGCCATTTTTCTTTTCTCCTTTTTATGTTGTAATTGTTTGAAAATATTTCTTATTAAAAGCCGCCTCCGCCATGGCTGCTGCCACTGCTGCTTGTATGGAACGAACCACCGCCTCCACTGCTGCCACTGCCTCCATCATCTTTCTCAATCTTATGTCTTGTCGTAGTTCTTCTTATAAATATATCCGACTGCTGATGAATCTTATACTTATCTTTGTCCATATATGTGTTAGCATTCGCTGCCATAGAACTCTTCTGGCCTAATCCCATGAAAAATACTGTTAATGCCGATATTCCTGCTGCAATCAATACGCATATATACCAATGTGACAATAAAGGTGCTTCTTTTACATGCTCATCATAAAAATCCCTGTAATCAGAATAATCTCCTTCAAACCACGGTTTAACAGCATCATAATCATCTTCATTGAATTCAGTAACATGCTCCTCTACGAGATTCAGAAACTCTCTCGCTCCACCCGCATAATCACCGGCATCAAGATAGTTAAGAATATTTCTTCCCATAGTCTGGATATATTCATCATCAAAATATCTTATCGCAATACCCTTTGTATCAATATATCTCTGCTCATCCTTCTGATTAATTACGAGCATTATACCTGAACCCGCCTGGTCATAACCAAAATCATGTTCATCATAATAATCATCAGAATATGTTTCTCTGTCTTTACTACCAAAATCTTCAGTCGTGTGTATTATAACCTCCAATTTCGTCGCATTAGACACTTCATTACAATACTGCTCTAATTCCTCGACTTCTTCATCTGTGAAATATCCTGCATCATCATACACTTTCTGTTCAGTATCATCATAGACGACTTTATACCCACAGAATACAACATACATTGACGCAAGTAAAGCCATAAGAAGTATTTTTGTCTTTAATTTATGTATAGATTTCAAAACATTACCCCCTTTAAATGAATATTCCAATTATTCTTATAATAATTGTAAGTACAACCGTCATTCCGGCAAACCATCCTAATCTTTTGGCATTAGAAAAAGGTCTGTCAGCCACAATCCTTCCCGTCTGTCCATTAAGGGTAAACATATATTCCTTGCCCTTATAGCGATAATTAAGCAGCCATACAGGCATAAGAACATATTCTGCTTTATTTCTCTTCAGTCTGTTCGAACGGTTTACAACCGTAACACTGTCATATCCATGAATAGTAGAACGTGCTGCTTCATATATAAAATCTTTTACTCTTTTTTCTATTCTCTCTGACATATCGTCGGCAGAATAACCATATTTTTCTGCATAATACCCTGACAAATATGGTTTCTGGAATTCTGTCAGATCACGATACTCAAATGGTTCCAATTTATCCATAACATCATCCGGCATATTTTCAGCAGCATCAGCAGGTATTCTGTTAAAATCAGCCTCAACATCTCTCGTTACCATATAGTGGTCTGTATGTACATATTCATAATCGCCTCTTACCTCATGATGTACTCTTTCTGCCTTGCATGAAATATTTGTTTCAGCATTATAATTGTAAAGCCAGAACGGAACATACATTCCCGTAATTTTGTCAACCGTACTTGAAGAATAAAAATCCGATGGAGTAAACAGACCTTTTTTCGCCCACGATAAGAATTTCTTCTTTGCCTCATCTTTTTTTATTTTAAAAGGTATAAGATGGGATGGCTTTAATTCATCTTCAACCCTGCTTTCAACCAATGTAGGTGTTCCACAGAAGCTGCAAAATGTAGCTACCGTATTTTCATCAGTAAGAAGTTCTGCTCCACATGAAGGGCATTTATACTTAACAAAACTTTCCTTCTCATCATCATAATTAAATTCCCCGACTACCTCATCTTCCTGCTTTTTGGAATACTCATTAAGTGTATCAAGTTCTTCCACCGTCAATGTTGTGCCACAATGACTACATTTCATCTTCTGCGACTCAGAATCAAATTCCATAGCCGCACCGCAACCCGGACATACATATGAACTTGCCATATTCTCCTCCTTTTTATTAACAAAATAATATGACACCGCATTATCTTACATATCTTTAAGACACCTTGTGCCATTTTTAGACATTTTATCATTAAATAATATATATGTCTACACATCTAAATATCCATGTTCATTATTTGTTTACTTTTTATTAATTCCGTTTTTACACTTTAGGCATTTTTTTTTCATTTATTCAATATATACTATGAGACATAGAAAGGAAGTAGCACACAGGTTGCTTCTTATCTAAACTTTTTTCATAATAGTGAGTTAATATTTTATTAACTCTCCTCCCTTTTTATATTATACAAACCAACAATGAACTATCACGAAGAAAGATGTATCCGCATGCATCTTTTTTTGTTGTCTGAATTTCTATTTCCGTTTTTAACTATTCATTAATATATCCAACAATTCCTCCTATAACTGCATCTGCTATTTTCTGCTGGTAATCATCTGTTGTAAGCAGCCATGCTTCATCAACGTTTGATAAAAATCCACATTCTACAATAACGGCAGGACATTTTGATTTTCTTAAAATATAATAATCCGAATTAGCTTTCTTATCCCTTGTATTATTCCTGCTCACATTTTCAACCAGACTCTTTTCTATATAGCCGGCAAGCCTTTCGCCCTCTTTTGAATTATTGTAATAAAACACCTGTGCTCCCCTCTCCTTAGAAGAAGAAAAGCTATTCTGATGTATGCTTACAAGTATATCAGCGTTCATATCATTAACCAGTTTCATCCTGTTATACATATCTGATTTTTTGTAATTCTGTGCATATTTACTATGAAGGTCATTATCATCCTTTCTTGTCATAACCACCTTTATGTTACTATATCTCTTCTCTATACTTTCTTTTATCCGTTCAGATATTGCAAGATTAATATCCTTCTCGAGTATTCCTCCGGTAGATACTTTTCCGGGGTCACATCCACCATGCCCGGCATCAATAACTACACATATTTTTTCTTTACCCTTCTTTTCCTTTGCACTCATATTAGCGGCAGCACAAAGCAAAAATACCATCAAAAGAAGAATTATTCCCATAGCATACTCTATTTTTCTTTTCATATGCTTCTCCAATTAATTCACTCTTTTAATGGTATGTGTAAAATCATCAAAAATGCTAATTTTAAATAACTAAATATATACGATAAAACTATCTTTATCCGTGTCAGTTCGTATACTTAACAATCGTATTCCATATATCTGCACTTTCACTTCCAAGTCTCCATGCAGATACTCCCGCAAGTCCATACTGACTTATAAGTTTGACTTTTCTTTCTATTGAAGCTGCATCCTCAAGCCATATTCTATATGTCAGTCCACCTTCATTATATTCACTATAATTCTGTCCTATATCTTCGAGCCATATTTTCTCACAGCCATGTGCTGCTACCGTTGACTCCGCAATATCCATAGTTGCTGTCGAAAATGTCTCTACTGAACCGTCTGTTCTTTCGCCCCATATCTTTGTATAAAATGGTATTCCCAATACAACTTTCTCCGCCGGAACCTGCTTAACAGTATTAGCAATACCATCTGTCACCCAGGATATAGATGCCGTTGAACCTGCTCCCGACTCAACGCCCCAATGTTCATCATATGCCATGACTATAACATAATCAACAATTTTCCCTTGTTCCGTCCTGTTATAATACTCATTTGATGCAATCGGAACCTTATCGTCAACCGACAGAACAACTCCATTATTTCTACATTTAACAGACAATTCTCTTAAAAACTGGATATAGTCTTCTGCTATATCTTCCGTTATATACTCAAAATCAATGTTAATTCCATCAAGATTATATTGTATTGCAGCCGATATAAGCTGATTAATAATATTCTCTCTCTTAGATGTTGACGTAAATACCTGGTCATTTCTTGAATCCGATGACTGATCATCTACCATAGCCCACACCTCCAGGCCAAGCTGATGCGCTCTTGTAACATAATTACCATCAGCCAGAGAGGACAAAGTTCCATTATTATCAACTATTCTGAACCATGTCGGTGAAATAACATTCATTCCCTTAGCATTAGTAGTAAGGTCAACAATATTGTTGTTGTCAGCCTGAGATACCATCATATGCCACCCCATACTTATCGTAAAATCTTTATGAATATTAGTATAAACCGGTTCTTTATATGCCTCATTCACGAGTGTAACTGTTTTCTTAGTCCCTGTATATTTCTTCCTCACATATCCAATGTACCCATCTTCTGTTGCGACTTTATACCAGTTTTTTCCTTCATCAATAACTGTAAGAACTTCTTTTTTCTTAACCTTTTTAAGTATATCCTGCTTTATTCCCGCATATATTCTTAATTCCGTACTTTCTCTGACAATCACCTGCTGTACTTCATTCCATTTGTACCTGAATACAAGCCTTGAAGGATTGTCATAATACTTATACTGTACATTAGAAAACAGCACAACAAAATCGAGTGCAACATATACATTTGTCCCATCAGTCTTAACTATAACATAATCAACATTATTTTTCGCCTTTGTCACATAATACTCCTGTGTTCCCACATCAGAACGTATAACATCATTAGGCGTTGTATATAACAGCACATTCTCTGTATTATCCCAATAATAACGGTCATCAAAATACTTCTTTATGAAATTAATGTTAAGATACACTGTATCATTATCTTTGACAGCCTTATCCTCCACAATCTCATCCTGAAGAACTATAGATATCTCATCTTTATTATCCCCTGTAACATAATACATATCATTTATTTTATCTTCTGATACCTTTTTATCAGAAGGAGTATACTTCTCTATAATGGTTCCTATTATAAACACTATCACCATAATTATGCCAATACCCACTGCTATTAATACCGGTGGTATTCTCTTTTGCTTTTTCAAATAATCGCCCTGCCTTTCATAATTAATCTATACCTTTTTTCGACATGGAGATTATAACACTTTTCCATATAAAATAAAACTTGTTTCTGCTTAATTACTTTATATAAACCATCGTAATACTATATATGGGCTTCGTAATCGTCATACGAAGCCCATAATGTCTTTTTTATTTTAGCGTTACATATTCTCTCTTAACTCTCTCAGTTAATTATCTATACTTTCTCCCTATTCAGAAAACCTCTGCCTTTCAATAAATCTTATTGTGTGATATATAAAAATAACTATAATTGTAATTATTCTGAACAACATGATTACCATCCGTTATTCCTTAATATATTGAAGCAGATTACTTTCAAGATTCTTCCTCTTATCCATTACTTCTATAGTAAATACTTTATCTATAACGTTCGGATCCCAGTTACCAAGCTGACACACTTCCATATTAGCAGGATAATCAGGTATTGCCTCACTCTGATAATCAGCAGCATACATAGTAGCATAAAGTCTGGCTCCTTCATATTTGCCGACATCGACCGCAACACTGGACATCTTAAGAATCTCCGGCTCATTAACCTGAACAACTACAATTCCTTCATTCAATCCTATAACTTCCTTATGTGCTGCTACTATAAAATCCTCTCCGTCCGGCATGGCAATTCGTATATCTATATAGTTTCCCACATTAATTCCAGAGCCAATGTCTATCCCCGTAAAACCGTGAAGTCTGAAATCATCACGAATTCCTTCGTCATCATGTCCCATTGACTTCGTAATAATACTCCCCGCTTTTATGTCCTGCGACATAACCATTCCATCAACATCATCACATGCCGGAAATGTTACCCCCACAGGTATACGAAAATTCACTCTCTCCACATTAGATGCAGACACCTTTTCGCCTTTAACCATATCACTCTTCGCCATATACACGGAAGCTGTCATACTTTCTCCCATTCCGTATTCATTCAACTTATGTTTGTAAATATTCATATTATATACAATATATAATATAATTACGGAAGTGGGAATCACTACTATAACCGCACCCAATAAAGCTGACACAAGTTTGCTTCTTCGATTATTTCTTATGAACAAAAAATACACCGTCCTTCATTTTCAAAAAAATCCTTTTCTTTTTTTCCAATTCTATAAGGGTTTGAAAATTCCGGTATTTTTTTTATTCTTATTCCATATTTATCCCTGAAATATTTTGCATCACTTATCTCTCCATTGCGCATAAAAAAATTCCAGTCCGCTTTATTAATATATGTACTATTATTCTCGCAAAAACTATCAAATTCCTTACACTTCCAGGGCATAAGTGAACCAATCACTACTCTTTTAGTCATCAACAAAATATCTCCCGATATGCCATCCTTCTTATCACCATAATCAATAATTATATGTTTGTAATCATTACTAAAAAGTGTTTCTATACGCTTATCATCCGTCAACGAGTAATAATCAATTCCATAAAATTCAAAACAGTCACCATATATGCATGATGACATATTTCTCTTTGAAACTGCTATCTCTTTGACTTCACACATACTTCTTATAGAATTCATATATCCATTGCCGCCAGACATCAGCAAAGCTGTCTTTTCGCCTGTCATTGCCCGCATATAATTAGCATATGCTATAGAAAAATGAGTACATCCACATCCCTTTCCGGCTCCTATTACTGCTACGGTCCTTATAATATTCATATCGTGCATTGTTCTATGATGCCTATCTGATAAATCGAAATACTTTTTTACTATCATTCTTCCCGAATATCGTCCCCCTTTTATTACCACTAAGAAGTTCAGGGATATAACTGTTAATAAGATTCATCATAAATTCTTCGCAAAGAACAGTCTCATACGGATTACATGCATACGGCATATTATATGATACAAAATCACAATGCTTCCTGATATCATTATACTGCTTGTCATCAAGGAAATTAAAAACTATAGTCATCGGGGTATTATTATATTCCAATACTTCCTGTAAGTCTTTAATATATGTGAAAGTGTCTTCAATCTCCCATATCTTTCCACCAGCTATAACAATAATTAACCCGCTATGTGTATTATGTGTATCTCTCTCCGTCTGCTTTTTAATTATATTCTCCACGCTTCCAACATCATGAATCTCGACAGCATAATCCATATCCTCGCATATTACATCTCCCATATTTGCAACAACAGGACACTTTCTGCCTTCCCCTTTATATATAGCTCTTCCATCACCTGAACAGTTTTTCTCCACATAAGCCGCATCAACTCCATGACTGCACAACCAGTTACTTAGCATTAACGAAAAATGTGTCACTCCAATTCCTGCTCTGGTACCTGCTACATAAATCTTAAGAACATCCTGACTTAAACCAATCTGATTAGAAATACTTGTTCTCCTCTGCATCAAACAATTGTAAACAGGTCTTATTGAAGAAAACCTCATATCTTTATCCTCAAATACACATCTATCAATAACGTTGCGCATGAATCTTCCTATCTGTACATTGCACTGAGTATACATATATTCCAAAATCATGCCAAAACTGTATATATCGCTTCTTATATCTGTGTCATAGCCATTCTTCTGTTCAGGCGAAGAATAAATATATGTCCCCATACGGTACTTTCTATATCCATCCTCAATCCTCATGCTACTGCCAAAGTCGACCAGATAAACTTCACTACCATGACTATCTCTACATGTGCCTTTATTATTATCATCCTTCCTCATGGCAATCAAAAGATTCTGCGGCTTAATATCCAGATGCACTATACTCTTATGCACATACTCAAGGATGCTGCATATCTGTATAGCCAAATCAAGGATTCTGTCTTCATCACATGTATTATGATTAAAATAAGACACCATAGATTCACCCTCTATGTACTCTTCAATAATATAATAGCTCGATTCGTCTTCCTCTATATCATATATAACAGGAATTCCTGAGTGCCTCAGAGTCTTAAGTATGGTAGCTTCACTATAGAAGCTCTCCTTCATAATATTGCCCTTATCAATCACCTTAATCGCTCTCTTAACGCCAAGATAAATGTGTTCTGCCAGCAATACTCTTCCAGTTCCGCCTGTTCCCAACGTATTCAAAACAAAATATTTATCAAATAAAACTGCTGCCATCACTCCCTTTCATGTCAGTCAGTTGTTCTTAAGTACATATTATCACTTACATGCATTTTTGTCAACATATAAATAAAGTGTAACCTGTATAAAATTATTGTGTGACTTATGTATTTGTTTTTTATGTATACAACTAATGTATACAATTAATATACAACAAACGCCCGTCTGCACAAATGCAGACAGGCGTTTGAACCACAACGATACCGGATTTATACTTCTATTCTGATATCATTATTATAATTATACTATTTTACAACAATTTTTGCTGTAGAACTGTAAGAACCATATACCTTCGCTCCTGTAGAGTCTTTCTTAAACGCTCTCGCTTTAACATAGTATGTCTTACCTTTTTTCAGCTTAGTAAACTTGGCAGAATTGTTTGTTGTAGTCAATTTCTTAGCACCCTTAAACTTCTTAACTAATGAAATCACATATTCATATCCTGCTACTTTGCTAATCTTCTTTATATTTACTGTAATAGAACCTTTTACTGTTGATTTCTTAGCTATTTTAGCTTTAGAAACAGTAACCTTTGTCCACTGTGCATATACTGTCCTTGCAGATTTAATAATTGTTGCTGTACTGACTTTAGAGCCACCTTTTTTCTTAGTATACCATCCTGCTAATGTATATCCTTTTTTCTTAGTTATAGGAAGTTTTCCAAGTTTTGAACCATAATTAACAGCTACTGAATTCTTCTTTAACTTAGAACCTCCATTCACATCATACTTTACAGTAAATGTTCTAACTGTCCATACTGCATTTATTTCTGTATTTTCTTTTAT
>DEGR01000078.1:30762-30962 GCA_002351535.1 Lachnospira sp. UBA2821
ATAGCCTTCCTTAGTCAAATCTGCCGGGGCTGTTGCTCCCTTGCCATACTCTACTTCTTCTGTCTTTACTACTTTGTCTCCATCTTTAAATGTTACTGTATATTTGTTCGCTGTCCATACTGCATTTACTTCTGTATTTTCTTTTATACTGTCAAATGCCTTATCCCAGCTTAATGTATAGCCTTCCTTAGTCAAATCTG
>DEGR01000030.1 GCA_002351535.1 Lachnospira sp. UBA2821
TGATACCGTTTTGTGAATATTTTGTAATACCATATTTTATATGGTTTGCATATGTTCCTGTTGTTATGATGTTTGTATTTTTCACATCTAAAAAGGAATTTTATCAGGCATCGGCATATCTGTTTATAGGAATGACGATATGTCTTCTGATATGCACGATATGGCCGAATGGTCAGGACCTTAGAATTACGGATATAAATGGCGGAATATTTGCAGATATAGTGAAAACTTTATATACTGCGGATACTAATACCAATGTATTTCCAAGTATACATGTGTTCAATTCAGTGGGGGTTTTCATTATATTGTGCAAGTCGGAAAAAATGAAGAAGCATTATGTAATAAAGACGGGAGCAGGTATATTGTCTTTTCTTATAATATTATCAACAATGTTTCTTAAACAGCATTCCATAGTCGATGTAATAGGCGGAATAATATTAGGTATTATAATGTATGTTGCAGTATATGTTGTTGATTATTCAAAAGTTATTGAGATGATAAAGATACAGATAAAGGGCAAAGGATATAAGGAGGATTCATATGAGAGTAGGAATGGGATATGATGTTCATAAATTAGTCGAAGGCAGAAAACTTATTCTTGGTGGTGTGGATATACCTTATGAAAAAGGACTTCTTGGACATTCGGACGCAGATGTCCTTTTACATGCTATTATGGACGCATTGTTAGGGGCGGCTGCACTTGGAGATATAGGAACACTGTTTCCGAATAATGACCCTGCATATGAGGGAATATCAAGTATAAAGCTTCTTGAAGAAGTTGGAAGAAGAATCGAGAAAGATAATTTTGTAATAGAAAATATTGATGCGACGGTTATAGCACAGAGACCTAAGATGCTTCCGTACAGGGAAGAGATGCGTGAAAATGTTGCAAAAGCATTGAAAATAGACGTGTCGCAGGTCAACATTAAGGCAACAACAGAGGAAGGACTTGGATTTACCGGAGCTGGCGAGGGAATATCATCGCAGGCAATAGCATGTTTAAATACAGTTGAAAATTATGCATACAACAACAGTATGTGTGTGCAGGAAAGAAGTTGTGCCGGATGCAGAGGCTGTATGCGACAGGCAGAGAATCAATAGAAGCAGAAATATTTATGAAAGGATAGAGTTATGAAGATATATAATACGTTAACAAGAACTAAGCAGGAATTTAAACCAATTGAGCCGGGAAAGGTCAGAATGTATGTGTGCGGACCTACGGTATATAATCTTATTCATATAGGAAATGCGAGACCGATGATTGTGTTTGATACAGTCAGAAGGTATCTTGAGTATAAGGGTTATGAAGTCAATTATGTTACTAATTTCACAGACGTGGATGATAAAATAATTGCCAAAGCTATTGAAGAGGGTGTAAGTGCTGACGAAATATCTAAAAGATATATTGCGGAGTGCAAAAAGGATATGGAAGGACTTAATGTAAAAGAGGCTACTAAGCACCCACTTGCCACAGAAGAGATAGACGGCATGATTGAAATGATAAAAGTGCTTATTGACAAGGGGTATGCCTATAATGCAGATGGAACTGTATATTATAGAACAAGAAAATTCGAGGGATATGGAAAGCTTTCAAAGAAGAATATAGATGACCTTGAAGCAGGCCACAGAGATGAGAAGCATCAGCTTAAAGTGTCTGGAGCAGACAGTAAAGAAGATCCACTGGATTTTGTATTATGGAAACCTAAAAAAGACGGAGAACCATACTGGGAGTCTCCATGGAGTCAGGGAAGACCGGGATGGCATATAGAATGTTCAGTAATGTCCAAGAAGTACCTCGGGGATTCTATTGATATTCATGCAGGAGGAGAAGACCTTATATTCCCACATCATGAGAATGAAATTGCACAGAGTGAAGCTGCGAACGGTGTTGAATTCGCAAGATATTGGATGCATAACGGATTTCTGAACATAGATAATAAAAAGATGTCAAAATCACTTGGTAATTTCTTCACTGTAAGAGATATTTCTGAGAAGTATGATTTGCAGGTATTAAGATTCTTTATGCTGTCAGCACATTACAGAAGTCCTATTAACTTCAGTGATACTCTTATGGAAGCTGCAAAAAACGGACTTACAAGAATAATTACTGCAGTTGATAATCTTAAACACCTTATGGAAAATGCGTCAGATACACAGATGACAGATGCACAGCAGAAGAATCTTGACAAAGTTAATGAATATGTAGAGAAGTTTGAGAATGCAATGGAGGATGACTTTAATACGGCGGATGCGGTATCGGCTATATTTGAGATAGTCAAACTTGCCAATCAGACAGCAGACAGTTCAGTTAGTGCTGAGTATATTAAGACAGTCAGGGATACGATAATAAAGCTTTCGGATGTACTTGGAATTATTGCTGAGAAGGAAGAAGAAATGCTTGATGAGGACATTGAGAAACTTATCGAGGAGAGGCAGCAGGCACGTAAAGATAAAAATTTTGCAAGAGCAGATGAGATACGTAATCTTCTTCAGGATAAAGGAATACTTCTTGAAGACACCAGAGAGGGTGTAAAATGGAAGAGAGCATAGATATATTTGAAATAATCAGGCAGCAGATGGATTTAGGAGAGGTGGATGCAGATACATATTCACCTCTCACACTTGCGTATATTGGTGATGCCATATATGAGATAGTTATAAGGACTATGGTTGTGGCAAAATCAAATATGCAGGTTAACAAGTTACATAAAAAGAGCAGTAGTCTTGTGAATGCTGCGACACAGGCAGATATCATAAAGTTTCTTATGGACTCAAATGAGCTTACAGACAGAGAAGTTGCAGTGTATAAGCGTGGGCGCAATGCAAAATCATTTACCAAGGCGAAGAATGCATCTGTTATTGATTACAGAATGGCTACGGGATTTGAAGCTCTTATGGGATATCTTTATCTAAAAGGTGAATCGGTAAGAATGATGGAACTTATTAAGAAAGGACTAAAACTATAGTATGAGATACGAAGAACTGACAATAGAGGGGAGAAATGCAGTATTGGAGGCATTTCGTTCCGGAAAAACGATTGATAAAGTATTTATTCTTGACGGATGCCATGATGGTCCGGTTAATACCATTACGAGAGAAGCAAGAAAGCAAGATTCTATTATTAATTATGTATCGAAGGAAAGGCTTGACCAGATGTCCCAGACAGGAACGCATCAGGGTGTAATTGCATATGCGGCGGCATATGAGTATGCAGAGGTATCGGATATTCTTAAAAAGGCAGAGGAAAAAGGCGAACCTCCTTTTATATTTATTCTTGATAACATTGAAGACCCACATAATCTTGGTGCAATAATAAGAACTGCAAATCTTGCCGGAGCACATGGTGTGATAATTCCGAAGAGAAGGGCAGTTGGACTTACGGCAACTGTTGCCAGAACATCAGCCGGAGCACTTAATTATACGCCTGTTGCGAAGGTAACAAACATTTCCGGTACGATAGAAGAGTTAAAGAAGCAGGGGATGTGGTTTGTCTGTGCGGATATGGATGGAGATGTAATGTATAATCTGAATCTTACAGGACCTATAGGACTTGTTATAGGCAATGAGGGAGATGGAGTCAGCAGACTTGTTAAGGAAAAATGTGATTTTGTAGCATCTATTCCTATGAAAGGTGACATAGATTCGTTGAATGCATCTGTTGCGGCAGGAGTTATGGCATATGAGATAGTGCGACAGCGAATGAAATAATTAACAAATAAATTAAGAATCAAAAGTTCCCGACAGTATATTTGTGGGAACTTTTTTTGACGGTAAGTAATGAAATGAAAAAGAGACTGCGCTTTGATTGTTTGACGATTAAAGTGCAGTCTCTTAAAATAAAAATTTTGGAATACAAATGAAAGAGCTACTAACGGGACTCGAACCCGTGACCTCCGCCTTACCAAGGCGACGCTCTACCGCCTGAGCCATAGTAGCAATTCTTATATATTATACCAAAACAGCAATCCAAAATCAAGAATATAATAGTAAAAATTTGACCATATTGATGTTTTAAGCTATAATAGCAAAGTATGTGTGACGTGAATATATAAATAATTGTAAAAACATAAAAGATACGGAGGAAAAATATGTCAAATTCAGATTTGTAGGTATTCTAACCTAAC
>DEGR01000033.1:0-1298 GCA_002351535.1 Lachnospira sp. UBA2821
TCTATGTATGCACGCGTTGTCTCCACAAATGTTCTATAGCCATGTAATACTCTGCTTGAACTTACAACTGATTCATTACTGCCGGGGTTAATGTTATATACTTCGCATTCAAGTTCCAACTGATATGTGTCCTCTTTCTTCTCAAATGCATCCGACAGTCTCATTATCTCTTTCTCCGGTCTTTTCTGCAAACCGTTGTAAAACACCACGAATTTGGGTGTTGGAAGCATTATCTTTTTCATGCCATATAAATCATATTCATTCTCAGCGATTATGTCCTGTATTATTGCCGCAAAATATATCATAAATCTTAACGGCATGTTTGGACAATATGTTGACTGATGCTCATACAGGTTAAGATATGAGTCCACCATAAATGATGCATCATTGCGTACTGATAATATCACACCCGAATTGTGTTTCTTAATCTCTATCATATCAGACGGATAACTGCTTCCATTCAAAACATTATAAACCTCGGCTGCGTAGTCCTTCTCCTCCATCAGAAGTGCAAATACATTGCTTTTATACTCTATTACGTTCATACATTTTCCTCCCTATTATATACTTTTTATCCCCTCTAGTCTATAATTGCATTACATATTTAATCCACAAATGCTTTATTTGTATTAACTTTTTGTATATACTCACAATATCATCATATAGATATATTGTCAATATTTATATATAATATGTTGTTCCGACTGGGTGAAAAAATATTCCACCTGACACCCTGTAACTGGTATAATATCAGGCAGAATAACTTTTTTTCTATTTTAATTCTTCAAATATCTTTTTTATATTATAATCCGGTGCATTCTTCATAACAACTTCATATATATCCCGAATCTCTTCTGACGGCTTTTCAAGAATATCTGCTATTTCTTCCAAATCCAATCCCTTTTTTACCTTTTTAACTATAAACTCCACTCTTTCAGCCTTTATTCCTTCCTCTATGCCTGCCCTTTTTCCTTCCTCTATGCCTTCTCTCTTTCCTTCCTTCTTTCCTTCCTTTATGCCTGCACTTCTGCCCTCTTCATAATTATCCCTCGCTATCAGCTTTTCTCTTCTTTCAAATGTAAAATCCAATGCTGCCACTTTCTCTATCTCCCTTCTACGATTAATGAAAAAGTCTGACAGTATTCCCTGACTTATACATTTATCAACGGACATACTTACGGCTTTTTCTATCTCCATATCTTCTTCTATGTATGCACGCGTTGTCTCCACAAATGTTCTATAGCCATGTAATACTCTGCTTGAATTTACAACAGACTCGTTACTGCCGGGATTAATGT